>NZ_JBIVAX010000004.1:0-333024 GCF_044745805.1 Kitasatospora sp. NPDC086801
GCCGATGGTACTGCAGGGGGGACCCTGTGGGAGAGTAGGACGCCGCCGAACAATCATTCCGAAAAGACCCCCTCCCGTCCGGGAGGGGGTCTTTTCGCGTTTCCGGGGTTTCAGGCCTCAGAGCTGGAGTTTGAATCCGAGGTGTGACGGGACGAAGCCGAGCTTCTCGTAGAAGCGGTGGGCGTCGGTGCGGGTCGCGTCGGAGGTGAGCTGGACGAGGTCGGCGCCGAGTTCGCGGGAGCGCTCGATCGCCCACTGGATCAGTTCGGTGCCGAGGCCGCTGCCCCGTTCGTCGGCGTGGATGCGGACGGCCTCGATGATGGTCCGGGTGGAGCCCTTCCGGGAGAGGCCGGGGATCACGGTCAGCTGTAGGGTGCCGACGGTTCGGCCGGCGCGCTCGGCGGCGACCAGGTGCTGGTGCGGGTCGCCGTCGATGCGGGCGAAGGCGGCACGGTACGGCGTGAGGTCGTCGGGGCTCTCGCGGGTGGCCCCCAGGGCGTCGTCGGCGAGCATGGCCACTATCGCGGGCAGGTCCTCTTCGGTGGCCCGGCGGATCGTCAGATCAGTCATGATCAGAGGATAGGCAGGCCTTCCCAGTCGCCCACCCCTCCGCCGCCACCGCCCGTAGCACCCCTTCAGGCCCCTTCTCGGGGGTGATGCGCTGTCACTCCCCGGGCTTGGCGCTGGTGATGACGGCGAAGACGGCGCCGTGCGGGTCGTGGAACTGGGCGAGGCGGCCCACGCCGTGGACGTCCATGGCGGGGATCCGCACGGTGGCCCCGAGTTTGTCGGCGATGGCGAGGCTGGCGTCCACGTTGGGGACCTCGAAGTAGGGGAGCCAGTGCGAGGAGGTGCCGGCGGCGGTCTGCTCGGGGCCGAGCTGCACGATGCCGCCGTGGGCGTCGTCGCTGCCGGCGCCGGCGGGGGTGAGGACGGTGTAGGAGGTGCCTTCGAGCGGGACGTCCTGTTCCTGCCAGCTGAAGACGGTCCGGTAGAAGGTCTTGGCGCGTTCGGCGTCGACGCTGTGGCACTCGGCCCAGCAGAGGCTGCCCTCCTCGTTGACGAGGTCCAGGCCGCGGGTGTCGTGCGGCTGCCAGACGGCGAACTCGGCGCCGGTCGGGTCGGTGTAGCCGGCCATCCGGCCCGCGGCGAAGACGTCGAAGGGGGTGAACCGGACGTGCCCGCCGGCCTGTTCGACGAGTTCGGTGGTGCGGTCGGCGTCGAGGGTGGAGAAGTACAGCGTCCAGGCGGGCACGGAGCCCTCCTCGGCGAGCGGGCCGAGGGCGGCGACCGTCCGGCCGTCGAGCTGGAAGAAGCCGTACCCGCCGGCCTCGGGGCCGGCCGGGTCGAAGGTCCAGCCGAACAGGGCGGTGTAGAAGTCGACGGAGGCCCGGGTGTCGGGACTGCCCAGGTCGAGCCAGTCGGGGGAGCCGGGGCGGAAGGCGGTGTTGAGCATGGGCACTGCTCCTCGGACGGGGCCCGTGCGGGCGCGATCGTGCCCCCCTGCCCCTCCCAGCCTGGCACCTGCGCGGGGGCGCTGCACGGTGGGGCCCGGAGGCGGTCCCGGCGCGGGGCCGTGCCGGCGCGGGTGCGGGCTTGTCGTAGCCGGGCGGTACGGTGCGTAACGGAAAGGTCCACCCGTACCGGTCGAAGGGGGTCCCGGTGACCAGGCAGGCGCAGTCGGGGCAGGAGGCGCCGCGCCAGCTCGCGCAGGTCGAGGGCGTGCTGGAGCGGATCACGTACGCCAACGAGGAGACCGGTTACACGGTGGCCCGGGTGGACACGGGCCGGGGCGCGAACGACCTGCTGACGGTGGTGGGCGCGCTGCTGGGCGCGCAGGTGGGGGAGTCGCTGCGGCTGCACGGGCGGTGGGGCTCGCATCCGCAGTACGGGCGGCAGTTCACGGTGGAGAACTACACGACGGTACTGCCGGCGACGGTGCAGGGCATCCAGCGGTACCTGGGTTCGGGGCTGATCAAGGGGATCGGGCCGCGGTTCGCCGAGCGGATCGTGGAGCGCTTCGGGGTGGACACCCTGGAGGTGATCGAGAACGAGCCGGGCCGGCTGATCGAGGTGCCGGGGCTGGGGCCGAAGCGGACGAAGAAGATCGCGGCGGCCTGGGAGGAGCAGAAGGCCATCAAGGAGGTGATGGTCTTCCTCCAGGGGGTCGGGGTGTCGACCTCGCTCGCGGTGCGGATCTACAAGCAGTACGGGGACGCCTCGATCGGGGTGGTGAGGAACGAGCCGTACCGGCTGGCGTCGGACGTGTGGGGGATCGGTTTCCTGACGGCGGACCGGATCGCCCAGGCGGTGGGGATCCCGCACGACAGCCCGGAGCGGGTGAAGGCGGGGCTGCAGTACGCGCTGTCGCAGAGCAGCGACCAGGGGCACTGCTACCTGCCGGAGGAGCGGCTGATCGCGGACGGCGTGAAGCTGTTGCAGGTGGACGTGGGGCTGGTGATCGACTGCCTGGCGGAGCTGGTCGCGACGGAGGGGGTGGTGCGGGAGTCGGTGCCGGGGGAGGCGGGCGAGCCGATCGCCGCGGTGTACCTGGTGCCGTTCCACCGGGCGGAGATCTCGCTTGCCAACCAGCTGCTGCGGCTGCTGCGTTCGGATTCCGACCGGATGCCGTGGTTCGGCGGGGTGGACTGGCCGGTGGCGCTGGAGTGGCTGGCGAAGCGCACCGGGGCGGAGCTCGCGCCGGAGCAGGAGCAGGCGGTGCGGCTGGCGCTGACCGAGCGGGTCGCGGTGCTGACGGGTGGTCCGGGCTGCGGCAAGTCGTTCACGGTGAAGTCGATCGTGACGCTGGCGCTGGCCAAGCGGGCGAAGGTGGTGCTGGCGGCGCCGACCGGGCGGGCGGCGAAGCGGCTGGCGGAGCTGACCGGGGCGGAGGCCTCGACGGTGCACCGGCTGCTGGAGCTGAGGCCGGGCGGGGACGCCGCGTACGACCGGGACCGGCCGCTGGACGCCGATCTGGTGGTGGTGGACGAGGCCTCGATGCTGGATCTGATCCTGGCGAACAAGCTGGTCAAGGCGGTGCCGCCGGGGGCGCACCTGCTGTTCGTGGGGGACGTGGACCAGTTGCCGTCGGTGGGCGCCGGCGAGGTGCTGCGGGACCTCCTGGCGGAGGGCGGCCCGATCCCGTCGGTGCGGCTGACCAGGATCTTCCGGCAGGCCCAGCAGTCGGGGGTGGTGACGAACGCGCACCGGATCAACGAGGGGAGGCCGCCGCTGACGGACGGTCTGCCGGACTTCTTCCTGTTCGCGGAGGACGACGCGGAGCTGGCGGCCGGTCTGACGGTGGACGTGGTGGCGCGGCGGATCCCGCAGCGGTTCGGCTTCGACCCGCGGCGGGACGTCCAGGTGCTGGCGCCGATGCACCGGGGGCCGGCCGGGGCGGGGAACCTGAACACGCTGCTCCAGGGGGCGGTGACGCCGGCCCGGGAGGGGCTGGCGGAACGGCGGTTCGGCGGGCGGACGTTCAGGGTCGGGGACAAGGTCACGCAGGTGCGCAACAACTACGACAAGGGGCGCAACGGGGTCTTCAACGGCACCGTGGGGGTGGTGACCGCCCTCAGCGTGGACGACCAGCGGTTGACGGTGCTCACCGACGAGGACGAGGAGGTGCCGTACGACTTCGACGAACTGGACGAGCTGGCCCACGCGTACGCGGTGACGATCCACCGCTCGCAGGGCAGCGAGTACCCGGTGGTGGTGATTCCGGTCACCATGTCCGCTTGGACGATGCTCCAGCGAAACCTGCTCTACACCGCTGTGACCAGGGCTAGGAAACTGGTGGTGCTGGTGGGGTCACGGAAGGCGATCGCCCAGGCCGTACGGAACGTCAGTGCAGGTCGACGGCATGCGGCGCTCGATCATCGGCTGGCAACTGGATGATTATCCAACAGGATGGTTGCCTCTAATGTTCTCTTGACGTGAAGAGATTTACGGCAGAGCCTAGGGTGGTGCCGATCTTGTCCGGTTCGTACCGGCTGCGGCGGCAGGTTTTGTAGGGGCGGGCCCTTTCGGGCCACCCCGGGTGCGCGGCTGTCCTCCAGATGGGGGATGGTAGAGACAGTCAGGGCACCTTGGAAGAGGATTCATTTCGTCGGTGAGGAAGACGTGAGCGACAACTCGGTAGTACTGCGGTACCAGGACGGCGAGTACGAGTACCCCGTCGTCGAGAGCACTGCGGGCAACGCCGGCTTCGACATCTCGAAGCTGCTCCCGCAGACCGGCCTGGTCACCCTGGACAACGGCTTCGGTAACACCGCCGCGTACAAGTCCGCGATCACCTTCGTGGACGGTGACAACGGCATCCTGCGGTACCGCGGCTACCCGATCGAGCAGCTCGCAGGACAGGGCGGCTTCATCGAGACCGCGTACCTCCTGATCAACGGTGAGCTGCCCGACGCGGGCCAGCTGGCCGAGTTCAACCGCGAGATCACCCAGCACACCCTGCTGCACGAGGACGTCAAGCGCTTCTTCCAGGGTTTCCCGCGGGACGCCCACCCGATGGCGATGCTGTCCTCGGTGGTCGGCGCGCTGTCCACGTTCTACCCGGAGAGCCACAACCCGTTCGACGCGGGCCAGCGCCACCTGTCGACCGTCCGCCTGCTGGCCAAGCTGCCGACGATCGCCGCCTACGCGTACAAGAAGGCGATGGGCCAGCCCTTCGTCTACCCGCGCAACGACCTGAGCTACGTCGAGAACTTCCTGCGGATGACCTTCGCGGTCCCCGCCGAGGACTACGAGCTCAACCCGGTCATCGTCAACGCCCTGGACAAGCTGCTCATCCTGCACGCGGACCACGAGCAGAACTGCTCGACCTCCACCGTGCGCCTGGTCGGCTCCAGCCACGCCAACCTGTTCGCCTCGATCTCGGCGGGCATCTCGGCGCTCTGGGGCCCGCTGCACGGCGGCGCCAACCAGGCCGTGCTGGAGATGCTGGAGAGCATCCAGAAGGACGGCGGCGACGTCGACGCGTTCATCACCAAGGTGAAGAACAAGGAAGCCGGCGTCAAGCTGATGGGCTTCGGCCACCGCGTCTACAAGGCCTTCGACCCGCGCGCCGCGCAGGTCAAGCTGCTCGCGCACGAGGTCCTCGGCCAGCTCGGCAAGAACGACGAGCTGCTGGACATCGCGCTCAAGCTGGAGGAGCACGCCCTCAAGGACGACTTCTTCATCTCGCGCAAGCTCTACCCGAACGTGGACTTCTACACCGGCCTGATCTACCGCGCCATGGGCTTCCCGACCAGCATGTTCACCGTGCTGTTCGCCCTCGGCCGGCTGCCGGGCTGGATCGCCCACTGGCACGAGATGATCAACGACCCGACCAGCCGGATCGGCCGTCCGCGCCAGATCTACACCGGCGTGGAGATCCGCGACTACGTCGCCCTCGGCGACCGCTGACGCTGCACCCGGAAGGGCCCGGCCGCACCTCGCGGCCGGGCCCTTCCGCGTCCCCGTGCGGTGGGCCCGGGTGGGCGCCCGCGCGGGGACGGAACCGTACGGCGCACGACTCCGGGGCCGGGCCGCAGCCGGGGACGGCCGCTCAAAGCGTCCCTGACCCGCCGCAACCCCGGCGCCGTGCGCGAAGGCCGTCAAGGTCGACGACCGTCCCGGGGCCCGCCGGAGCCCCGTCGGCGGCAGCCGGTGGAAGCGCGGGGACGCGTTGCCGTTCGTCGCGTCTCCGCCCACCGGAAAACTGCCGCACTACCAACCTAAGACGTATCAGGGTGCGAGAAGTTACGCCAGGGGGGTGTGAGCTGCCTCTCGCCACGCTCCGTGTGCGCGTCGTACCGCGCCCATACCACACGTTCCCCCGCGCGTGACGTCACCCTCCCCGCAGTCACGGCAACCGAGCGTGATAGGAATCGTGGCATTCCGGTACGGACCGTCCCGCACCCTCGCAGCGTGGCGGCGGAGCTGGGGAGGGAGTGCGCAGATGGCCAGGAACGTCGTTGTCACCGGCGGTGGCACGGGAATCGGGTACGAAGTCGCGCGGCGGTTCGCCGAGGCGGGCGAACGGGTCGTGATCGTGGGCCGCCGCCGCGCGGTCCTGGAGAAGGCCGCGGCGGACCTCGGACCGAACATCACCCCGCTGGTGTGCGATCTCGCCGACCCCGATGCCGTCGAGGCCGCGCTCGCCGAACTGCCCGAGCGGATCGACGTCCTGGTCAACAACGCCGGCAGCCGGGAGACCGTGATCGGCGCCGGGCCGCACGCCCTGCTGGCCCGCTGGCGCGGCGACTTCGAGCGCAACGTGCTGACCGTGGTGCTGCTCACCGAGTCGATCCGGGACCGGCTCACCCCCGGCGCCGGCCGGGTCGTCACCATCAGCTCGATCGCCGCCCTGCGCGGGGCTGGCTCGTTCGGCGCGGCGAAGGCCTCGCTGCACGCCTGGAACCACTTCCTGGCCGCCCAGTTGGGCACCTCCGGGATCACCGCCAACATCGTCGCGCCCGGGACGGTGGCCGGCACCGAGTTCTTCGGCCCGCGGCTGGACGAGGCCGAGGTCTCCCGCCGGGCGGCCCGCACCCTGCTGGGCCGGATCGGGGAGACCGGTGAGGTCGCGGCCGCGGTCCACTTCCTGGCCTCGCCCGAGGCCGGGTTCATCACCGGCGAGATCCTGCACTGCAACGGCGGCGAGCTGCTCGGGCGTTGACGCGTTTGACGCGTTGACACGGGGAAGGGCCGAGCGGGGCCGGGCCCTTCCCCGTGTCAACGCGGGCGCCTCGGCGCGGGTGGGTCAGGCGGGTTGGAAGCGGCGCAGCCGCAGGCTGTTGGTGACCACGAAGACCGAGGAGAAGGCCATCGCGGCGCCGGCGATCATCGGGTTGAGCAGCCCGGCGGCGGCCAGCGGGATCGCCGCCACGTTGTAGCCGAAGGCCCAGCACAGGTTGCCCTTGATCGTGCCGAGCGTGCGGCGGGAGAGCCGGATGGCGTCGGCCGCCGAGCGCAGGTCGCCGCGGACCAGGGTGAGGTCGCCGGCCTCGATCGCGGCGTCGGTGCCGGTGCCCATCGCCAGGCCGAGGTCGGCCTGGGCGAGCGCGGCCGCGTCGTTGACGCCGTCGCCGACCATCGCCACGGCCTTGCCCTCGGCCTGGAGCCGCTTGACGGTGTCGACCTTGTCCTCGGGCATGACCTCGGCGATGACGTGTTCCGGGGCGATGCCGACCTCGGCCGCGACGGCCTCGGCGACCGCCCGGTTGTCGCCGGTCAGCAGCACCGGGGTCAGGCCCAGTGCGCGCAGTCGGGCGATCGCCTCGGCGCTGGTCGGCCTGACCGCGTCCGCGACCTCCAGGACGGCCCGGGCCTCGCCGTCCCAGCCCACCGCGATCGCGGTCCGCCCGGCCGCCTCGGCCGCGGCCATGGCGCGGGCCAGAACGGGCGGCAGGTGCTGGGCCCGGTCGGCGAGTAGGGCCTCGCGCCCGGCGACCACCGCCCGGCCCTCGACGACGCCCTGCACGCCCCGCCCGGGGAGGTTCCGGAAGTCCTCGACCGGCGGCAGCCCGCCGGTCCGCTCCACGGCGGCGGTGGCGACGGCGGCGGCGATCGGGTGCTCGGAGGCGTGCTCCAGGGCGCCGGCCAGGCGCAGCGCCTCGGTCTCGCCGACGCCCTCGGCGGTGTGCACGGCGAGCAGGGTCATCCGGCCGGTGGTGACGGTGCCGGTCTTGTCCAGCACGACAGTGTCCACCCGGCGGGTGGTCTCCAGCACTTCGGGGCCCTTGATCAGGATGCCCAGCTGGGCGCCGCGGCCGGTGCCGACCATGAGTGCGGTCGGGGTGGCCAGGCCCAGGGCGCACGGGCAGGCGATGATCAGCACGGCCACGGCGGCGGTGAACGCCTCGGTGGGGCTGTTCGAGGCCAGCAGCCAGCCGACCAGGGTGGTGAGCGCGATCAGGATGACGACCGGGACGAAGACGGCGGAGATCCGGTCGGCGAGGCGCTGGGCGGCGGCCTTGCCGTTCTGGGCGTCCTCGACCAGCCTGGCCATCCGGGACAGCTGGGTGTCGGCGCCGATCCGGGTGGCTTCGACCACCAGGCGGCCGCCCGCGTTGACGGTGGCGCCGGTGACCTGGTCGCCGACGCCGACCTCGACCGGTACGGACTCGCCGGTCAGCATCGAGGCGTCGACCGCCGAGCCGCCCTCGACCACCACGCCGTCGGTCGCGATCTTCTCGCCCGGCCGCACCACGAACCGGTCGCCCACGGCCAGGCCGCCGACCGGGATCCGGACCTCGGCCCCGCCGCGCAGCACCGACACGTCCTTGGCGCCGAGGTCGAGCAGGGCGTGCAGGGCGGCCCCGGCCCGGCGCTTGGAGCGGGCCTCCAGGTGGCGGCCGAGCAGGATCAGCACGGTGACGGCGGCGGCCGTCTCCAGGTAGAGGGTGGACGAGGCGTCGGTGTCGCCGATCGCCAGTGAGAAGTCGTGGTGCATCCCGGGCATCCCGGCGTGGCCCCAGAACAGTGCCCAGAACGACCAGCCGAAGGCGGCCAGGGTGCCGAGCGAGACCAGGGTGTCCATGGTCGCGGCGCCGTGCCTGAGGTTGGTCCAGGCGGCGCGGTGGAACGGCAGGCCGCCGTAGACCACGACCGGGCCGGTGAGCGCGAAGGCCAGCCACTGCCAGTTGGCGAACTGGAGGGCCGGGATCATCGACAGCATGACCACCGGCACGCTGAGGACGGCGCTGATCAGCAGCCGGTCGTACAGCGGGTCGGCGGCGGGCCGGTCGGCACCGGCGGTGGCCCCCGCGTCGGGGCCGACGTGTGCGGGGCCGACGTGTGCGGGGCCGACGTGCGCGGGGGCGGCGGGGGCCGGGGGCGGCGGGAGTTCGGCGGTGTAGCCGGTGCGCTCGACCGTGGCGATCAGGTCCTCGACCGTCACCCCGGGGCCGTAGTCGACCCGGGCCTTCTCGGTGGCGAGGTTGACGGTGGCCTCGACGCCGTCCATCCGGTTGAGCTTCTTCTCGATCCGGGCCGCGCAGGAGGCGCAGGTCATGCCGCCGATCGACAGCTCGACCCGGTCCCTGGCCCCGGGTGTGCCCTGGACGCCGGGGGCGGTGGTGACCAGTTCGCTTCGCTCGCTCATGCGGATCGGCTCCTCGACAGCTCCTCGGTGGGGGGTGTACGGCGGGGTCCGCTGCCCGGGCCCCGCCGTACCGGGCAGGGCTTAGGCGCTGCGGCCGACCAGTTCGTAGCCGGCCTCGTCGACGGCGCTGCGGACCTGCTCGTCGTCCAGCGGGGCGAGGGAGGAGACCGTCACGGTGCCGGCCTTGGAGTCGGCGGCGACCTCGGTGACGCCGGTGAGGGCGGAGAGCTCCTCGCTGATCGCCTTCTCGCAGTGGCCGCAGCTCATGCCGGTCACGGTGTAGGTGGTGGTGCTGGACATCCGGGCCTCCGGGAGGTGGGGCGCCCCGGGCGTCGGCCCGGGTTCTACTCTGATAACACCATACCCCTCAGGGGTATTTCCGGGAGGAGTGGGTGAGGTGGCGCGCGTCACGGACGCGTGCGCCGGTCGAGAGTATGCGCCGGACCGCCTCAGGCCGGGGAGGCCGGTAGTTGGGCCGGGATCGGCGCGCGCTCGCGCCGGATCAGCAGCCGCAGCCAGAGCAGCCCGCCCAAGGAGACCACGAGCAGGCCGGCCGTGTCGTAGAAGGTGTACAGGTGCACCTGCTCGCTGGTGGGGTCGGGCATGTGGCCGAGCTCGAACAGCGCGCGCTGCCAGGAGCTCGCGGTGGTCTTGGCGACCAGCCAGACGGCGATCCCGCTCGTGCTGTCCCAGAGCGCGTGCAGCAGCGATACGCCCAGGTAGGTGACGATGACCGGGGCGGTGAAGCGGAACCGCCCGCCGCGGCGCTCGCTGAACAGCACCCCGCCGATGATCGCCGTCCACAGGATGTGGCCGACCGGCGAGAGCACCCCGCGCAGGATCTCCGTCTCGACCAGGTCCTCGAGCGAAAGCCCCTGGATGCTCAGCACGGCGTTGAACGCGTATCCGGCGCTCTCGAACGCGGCGAACCCCGCGCCGACGGTGGCGCCGAGCACCAGCCCGTGCCGCAGTCCGCTGACCCGCAGCCGGCGGCTCACCATGACCAGGGCGGCGAGCTTGGCCGCTTCCTCGATCAGGCCGACGGTGACGTACATCCACGCCGAGGGCGAGACCAGGTAGCTCTCCAGCACCGAGGCGCCCAGGATGCCGATGATGCCGCCGATGCCGAAGCAGACGAAGATCCGGTCCGGGCCGAGGTCGCCGGCGTAGCGCTCGTAGGCCCAGATCACCAGGGTGGCCGGGACCAGGAAGCTGCCGAGCAGCACGACCGTCGGGACCAGGTTGCTGTTCCCGGTGAGGAACGTGACGGTGACGGTGGCGCCCCAGAGCAGCAGGCCGACGGCGAAGAACCGCAGCCAGTGGTCGGACGTGGCCGTCGTACGGGCCGGGGGGTCGGAGATGCGGGGGGTGTTGCGGTAGCCGGACACCGGTCGGAGCCTCCTCGGGGTAGCCGCTTTGGTCGAACTGTATGACAAATAGGGTATTTCGGGGCGATCGGGGTCATCGTCCGGTGGGTCGGCGGCCGTGGCGGCCGGAAGCGGGGCAGGCGGATGGGTGGGCGCCGCGAACGTCCCTTATGTTCGATATGTGTTCCCGACCCGCCGCGCCCAGTCCCCCTCGGCCCCCAGCGCCGCCGGGCTGCCGCCGGACCGGCGGCGCGGCGCCCTGCTGGCCGCCGACCTCCAGGACGTGCCGTTCTGGCGGCGGGCCAGCCCGGCGCTGCTCGCCGTGCTCCTGGTCGCACTCGCTGACCTCCTTTCCGGCAAGGACCGCTACCTCGCACCGCTGATGACCGTCGTCCCGGCCGTCGCCGCGCTCACCCTCAGACCCGGCGAACTGATCGCCGTCTGCTCGCTCGGCCTGCTCACGGTCTTCGGACTCAGCCACTACGACGAGGTCGACAACATCAACGACGCACGCTTCCTTTACGGTGCGATGGTCAGCTACGCCGTGTTGACGCTCTTCTCCGCCTGGGTCGCCAAGGTCCGGATGCGGCGCGCGGCGGCCTTCGCGGCCGTCAGCTCCGTCGCCGAGGCCGCCCAGCGGGCCCTGCTGCAACTGCCCGGGCCGGCCGTCGGGCCGCTGCGGCTGGCCGTCCGGTACGTGTCGGCGGCCGACGCCTCACGCATCGGCGGGGACCTGTACTCGGTGCTGGAGACGCCGCACGGCACCCGGGTCGCGGTCGGGGACGTCCGGGGCAAGGGGCTCGCCGCCGTGCAGACCGCGGCCGTGGTGCTGGGCGCGTTCCGCGAGGCCGCGTACGACGAGGCGGGGCTGCGGGGCGTCGCGGCGCGGATCGAGGCCAGCGTCGAGCGGCACGTCCCGGACGGGGAGTTCACCACCGCGCTGTTCGCGGAGTTCCGCACGCCCGGGGTGATGGAACTGCTGCAGTACGGGCACGTCCCGCCGATCCGGGTCGACGGCGACGGACGGGCGCACGTGCTGGACGCCCCCGACCCCTGGGTGCCGCTGGGCCTCGGACGGCTGGCGGCCGGCGAACCGGCCAGCTGGGACCAGCCGTTCGGGGCGGAGGACGTGCTGGTGCTCTGCACGGACGGGGTGGTCGAGGCGCGGCACCGCAAGAGCGGGGAGTTCTACCCGCTGGCCGAGCGGGTCGGGCCGCTGGTGCGGGGCGCCGCGCGGTCGGAAGGGGACCTGGAGGCGGCGGTGGGGCGGGTGTACGCGGATCTGCTCGCGCACACGGGCGGGGAGCTGCGGGACGACGCCCTGCTGCTGCTGATCGCCAGGACGGACGGCTGAGGGCCGGCTGACTCCTCCGCCTCCCCCTCCTCCGCCTCCCCCTCCGTCTCCTTCTCCTCCGCCGGCTTCTCCTCACTCCTCGCGCGGGCGCCCGCGCGAGGAGACGGTGCCTCAGGACGCGGTGACGTCGGCGAGGGCGCGGAAGAGGAGGGCGGTGGAGGTGGCGCCCGGGTCCTGGTGGCCGATGCTGCGCTCGCCGAGGTAGGAGGCGCGGCCCTTGCGGGCCTGGAGGGGGACGGTGTCGCGGGCGCCCTGGTCGGCGGCGTCGGCGGCCGCGGCGGCGGCCTCGGGGAGGGCGGCCCCGGCGGCGGCCGCGGCGCGGAAGGCGGCGACGGCCGGGGTGTAGGCGTCGACGATGGTCTTGTCCCCGGGGGCGGCCTTGCCGAGGGCGCGGACGGCGTCCAGGCCGGCCGCCAGTGCCTCGGCGACGGCGGCCGGGCCGACCGGGCCGACCGGGCCGACCGGGCCGACCGGATCGGGTAGGGCGGCGGGGTCGGGCAGGGCGGGATCAGGCAGAGCGGCGCCGATGGCGCGGAAGGCCTTGCCGTAGAGCGGGCCGGAGGCGCCGCCGACCTTGGAGATCAGCGTGCTGCCCACCTTGGTGAGCACGGCGCCCGGGCCGGCCGGCCGGAGGCCGTCGAGGGCGGCCAGGGCGGCGGAGAAGCCGCGTTGGAGATTGCTGCCGTGGTCACCGTCGCCGATCGCCGAGTCCAGCTCGGTGAGCCGGCCCTGCTCCTCCTCGACGGCGGCGGCGATCGCTCGGACCCAGGCCTCGGCGAGGGGGGTGTCGAAGTCCATGTCGTCTCCCGGCTCAGGCCCGCTTGAGGGCGGGGGTGTCGACGGGCGCGTCCCACAGCTCCAGCAGCTGCGCGTCGGCCTTGGTGAGGGTGAGCGAGAAGCCCGCCATGTCCAGGCTGGTGACGTAGTTGCCGACCAGGCTGCGGGCCACCGTGATGCCGCGCTCGGCGAGCCGGGCGGCGACCTCGCCGTAGGCGATGTACAGCTCCAGCAGGGGGGTCGCGCCGAGGCCGTTGAGCAGGGCGATCACCTCGTCACCCGAGTTCAGGTGGTGGTCGGCGAGGATGGTGTCGACCACCTCGGCGGCCAGTTCGCGGGCCGGGCGCAGCTTCTCGCGGCGGCGGCCGGGCTCGCCGTGGATGCCGACGCCGACTTCGATCTCGTCCTCGGGCAGGTCGAAGCCGGGCTTGCCGGCGGCTGGGACGGTGGCCGAGGTGAGCGCGATGGCGAAGGAGCGGGAGGCGGCGTTGACCCGCTCGCCCAGGGCGGCCACCTCGTCGAGCGGGGCGCCGCGTTCGGCCAGCGCCCCGGTGGCCTTCTCGACCAGGACGGTCGCGCCGGTGCCGCGGCGGCCGGCCGTCCAGGTGGAGTCCTCGACCGCGACGTCGTCGTCGACCAGGACGGTGCGGACCTCCAGGCCCTCCTCGGCGGCGAGCTCGGCGGCGAGCTCGAAGTTCATCACGTCGCCGGTGTAGTTCTTCACGACGAAGACGACGCCGGCGCCGCTCTCCACGGCCTTGGCGGCGGCCAGCATCTGGTCCGGCACCGGGGAGGTGAAGACCTCGCCGGGGCAGGCCGCGTCCAGCATGCCGGGGCCGACGAAGCCGCCGTGCAGCGGCTCGTGGCCGGAGCCGCCGCCGGAGATCACCGCGACCTTGGGCCCGGCCGGGCGGGCGGCCCGGGTGATCACCCGGTTGGGGATGTCCACCGTCAGCTCGGGGTGGGCGGCGGCGACTCCGGCCAGCGCGTCCTCCAGGACGCTCTCCGGGGTGTTGATCAGCTTCTTCAACGCTCTTCGCTCCCTTGTGGCGGGTCGTAGGCCGTGGACGCTGCCCCGACGCTACGCCAGACGGGGGTGTCGGGCACGGGGTGCGACACGCGGGTTCTGGTCACTCTCCCGGAGTAGCGGCGTCGGCCGTGGGGTCGGTCGTAGGGTCGGGCGCATGAGCGAACACGTGGGTATCGTCCTGGTCTCGCACAGTGCCCGACTGGCCGCCGGGCTGCGCGAGCTGCTCGCCGAACTCGCCTCGGACGGTGTGCGGGTGGTGTGCGCGGCGGGCACGGAGGACGGCGGGCTCGGCACCAGCTACGACCTGATCGCGCGGGCCGTCGCCGAGGCGGACGGCGGGGCGGGCGTGGTCGTGCTGCCGGACCTCGGCAGCTCGGTGCTCACCGCCGTCACGGTGCTGGAGGACGAGCCGCGCCCGGGCGTGCGGCTGGTGGACGCGCCGTTCGTGGAGGGCGCGGTGGCTGCCGCCGTCACCGCCTCGACCGGGGCGGCGCTGGCCGAGGTGGTCGCGGCGGCCGAGGAGGCCCGCTCGTTCCGGAAGTGGTGACGCCGCAGCTGTGAAGTTGTGGCAGTGAGGCCGCAGCCGCGAAAGGGTAGCCGCGAAGTCGCGGCGGTGAAGCCGTCGCGGCTACTTGGCGTCGGCGTAGCAGTCCACCACCGCCGTGGTGAGCGGGAAGCGGACCGGGGTGTCGCCGAACACCAGGCGGCGGGCCTCGTCGGCCGCCTCGGTGACCGCGGCGGCCACCTCGTCGGCGAGGTTGGCCGGGGTGTGCACGATCACCTCGTCGTGCTGGAAGAACACCAGGTGCGGGCGGTCCGCCGGGCTGGCCGCCGGGAGGTCGCCCAGTCGGCGGCGCAGGGCGGCGAGCAGGGCGAGTGCCCAGTCGGCGGCGCTGGCCTGGATGACGAAGTTGCGGGTGAAGCGGCCGCGGGCGCGGGCCTGCCGGCCGCCGGCCTCGCCGGCGGTGTCGGGGGCCTCGGTGAGGTCGAGGAACTCGGCGGAGGCGGGCGGGCAGACCCGGCCCAGCCGGGAGGCGACCACGCCGCCGTCCTCGCCGGTGCGGGCGGCGGCCTCGACGTAGCCCATCGCGGCGGGGTAGCGGTGGCGCAGGGTGTTCAGCAGCGGGCCGATGTCGCCGCTGGTCTGCCCGTACATGGCGCCGAGCAGGCCGAGTTTGGCCTTGTCGCGGTCGCCCTGGAAGGCGTTGGCGGCCAGTGCCTCGTACAGGTCGCCGCCGGCGGCGGTGCGGGCCAGCCCGGCGTCCTGGGAGAGGGCGGCGAGCACCCGGGGCTCCAACTGGGCGGCGTCGGCGACGACCAGCAGCCAGCCCGGGTCGGCGACGACGGCGCGGCGCAGGATGCGCGGGATCTGCAGCGCGCCGCCGCCGCGGCTGGCCCAGCGCCCGGAGACCACGCCGCCGACCACGTACTCGGGCCGGAACCGGCCGCCGCGGGCCCAGGCGTCCTGCCAGGCCCAGCCGTGCGCGGCGTGGATCCGGGACAGCTCCTTGTAGCGGATCAGCAGCGCGGCGGCCGGGTGGGCGACGCCCTTGAGCTCCCAGGAGCGGGTGGAGCCGAGCTGGATGCCGTTCTCGGCGAAGGCGCGTAGCACCTGGGTGTGCGAGTCGGGGTTGAACGGGCGCCCGCCGAGGGCCTGTTGGAGTTCGGCGGCGAGGTCGGCGAGCAGTCTCGGCTGGGCGCCGGGGACGGTCGGGCGCGGGCCGAGGAGTTCGGTGAGCAGCCGGTCGTGGACATCGGCGCGCCAGGGCAGCCCGTCGTACGCGATCTCGGCGGCGACCAGCGCGCCGGCGGACTCGGCGGCGACCAGCAGCCGGAACCGGTGCCGGGCGGCCGGGTCGGCGATCGCGGCGAGCCGGCGCTGCTGTTCGGCGTGGACGGCGACGACGGCGGTCAGCGGGTCGGCGCCGGGCGGCAGTTGCAGCCGGTCGGGGGCGAACAGGGTGTCCTGCCCGTCGTCGGCCTCGGCGGAGCCGGGCTCGGGCAGGTCGTCCGGGACGGGCAGGCCGCGCAGCCGGGACCAGGCGGCGCCGAGCGAGCGCGGCGCGCCGAACCGGCCTTCGTGCGCCAGCAGCAGGGCCTCGACCAGGCGCAGGTCGTGGCAGCGGGCGAGCCGGTCGGGCAGCCGGGGAAGCAGCGGCGCGTAGGCGCTGTCGGTGGCGGCCCACACCCAGCGGGGGTGGCCTGAGGCCTCCCGGGCGGCGACGGCGGCGGCGAGGTCGGGGACCGTCTCGGGCGGGCCGAGCGGGGTGCCGGCGTCGTCGAGCGGCTGGAGCCGGCCGCCGGGGCCGTGCGGGTCGGGGGCGAGGGCCGTCCTGGGTGCCACGGGGGCTTCTCCTCTCCGGCGCGCTGTTCGGGCGTGCGGGTACGGGCACGGGTGTGCGGTCGTTCGGGTGTCCGGGCTCGACGTTAACGGGTGGGTACGACAACGGGGGGCGGGGGCGCATAGGCAGGGTGGGTGACACGGCGTATGGTCGGCGAAATGACCGAGAACCCCTTCTTCAAGCCCAGCACCCTGGTCTACGAACTGCCGCCCTTCGCCGAGATCCGGCCGGAGCACTTCCTGCCCGCGTACGAGCGCGGGATGGCGGAGCAGCTGGCAGAGATCGCGGCGATCACCGCGGATCCGCAGCCGCCGACGCCGGACAACACGCTGGTCGCCCTGGAGCGTTCCGGGGAACTGTTGCGCCGGGTGGACGCGGTGTTCCGCAACCAGTCGGCCTCGGACACCAGCGAGCTGGTCGACGAGGTGGACGCGAAGGTGAGCCCGCTGCTGGCCGCGCACCACGACGCGATCCACCTGGACCGCGCGCTGTTCGCCCGGATCGAGGAGCTGTACGGGCGCCGCGCCGACCTGGGCCTGGACCCGGAGTCGCTGCGGCTGCTGGAGACCCGGCACACCCGTTTCGTCCGCGCCGGCGCCCGGCTGGGCGGGGCCGAGCAGGCCCGGCTGCGCGAGCTGAACGCCGAACTCGCGGCGCTCGGCACGACGTTCCAGCAGAACGTGAACGCCGCCACCAAGGCCGCCGCGCTGGTCGTGGACGCGGCCGAGGAGTTGGACGGGCTGTCCGCTGACGAGGTCGCCGGCGCTGCGGAGAACGCCCGGGTGCTCGGGCACGAGGGCCGGTTCGTGCTGTCCCTGAAGAGCACCTCCGGCCAGCCCGAACTGGCCCGGCTCACGGACCGGTCGGTGCGCGAGCGGCTGCTGGCGGCCTCGCTCGACCGGGGCCTGGCGGCCAACGGCCCGCTGGCGATCCGGATGGCCGGGCTGCGCGCCGAGCGGGCCGCGCTGCTGGGGCACCCGAGCCACGCCGCGTACGTGGTGGAGGGCGAGACCGCGGGCACCGTGGAGGCGGTGTCCGGGCTGCTGGCCCGGCTGGTGGGGCCGGCGGTGGCCAACGCCCGCCGGGAGGCCGCCGAGTTGGCCAAGGTGGCGGCCGCGGACGGCATCGAGGAGATCGCCGCGCACGACTGGGCGTACTACTCGGAGAAGGTCCGGCAGAGCTCCTACCAGGTGGACGCGGCGGTGCTGCGCCCGTACTTCGAGCTGGAGCGGGTGCTCCGGGACGGCGTGTTCTTCGCCGCGAAGCTGGCGTACGGGCTGACCTTCACCGAGCGGCCGGACCTGACGGCCTACCACCCGGACGCGCGGGTCTTCGAGGTGTTCGAGGAGGACGGCGGTTCGCTGGGCCTGTTCATCGGCGACTTCCACGCCCGGGCGTCCAAGCGCGGCGGCGCCTGGATGGACGAGCTGGTGAGCCAGTCGGGGCTGACCGGCCGGCGGCCGGTGGTGCTGAACAACCTGAACATCCCGCGCCCGGCGCCGGGCGAGCCGGTGCTGCTGGCCTGGGACGAGGTGCGCACGCTCTTCCACGAGTTCGGGCACGCGCTGCACGGGCTGTTCTCGGACGTGCGGTACCCGCTGTTCGCGGGCACCCTGGTGCCCCGGGACTTCGTCGAGTTCCCCTCGCAGGTCAACGAGATGTGGATGGTCCGGCCGGAGGTGCTGGCCAACTACGCGCGCCACCAGGTGACCGGGGAGTCGCTGCCGGCCGAGCTGGTCGAGCGGATGGTGGCGGCCGAGGGCTTCGGGGAGGGCTTCCGGACGGTGGAGTACCTGGCGGCGACGCTGCTGGACTGGGCCTGGCACACCGTGCCGCAGGGCCGGGAGATCGCGGACGCCGAGGAGTTCGAGGCGCGGGCGCTGGCGGAGGCCGGGATCGCGGTGCCGGCGATCCCGCCGCGCTACCGGACGGCCTACTTCCAGCACGTCTTCGCCAGCGGCTACAGCGCCGGGTACTACGCGTACATCTGGTCGGAGGTGCTGGACGCCGACACCGTGCAGTGGTTCGAGGGCAACGGGCGCGCGGTGCGGGAGAGCGGCGAGCTGTTCCGGCGCGAGCTGCTGGCGCGCGGCTACGGCCGGGACCCGCTGGAGTCCTTCCGCGCGGTGGTCGGCCGGGCGCCGGAGACCGGGCCGCTGCTGGCGCGGCGGGGCCTGGTCTAGGGCCTGCCCGGCGAAGGCCCTGGGCCTGCCCGGCTGCGGGCGGCCCCGGTGGCGGTCAGCGCGGTGTGATCGTCACCGTCACCGGGGTGCCCGGGCCGGCGTGCGGGAGGCGGATCCGGACGGTGCCGGCCCGACCGCCGGTCGGCTGCTCGACGTCGACGCGGGCGGCGGCGGGGGTGGCGGTGACCTCGGCGCCGTGCGGGAACGCGGCCGGGGGCAGGACGAGTTCGCTGCTGTGCCGGGTGCCGTCGGCGCTCCAGCGGACGGTGGTGGCGCCGGTGCGCACGTCCGTCCCGGCGACGGCCGCCGGGTACGGGCCGAAGGCGGGCTCGTCGCCGGGGGCGGGGTGCCCGGCCGGGTCGAGGGCGCAGTAGCCGCCGGTGCCGCGGCACCAGTACCACATGGTCCAGCCCTCGGCGAAGCCGTCCATCGCGGCGACCTGTCGGCGGACCAGCAGGGTGTTGCCCGGCCTGCGGGAGTCGGGCGGGCCCCATTCGCCGACCAGGACCGGCAGCCGGTGGGCGGCGGGGTAGGCGGTGATCGCGGCGGTGTAGCGCTCGACGAAGCCGTCGGCCGGGTCCCAGTCGGCGCCGTTCTCGACCGCGGTGTCGTAGAAGTGCGGCGCGTAGCCGAGCCGGGGCGGGCCGGGGCGGGGGTCGTCGAAGCCTGGCAGCCGGGTGGGCACGCCCTGGCCGACCAGGACGGTGGGCTCGACGAACAGCCAGGCGCGGGAGTCGACCCGGCGCACGGCGGCGATCAGGCGGCGGTACAGATCGGCGAGCCGGCCCTGTTCGAGGGCGGCGGAGGCGGCGGCGAGCACGGCCGGGTCGGTCGGGTCGCCGTCCACCGGGCCGAACGGCTCGTTGAACAGGTCGTAGCCCAGCAGCGAGCGGTGGCCGCGCAGTTCGAGGGCGAGCCGGGTGTAGAAGTCGGCCTGCCAGGCGCGCAGGTCGGGGTCGTCGTAGAGGTGGCGGAAGGCGGCCTGGACGGCGGGCTGGAAGTAGCCGGCGAACCAGTCGTCCGGGTCGGGGGTGAACGGCAGGCCGTCGTCCCGGGTGGCCCAGGGCGGGATGCCGCGGTCGCCGCCGCCGAACGCCGGCCCGTAGACGTCCTGGTGGAGGTCGATCAGGGCGAGCAGGCCGTACCGGTCGGCCCGGCCGAGGAGTTGGCGCAGCCGGTGCAGTTCGGCCGGGTCGAGGCGGCCGCGGACGGGCTCCAGTCTGGTCCAGGAGACCGCCACCCGGATCAGCGTGAAGCCCTGCGCGGCCAGGGACTTGAGGTCGGCCTCGGTGGTCTCGGCGTACTTGTCGAGGTTGAAGCCGCGCAGTTGGAGGCGGCGGCCCTGGGCGTCGGTGAAGGCGGTGCGGCCGTCCGGGCCGGTGGCCGTTCCGGCGGGGAACCGCGCGGGCGGGCCGCCGTGTGCGGTGGCGGGGGTGGCGGGGGCCGCGGTGAGGGCCGCGGTGGCGGCGAGCAGCAGGGCGACGGCGGTGCGGCGCAGGCGCATCGGGACCTCGTACGGCGCGGGGGTGGGGGCCCGATGATGCCCGCGGTGCCGGGTGTCGCACAAGGGTCTTGTGTAGAAGGGCCTTGTGTAGAAGGGCCTTGCCCGGATGGGGAGTTCAGCCGGCTGCCGGGGCCGGGGGTGTGGCGGGGGTGGCCGGCAGGGCGGGGGTGGGCAGGTCCGCGGCGGCGGCCAGGCGGCCCCAGAGCAGGTCGGCGAGCGCCTGCACCATGCGGGTGCGCGAGCAGGGTCTGGTCTCCAGCCACCAGTCGCCGGCCGCCAGCACCATGCCGGTGATGCCCCGGCCCCAGGCCTCGGCGAGCAGGTCGCGGTCGGCGCCGAGGTCGACCTGGCTCTGTACGGCCCGGGTGATCTCGGCGGCGATCTTCCGCAGCGCGGGGGCGAGCGCGTTGCCGGCGCCGCTCGGGTCGCCCGGTTCGGGGTGGGTGAGCAGCCGGTAGACCTGTGGGCGGGCCTCGATCCCGGCCAGGTAGGTGTCCAGGACGTGTTCGACCCGGTCGCGGCGCTCCAGCGGTTCGGCGAGGGCGGCCCGGACGGCGGCCAGCAGGCCGCTGGTGTGGCGCTCGGTGAGGGCGCTGATCAGGCCGTTCCGGTCGCCGAAGTGGCGGTAGAGGATCGGTTTGGTGATGCCGGCCTCGGCGGCGATGGCGTTCATGCTGGCGCTCGGCCCGTCCCGCTGGATGACCCGGTCGGCGGCGTTGAGCAGCTGCTCGCGGCGGGGCTCTCGGGACATGTGCTGCTCCTTGGAGTTGGGGTCTGCCTGGGCGTTGACACCGGTTACCAATCAGTAGCAGACTCCGACGATGTTACCCCCGGTAACACCCCTGGTCGGCCGTACCCCTTCTTCGGAGGCAAGCACCATGAGCAGCACGTTCTCGCTGGACCCGGGCGCGGACCAGCTCGCCGTACGCGACTGGCTGCACGGCTTCGCCGCCGACGTCGTCCGCCCCGCCGCCGCCGAGTGGGACGAGCGCGAGGAGACCCCCTGGCCGATCATCCAGGAGGCCGCCAGACTGGGCATCTACTCGCTGGACTTCTACGCCCAGCAGTACTTCGACCCCTCCGGCGTCGGCATCCCGATCGCCATGGAGGAGCTGTTCTGGGGCGACGCGGGCATCGGGCTGTCCATCGTCGGCACCACGCTGGCCGCCGTCGCGGTGCTCGCCAACGGCACCGACGAGCAGATCGGCACCTGGACCCCGCAGATGTTCGGCACCCCGGACGACCTCAAGGTGGCCGCGTTCTGCTCCTCCGAGCCCGATGCCGGCTCGGACGTCTCCGCGCTGCGCACCCGGGCGGTGTACGACGGGGCCAAGGACGAGTGGGTGCTCAACGGCACCAAGACCTGGGCCACCAACGGCGGGATCGCCGCCGTCCACGTCGTCGTCGCCACCGTCGACCCGGAGCTCGGGGCGAAGGGACAGGCCTCCTTCGTCGTCCCGCCCGGCACCCCCGGGCTGAGCCAGGGCCAGAAGTTCAAGAAGCACGGCATCCGCGCCTCGCACACCGCCGAGGTGGTGCTGGACGACGTCCGGGTGCCCGGCAGTTGCCTGCTCGGCGGCAAGGAGAAGCTGGACGAGCGGCTGGCCCGGGCCCGCGAGGGGGGCAAGCGCCCGGGCGGCCGGGGCAACGCGGCGATGGCCACCTTCGAGGCCTCCCGGCCGGCCGTCGGCGCGCAGGCGATCGGCATCGCCCGGGCCGCGTACGAGGTGGCGCTGGACTACGCGAGGACCCGCGAGCAGTTCGGCCGTCCGATCATCGACAACCAGGGCGTGGCCTTCCAGCTCGCCGACATGAAGACCCGGATCGACGCCTCCCGCCTGCTGGTGTGGCGGGCCTCCTGGATGGCGGCCAACAACCAGCCGTTCACCGCGGCCGAGGGCTCGATGTCCAAGCTGTACGCGGGCGAGACGGCCAAGTGGGTCACCGCGCAGGCGATGCAGATCCTCGGCGGCAACGGCTTCACCCGGGAGTACCCGGTGGAGCGGATGCACCGGGACAGCGCGATCTACTCGATCTTCGAGGGGACCAGTGAGATCCAGCGGCTGGTGATCGCACGGGCGATCTCCGGGATGCCGATCCGCTGAGCCCGGCGGGCTGGCGGGCCGTCGAGCCCGGGGGTTCACCGGGCCCGAGGGTTTACCGGGCCCGGGGGCTCACCGGGCCGCCCAGAAGGTGAGCCCGGCGGTGAGCGCGCCCACCGCCGCGCCGACGACGGTCTGCGCGGTGGTGTGGTCCCGCAGCACCACCCGGGACCAGCCGATCACCGCGACCAGCGGGGCGAGCAGCAACCACAGCGGGCCGAGTGCGATCCCGAGGCAGACCACCGCGCCGGCGGCGACGGCGGTGTGCACGGAGACCTTCCACCAGACGGTGATCACCAGGATCGGGACCAGCGAGGCGAACATCGCCAGCACCATCGCGGTCAGGTCGGCCGGGGCGTCCAGCCAGAGCATCACCGCGAAGCTGGTCGCGACCGAGCCCATGATGAACGGGATGACGGTCAGCCGGCGCTGCCGGTGGCCGACGTGGCGGTCCTCCAGGGTGCCCTTGCGGATGCCGCGCTGGATGAACATGGTCGGGATGACGGCCGCGAACAGCGCGGCGAAGGCGGCCCAGGCGAGGCCGGTCCAGCCGTGGCTGACGGTGCCCATCAGCAGGCACATCGCGATGATCACGTTCTTCGGCTCTACGCCGTCGGTGACCCGGCGGGCCCAGATCGTCCGGCTGGTGGGGGCGGTCGTGGCCTCGGTCGTCATCGGGGTGTGTGCTCCGGGTGCGCAAAGAGGGGGGGCGGCGGGACGGCTCGGCGCCGATCGGATGATCGTACGCGAGCCCGTCCGTGCGGCCGGTGCCCGGACCTGGTCGAAGTCGGTGCCCGGACCTGGCCGGAGCCGGTACCGGGACCTGGTCGGACCTGGCCGGAGCCAGTGTCCGGACCTGGCCGGAGCCGGTGTCCGGACCTGGCCGGAGCCGGTGCCCGGACCTGGTCAGAACCGCGCCGGGCGGCCCTCCAGGAACGCGGCCAGCCCCTCGGGCACGTCCGGGGTCTCCCGGGAGCGGCGCTCCCAGGGCGCCAGCGCCTGCGCCGCCCGCTCCGCCGGGACGGCCAGCGCGGCCTTCACCGCGCCGATGGTCTGGGTCGAGCGCCGGGTCAGCAGCCGCGCGAACTCCAGCGCGGCGGCGTCCAGTTCGGCGCCCGGCAGGACGCGCTCCGCCAGCCCCAGCGGCAGCGCGTCGCGGCCCGTCACCAACTCGCCGGAGAACAGCAGGTACTTGGCGCGGGCCGGGCCGACCAGCCGGGCCAGCCGCACGGTCGGCACCGCCGGGTAGACCACGCCGAGCTTGGCCGGGGTGATGCCCAGCCGGGCGTCCTCGGCGACGAACCGCAGGTCGCACGCGACGGCCAGCTGGCAGCCGCCGCCCACGCAGGCGCCCTGCACCACGGCGACGGTCGGATGCGGGAAGGCCGCCAGCGCCTCCTCGGCGGCGACGTTGACCGCGTGGTAGGCGTCCGCGCGCTCCGGATCGCCGTACACCTCGGCGAGTTCGGCGATGTCCGCGCCCGCGCTGAAGGTGCCGCCGGCGCCGGTGACCAGCAGGGCGCGCACCCCCGGCTGCTCGGCGAGGCGCAGCAGCACCTTCGGCAGCGCCTGCCAGATCTCCAGGGTCACCGCGTTGCGCCGGTGCGGGCGGGCGAACTCCAGGACGGCGACGCCGTCCTCGCCGACGTACGCGTGCAGGCCCTCGGCGTGGGCGGGCAGGGCGGAGCGGTCCCGCGTGAGCAGCGGCTGGTCCATGCGCACCTCCGGGCGGTCGTGGTGCGCCCACTCTCTCAGGAGGCGCCGGCGCAGTAGTCGCCGAGGCCGCCCTCGACCAGGGCGAAGGCCCGCGCGGCCCGGTCGAGGGCGGCGGGCAGGGCGGCCGCGGCGCGTTCGCCGGCCAGCATCCGGCGCTGGTTCTCGGTGGTCAGGGCCAGTCGGGCGGCGAGCAGCTGGGCGGCGGCGATCTGCGCGGTGAGCTCGTCGCGGGCCGGGTCCTGGGCGAGGAGTTCGGCGGTCAGCAGGGTCTGCGCGTGCCGGCCGAAGCCGGCGGCGGCGCGCATCGCCAGGGCCGGGGTGCGGTGGATCAGCCGGACCACGTCGAGCACGAGCGGTTCGTCGCTCAACCCGGTGGCCGGGTCGTGCTGCTCCAGCGCGGCCAGGTACTGCTCGCGCAGGGCCGCCACCGCCGAGGCGCCCGGGGCGCGTTCGCGGACCACCCGGGCCGGCTCGTCGAGGTGCTGCTCCATGGGAGCCATGACCAGGTCTTCCTTGGTGGGGAAGTAGTTGAAGACGGTCATCTTGGACACCTCGGCGGCGGCCGCGATCTCGGCCACCGAGACCTGGTCGAAGTCCCGCTCGGCGAACAGCCCGATGGCGGTGCGCCAGATCCGGACGCCGGTCTGGATCTTCTTGCGCTCGCGCAGCGGGAGGGCGTCGAGGTCGCGGTCGTCGTCGGGGCCGAAGCCGGTGTGCGTCGCCATGGCCCGACTGTACCAGGATCAAAGATCGACCTGGATGAAGATTGAGCCAGGATTAAGAATTGACCGGGTATAAGAAAACTGCCATGGTGAGGACGTGCCCGGCCGCACCGGACCGGCCCGAACTCCACCGACCCCGGGGGGACTTACCGATGGCGCCCGCTGCCCTGATGACACCGGCCCAGCGCAAGCTGGGCATGCTGCTCTGCCTGGTCACGATCGTGCTGGCCGTGCTCGACATGAACATCGTGTCCGCGGCCACCGTGCCGATCGTCCGGGAACTCGACCCCGTCCACGGCGTCGACCGGCTGCCCTGGCTGATCAGCTCCTTCGCTCTCGCCGCGACCGCGCTGCTGCCGCTCTACGGCAAGCTCTGCGACCTGTACGGCGCCAAGCGCGTGCTGCTCGGCGCGGTCGGCACCTTCCTGGTCGGCTCGGCGCTCTGCGGGTTCGCGCAGTCGATGGGCCAGCTGATCGCCTTCCGGGCCGTCCAGGGCGTCGGCGGCGGCGGGCTGATGAGCGTCACCATGGTGGTCGTCGCCCACCTCAAGGACCCGGCCGAGCGCGGCAGCGGCAAGGGCGGAGCGATGGGCGGGGTCGTCGCGGGCATCGGCATGGCGGTCGGCCCGCTGATCGGGGCGCTGTTCACCGACCACCTCAGCTGGCGCTGGATCTTCTACATCAACCTGCCGCTCGGCCTGCTCGTCCTGGTCGGCACCGCCCTGGTGATCAAGCTGCCGCCGGCGGCCGGCCGCCGCAGCCTGGACTTCTTCGGCGCGGCCCTCGCCGCCGCCTTCGCGACCGGGCTGCTGCTGGTCACCGAGTGGGGCGGCAAGGACTACGCCTGGACCTCCCCGGTGATCCTCGGGCTCGTCGCCGCCACCCTGGCCGCGCTCGGTCTCTTCGTGTGGCGCCAGGCCACCGCCGCCGAGCCGGTGCTGCCGCTGTCGCTGTTCCGGATCGGCGTGGTGCGTCTCGGCTTCGCGATCCAGGGCCTGGTCGGGATGGGCATGACCGGCTCGATCGTCTACGTGATGCTCTACCTGCAGATCGCCCGCGGCATCGACCTCACCTCGGCCAGCCTCTACCTGATCCCGATGGCGGGCGGGATGACGGCGGTCGGCCTGCTGGCCGGCCGGCTCACCGCCCGCGGCCACGCGGAGCGCACCTTCCTGGTGGCCGGCGCGGGCTGTGCGGCGCTCGCCCTGCTCCTGCTCGGCCTCAGCGGCCCGACCACCGGGCTGTGGGCGGTCTGCGGCGAACTCGCCCTGCTGGGCTGCGGGCTGGGCCAGCTGATCGGCCAGTTGGTCACGGTGGTGCAGGAGTCCGTTCCCCGGCACCAGCTCGGCGTCGCGACCACCGGGATCCGCTTCTTCCAGACCCTCGGCAGCGCGCTCGGTGCGGCGCTCTTCGGCACCGTGCTGGCCCGGGTCTTCGCGGAGGGCGAGCCCGGTCTGCCGCTCGGCGCCGTCCGGACGCTCGGCGGAGCGGCCCGCGAGCACGCGCTGAGCAGCTTCACGGACGCCGTCGACGTGGTGTTCCTGTCGGCGGGCGGGATGCTGGTGCTGGTCCTGCTGCTCGCGCTGCGGGTGCCCAGGGCGGTGGGGGCGGCGGAGCCTCCGGTGCTGGCGGCCTGAGGGGCCGGGGCCCGAGGGGTCGGGGCCCGAGGGTCTGAGGGCCCGGGAGCGACGGCGGGGGAGCGGCGGGGGCGGTGCGGGGCCCGGTGGGACACGGGGGTGTCCACCGGGCCCCGCCGCGTTCGGGTCAGGCCCCGGACGTCCACTCCGGGGCCAGGATCGACCAGATCTCCTTGTCGTGGCGGACCCCGTTGTGCAGGAACCACTCGCGCAGGGTGCCGTCCAGCGTCATGCCGACCCGCTCGGCGACGGCCCGGCTGCGGGCGTTGGCGGCGGAGCACCACCACTCGGCGCGGTGCAGGCCGCGGGTGGCGAAGGCGTAGTCGACCAGCAGCCGGACGGCGGCGGTGATCAGCCCGCCGCCCTCGCCGGCCGGTTCGGTCCAGGCGCCGATCTCGCAGATGCCGCTCTGGGCGTTGAAGCTCACGAACATCACGCCGCCGACCAGCGTGCCGTCCCGCCAGATGCCGTAGATCCGGCCGGTGTCGGCGGCCTGCTGGTCGGCGTAGCGCTGCAGGGTGGCGCGGGCGGAGTCGAGGTCGGTGGAGCGGGTGGCCCAGGGGATCCACGGGTCGGTGTGGGCGCGGGCGCGGTCGATGTGGGCCAGGAACTCGGCCGCCTGCCACGGCTCCAGCGGGCGCAGTTCGGCGTTCTCGGCGAGCGGTACGGCAAACATGGGCTGGCCTTTCACGGGGTGCACGGTTCGTGGGATGCACGGTCCGCGGGATGCGCGGTGTGCTGGGAACCATACATAACAAACGTTTGGTATGTACGATGACCCCCATGACACCGGCCCGTGGAGACCATGACGCCCGCCGCCTGGAAGTGTCCGAGGGCGTGTGGCGGGTGCTCTCCAGCCGCGGCTTCGAGGGGCTTACCCTGCGCGCTGTGGCCGCCGAACTCGGCGCCTCCACCGGCCTGTTGACGCACTACTTCCCCAACAAGCGGGCCCTGCTGAGCCACGCACTGGACGAACTCGACCGGCGCTCCGGCTCCCGGCCCCGGCGGACCGCCCCCGCTGACGGCACCCCGCCGCCACCCCCCGGGCTGGCCCGGCTGCGGGCCGCACTGCTCGACGTCCTGCCGCTGGACGAGGCGGCGGCGGCCGGCAACCGGATCTGGGTCGGCTCCTGGGACGTCGCCCTGTCCGACCCCGCGCTCGCGGCCGCGCACGCGGGCCGCTACGCCCGCTCGCGCGAGGCCCTCACGGCGCACGTCGCGGACGCCCAGCGGCGCGGGGAGCTCCCGGCCGGGGCCGACGCCACCGCCCTCGCGACCGGCGCGCAGGCCTTCGCGCTCGGCCTGGTGGTGCAGGTGCTGTTCGCCCCGGCGGAGTTCCCGCCCGAGCGGCAGACCGCCCTGCTGGACGCCTACCTGGCCGGGCTCGTCGCCACCGGCTGAGCGCCCGGCCGGGGTGTCGGCCGAGCGGGCGGGTCGATCCGTCGGCCGGTCGGTCGGTGGTCGGGCGGCCGGTCGGTGGTCGGGCGGCTCCCGGCCGGGAGGCCCCGGTCGAGTCGGGGGAGCGGATTGCCCCGGGGTGTGATTCGCCCGGGATTTCGGTCGTCCGGGGCCTTCTCCCGCGTCCGGCCCGCGGTGGCGCCCATCCGGGGCGGCCGGTTTTCGCGGCGCCACGACACGCATGGTCACGGATGGTGCGCAGTGGGTGTGCAGTGGGTGCGCGCGATCGGGAGGTGTGCGTACGGGATTTCCGGGCGGCCCGCGGCGGCCGGGCAATGCGGCCGTCGGCCTGGCGGCCTGCGGGAATGTCGAGGTGGTGCCCCCAGCAGGATTCGAACCTGCGACCTACCGCTTAGAAGGCGGGTGCTCTATCCGCTGAGCTATGGGGGCGGGACGGGCTGTGCCCGGGGTGGGCGTGACCGTGGCCGGGTTCGGGCGACGAGCGCTGGGGGCGCGCGTGTCCGGCCCCGTACCGCGAGGGTGGGGGTGGGGGTCGGTGGGCCCTCGCCCTGTCGGGGACAGGATAAGGGTGCCCAGTTCCTCGGCCGGTTGCGACGACACCGCCGTTGGTGTGTCGGTTGGGTGGAGCGGTCCGATAATCGCAGGTGAACGCCGTGAGTGCAGCGGTCTGGGAGTGTTCCGAGCCGGACGTTGTGCAGTCGTTACGGGGCTGCCGCCCCACCCGTTATGGATTCGGCACGGAGAATGTGTCGCCGCCGGTGCGGGTGGGGGGCCGTATTCGGGTTCCTTCGGTCGGATGACGTGCGCGGACGGTCGGCCGGCGGTGTTCCGGGGCGCGCGGGCTGGGGCGGCGAGCAGCCGGTTTGTTGTCATGGCCGCGATGAGATGGGCGCGAAGGGGCGCCGAAAGGCCGAAATTCACCCCCGCGAGTGACGTCGGTTTTCCATGGCGTCGAGTTGTCCACAGGATTTCGGAACTCGCTGGCGGGGATTTCCCGTGAAGCGCACTCTCAACGCGCACCGGTTGATTCCGTACGGTGCATCGGCGAGAACGGAGAGTGCACTGTGAACGAGATGCAGGTGACGGTCGTCGGCAATGTCGCGACGGAGGTGAGCTACGGCGAAACGGGCAGCGGGGTGCCGATGGCCAACTTCCGGCTTGGCTGCACCGAGCGCCGGTACGACCGGCAGCGCGAGTGCTGGGTGGACGGCGAGACGCAGTGGCTGACGGTGACGGCCTGGCGGGCGCTCGCGGTGAACCTGATCGGTTCGCTCGCCAAGGGGGATCCGGTGCTGGTGAGCGGTCGGCTGCGGGTGCGGGAGTGGGTCGACGGAGGGGCGAAGCGCACCAGGGCCGAGATCGACGCCCGATCGGTCGGACACGACCTCACCCGCGGTACCTCGGCGTTCCGCTGGGCGGCGGGGGTGCGCGGGCAGCCTCCGGGCGCCGCCGGGCAGGACGGGGCGCAGTCCGGGGGAGGGGTGGTGCCGGGGTGGATCGCGGACGCGCTGGAGGCGCGGAAGGCCTCGGCGGTGGCCTCGGTGCCGCGCCCGCCGGAGCCCCCGCCGCCGGTGCGGCCGGGGTCGGACGGGGCGTCGGAGGCGGCGGTGGGGGATCGAGGCCGGGTGTCCGAGGGGGAGCGGGGAGGTGGCGAGCAGGCTGCGCTGATCTGACGGGTCGATGACCTTAACTGTCGACAAATATGTTGATCGAGACTGTTGTTGCGCCCGCACGCGCAATCTCGCCCGGATAACGAAAAGTGGCGAAGGGATTCTGGCTGATCGTCAGCTTGTGTGGGAACTGAGGGGGTTGATAACGATCCAGATACGGAATCGTCCTGATTTCGCATGGGGGTTTCGGGGCCTGCGGGGCTCAATAGGATTCGTCTGGTTCATACCCCGCAGCAGCGCCACAGGGGGCGCGCGCGGCACGGCAAGTCGGCGGGCTGCCCATCGGTGCGGCCCGGCCCGGAGGGATCCCAGATGTTCCAGAGGCAGGCGCGGAGTCTCCCCCGCATAACCACTGTCATGCTCACGACCAGCCTGGTGTTGGGCGGGGGCCTGTTCGCAGCCGGTGCGGCGGCCGCGGCGGGCGCCCCGGGTGCGGGCGTCAAGGCCGTCCTCCAGAACACGATGCTGGGCGAGAAGATCGACGTCGAGGGCAAGGGGACGGTCGACGGCGGCCTGTTCACCCTCAAGACGTCCAACGGCGAGATCCAGACCTACTGCATCGACTTCGACAACCCGGTCTACCTGGACAGCGGTGCGAAGTACCAGGAGTCGGACTGGAAGTCGAGCTCCCTCGGCGGCAAGAACAAGGTCGAGGCGGCCGCCAAGATCCGCTGGATCCTGGAGAACTCCTACCCGCAGGTCAAGGACCTGACGGCGCTGGGCAAGACCGCCGGCGTCGACGGCCTGACCGCCGAGGACGCCGCCGCGGGCACCCAGGCCGCGATCTGGAAGTTCTCGGACAACAAGAACGCCACCCCGCGCAACGCCAAGGCCAAGAAGCTGCGCGACTACCTGCTCGGCGACGCCAACAAGGGCATCGCCGCCGAGCCCAAGCCCTCGCTGACCCTCAACCCGGACTCCGTCTCCGGCAAGTCCGGCGGCAAGCTCGGCCCCTTCACCCTCAACTCCAGCGCCACCGAGGTGAAGCTCACCGTCACCGGTGACGCCGCCGACAAGGTCAAGGTGGTGGACAAGGACGGCAAGCCGGTCGGCGCCACCCTCACCGGTCCGATCGGCAAGGACACCCAGCTGTTCCTGGACGTGCCGGCCGGCACCCCGGACGGCTCGGTCGCCCTCGCCGCCGCCGCCGACACCGTCGTGCCCAGCGGCCGGGTCTTCCTCAGCGAGGGCTACGACCCGAAGCGGCACAGCCAGAGCATGATCCTGGCCGGCTCCAGCAAGCTCAGCGTCGCCGCCGACGCCAAGGCCACCTGGAAGCAGGGCAAGGGCGCGCTGGTCGACAGCACCGCCCAGGTCGAGTGCGAGAACAACGGCGTGCGCGTCGCCGTCACCAACGGCGGTGACGAGGCCGCCACCGTCACGGTCAAGCCGGGCAAGCAGCTGACCGTCCAGCCGGGCAAGACCGAGAGCGTGCTCGTCCCGGTCGCCGAGAAGGCCGCCTACGACATCACCGTCACCGGCCCGAACGGCTTCGCCAAGGAGTTCAAGGGCGTCCTGGACTGCAAGACCGGTGTGACCCCGCCGACCTCCGGCCCGTCCACCCCGGCCGCGACCGGCACCCCGAGCAACGCCCCGACCGGCACCCCGAGTGGCACCCCGAGCAACGCCCCGACCGGCACCCCGTCGGCCGGTGCCAGCACCGCCGCCGGTGCGCACCCGAGCCCGGCCGCGACCAGCTCGGCCCCGGGCACCGGTGGCCTGGCCCAGACCGGTGCCAGTGACTCCACCCCGATCCTGGCCGGCGTCGCCGGCGCCCTGGTCCTGGCCGGTGGCGCCGCGGTCTTCGTCCTGCGCCGCCGTGGCCGCCACGGTCGCACCGCCGCCTGAACCACTGTCGTCCGAACCAGCTGTCGCCTGAACCTGTGGTCGCCCGAACCGCCCCGCAGGCCCGGAGGCGCTGACCTCCGGGGCCCTTGAGGCCCTGAGGCGACACCCGGCCCGGCCCCCGCACCCGCTGCGGGGGCCGGGCCTTCGCCGTTCAACCCCGCCTTCCCGATACCCCCGTGGGGCACCCCGGGCGTTCGGGGCTCCCGGCCGGGTGCGGCACAATGGAAGGCTGCAAGCCGAATACTCCCGACGACGCCGGAGCGATCTCACGTGGCGGAATACATCTACACGATGCGCAAGGTGCGCAAGGCGCACGGAGACAAGGTCATCCTTGACGACGTGACGCTCAGCTTCCTCCCCGGGGCGAAGATCGGCGTCGTGGGCCCCAACGGCGCGGGCAAGTCCACCGTGCTGAAGATGATGGCCGGCCTGGAGCACCCCTCCAACGGCGACGCCTTCCTCTCGCCCGGTTTCACCGTCGGCATGCTGCTCCAGGAGCCGCCGCTCGACGAGACCAAGACCGTCCTGGAGAACGTCGAGGACGGCGTCAAGGAGATCAAGGGGAAGCTCAACCGCTTCAACGAGATCGCCGAGCTGATGGCGACCGACTACTCGGACGCCCTGCTGGACGAGATGGGCAAGCTCCAGGAGGACCTGGACCACGCCAACGCGTGGGACCTGGAGGCCCAGCTGGAGCAGGCCATGGACGCCCTGGGCTGCCCGCCCGGCGACTGGCCGGTCACCAAGCTCTCCGGTGGCGAGAAGCGCCGCGTGGCGCTCTGCAAGCTGCTGCTGGAGTCCCCCGACCTGCTGCTGCTCGACGAGCCCACCAACCACCTGGACGCCGAGTCGGTGAACTGGCTGGAGCAGCACCTGGCCAAGTACCCCGGCACCGTCGTCGCCGTCACCCACGACCGGTACTTCCTGGACAACGTGGCCGGCTGGATCCTGGAGCTCGACCGCGGCCGCGCCATCGGCTACGAGGGCAACTACTCCACCTACCTGGAGTCCAAGCAGTCCCGCCTCAAGGTCGAGGGCCAGAAGGACGCCAAGCGCGCCAAGCGGCTCCGGGAGGAGCTGGAGTGGGTCCGCTCCAACGCCAAGGGCCGCCAGGCGAAGTCCAAGGCCCGTCTGGCCCGCTACGAGGAGATGGCGGCCGAGGCGGACAAGATGCGGAAGCTGGACTTCGAGGAGATCCAGATCCCGCCGGGCCCGCGTCTGGGCAGCATCGTCATCGAGGTGGAGAACCTCTCCAAGGCCTTCGGCGAGAAGATCCTGATCGACGACCTCAGCTTCACCCTGCCGCGCAACGGCATCGTCGGCATCATCGGCCCCAACGGCGCCGGCAAGACCACGCTGTTCAAGATGCTCCAGGACATGGAGACCCCGGACTCCGGCGTGGTCAAGGTCGGCGAGACCGTCAAGATCAGCTACGTCGACCAGAGCCGCGCCAACATCGACCCGAAGAAGACCCTCTGGGAGGTCGTCTCCGACGGTCTGGACTGGATCAACGTCGGCCAGGTCGAGATGCCGTCCCGCGCCTACGTGTCGGCCTTCGGCTTCAAGGGCCCGGACCAGCAGAAGCCGGCCGGCGTGCTGTCCGGTGGTGAGCGCAACCGCCTGAACCTGGCGCTCACCCTCAAGCAGGGCGGCAACCTGCTGCTCCTCGACGAGCCCACCAACGACCTCGACGTCGAGACGCTCTCCTCGCTGGAGAACGCCCTGCTGGAGTTCCCCGGCTGCGCCGTGGTCATCTCCCACGACCGCTGGTTCCTGGACCGGGTGGCCACCCACATCCTCGCCTACGAGGGCGAGAGCAAGTGGTTCTGGTTCGAGGGCAACTTCGAGTCGTACGAGAAGAACAAGATCGAGCGGCTCGGCGCGGACGCCGCCCGCCCGCACCGGGCCACGTACAAGAAGCTGACCCGCGGCTGACACCCAGCCGTCACGGCGGCCCGGCAGACTGCCCCTCGGGGCGGCCTGCCGGCCGCCGGCCCGCCGCCACCGCACGGCGGCGGGCGACCGGACGTCGAGGAGAACACCTGTGGCCCGCCACATCTACGCCTGCCCGCTGCGCTGGTCCGACATGGACGCGTTCGGCCACGTCAACAACGTGGTCTTCCTGCGCTACCTGGAGGAGGCCCGGATCGACTTCATGTTCACCCAGGCCGCCGAGGCCGGCGCCGGGGAGTTCGCGGGCGGCTCGGTGGTGGCCCGCCACGAGATCGACTACAAGCTTCCGCTGGTGCACCGGCCCGAGCCGGTCACCATCGAGACCCGGGTGACCCGCATCGGCGGCGCCTCGCTGACCGTGTCCTACGAGATCAAGGACGTTGCCGCGGACGGCACCGAGACGGTGTACGTCCGGGCGTCCACCGTGGTCGTGCCCTACGACCTGGCGGAGGGCCGGCCGCGCCGGATCTCGCCCGTGGAGCGGGAGTTCCTGTCCCGTTTCATGGACGAGGAGCCCGCCGTAGTCGCCGCCTGAGCGCCCACCCCCGACGATTCGAGCTGACCAGCGTTGACCATCACCGCCCGTCTCGCCCTCACCGACGCCGGGGAGGCCGCCGACCTCTCCGCCTTCCTGCTGCGCCTGCTGCGCTTCGACAAGGCGGCGGCCGTCCGGTTGCAGGCGGTGGCCCCGGCCGGGGAGGACGGCGTGCTGGCGGTCTTCGGCCGGCTGCCGCTGGGCGGTTCGGGCGCGCTGGCGATCCGCACCGCCCGGCTGACCGGGCCGACCGCGCCGACCGATCTGACGGTCTCGGCGGGCCAACTGCTGGACGGCGTGGACGGCGGGACCGGGGCCGTCGCGCTGCCCGCCCCGGTGACCGGACCGGCCTGGGCCGGGCTGCTGCCGCCGCGCACCGGCTGGCGGCCGGTCGGGGCGCCGCCGGCGGCCGAGGTGTACCCCGAACTGATGGCCGGGGTCCGGGAGTTCCGTGAGCGCAGCGAGGCCGTCCCGGAGCACCACCGCACGCGCGCGGTGCTGGACGCGCTGGCCGACGAGATCTGGTCCCGCCCGGTCTCCGTGCTGCCGGAGCTGCCGCTGCGGGCGGTGCACGCGGCGTACGTGATCGGCTTCCTGAAGCCGGGGGCCCCGCTCACCGTGCACCGGGCGGGCGGCTGGCTGCGGCTGAGCGCCCCGGCCGGCTCGGTGGCGGTGCGGACGGCGGCCGCGCCCGGCGCGGGGCTGGGGCTCAGCCCGCTGCGGTGACCGGGTCGGGCCGGCTCAGCCCGGGGTGTTGATCATCGAGGCGGCGGCGTAGGTGAGGTAGTCCCAGAGCTGCCGCTCGGCCTCGGCGGGCAGGGCCAGGTCGTCCACGGCCGCCCGCATGTTCTTGAGCCAGGCGTCGTGCGCGGCGCGGTCGACCTTGAACGGCACGTGCCGCATCCGCAGCCGGGGGTGTCCGCGTTGCTCGCTGTAGGTGCGCGGGCCGCCCCAGTACTGCATCAGGAACAGGGTCATCCGCTCCTCGGCCGGGCCGAGGTCCTCCTCGGGGTACATCGGCCGGAGCAACTCGTCCTCGGCGATGCCCTGGTAGAACCGGTGGACCAGTCGCCGGAAGGTCGGTTCGCCGCCGACCTGGTCGAAGAAGGTCTCCTCGCTGAACGTTCCTCGCCGGATCTCTTTCACCCGACCATGGTCGCAGACGCCGACGGGGTCGTACACCGGGACCAAAGGCGTACGACCCCGCAGGGCCCGGGCGACCGGGGAGGCGGTTACACGTCCTCCCACTTGAACAGCTTCCAGGCGACGCCGGTCAGCACGGCCGCGAAGAGCAGCAGTCCGCCCATGGTGGGCAGGGCGTCCATGACGCCGCCGCCGCGGGTCAGCACCGACTGGGCGGCCTTCACCAGGTACCGCAGCGGCATCACCTTGGAGATGGTCTCCAGCCAGCCGGGTGCGTTGTCCATCGGGAAGAACGCACCGGACAGGAAGGACATCGGCAGCACGATGATCTGAGAGATGCCGTTGGCCGCCTCCTCGGTCTTGGCGACCGAACCGGCCAGCAGGCCGATCGACATGAAGGCGAGCGTCGCGCAGGCCACCAGCGGGATGACCAGCCACCAGTTGCCGGTGAGCTTGAGTCCGAAGAAGTTGGTGGCGACCACCAGGAAGACGGTGGTCTGGAGGAGCGCCGTCAGCAGCGAGACCAGGATCCTGGAGCTGACGACCGTGCCCGCACTCACCGGGGCCAGCCGCAGCCGGCGCAGCACCTTGGACTTGCGCCACCCGACCAGGGTCAGTGCGGCGCCGAACACCGCGCCGGTGGCGACGGCCCAGCCGAGCAGGCCGGGGGTGAGGAACTGGATCGGCTTCAGCGATTGGTCCTCGACCTGCTGGGCGTCCAGCACGTAGGCCGGCTTCTGGCCGGTGGCGGCCTGGTTGGCGCTCTGGACCACCGAGTTGACGATGCCCTGGAGCGCGCCGGCGCGGACCGTGTCGGCGGCGCTGAAGCGCAGCTCGACCTTGCCGTCCGGGCCCTGCTCGATCATCGCGTCGAAGTCGCCCTTGCGGACCTTCTCCAGCGTGGCGGCCTCGTCGTCGGTCCTGGTGATGGTGAGGACCTTGTCCAGATCGACCCGGCCCTCGCCCTGGATCGAGTCGAACAGCTTCACCGCGCCGACCTGCGCCACCTTGGCGTGCGGGCTGCCGGAGCCCTTGCCCACGCTGCCGAAGAACACCAGGAACACCAGCGGGAAGAGCAGGATGAAGAAGGTCGCGGTGCGGTCGCGCTTCATGCCGAGCAGCATCGCGCGGGACAGGCTCCAGAACGCGCTGACCCGCTCCCGTTCGGCGCTCGCGCCGCCGCTCGATCCGCCGCGCGGGGCGGGGGCCTTCGGCTCGGTGGAGGTGCTGGCGCTCATGCGCGGTACTCCCGTCCGGTCAGCTGGAGGAAGACGTCCTCCAGGGTGGCGCCGCGCACTTCGAGGCCGCGCAGCGCGTTCTGCTCGGCCAGGACGCTCAGGACCGGGGCCGGGAGGCGGGTGGAGACGGAGAGCGAGACGCTGTCATCCTCCAGGGCGGTGATGTCGGTGCCGGCCGCGGTGAGCAGGTCACGGGCGCGCTCGACGGTCAGCTGGCCGGACGCGATGCTGATCCGGACGGTGTCGTCGATCTCGCGGATCAGCGTCGCCGGGGCGCCGGTGTGCAGGATCTTCCCGTGGTCCATGATCGAGACCCGGTCGCAGAGCACCTCGGCCTCGTCCAGGTAGTGGGTGGTCAGGACGACCGTGCGGCCCTCGTCGTTGATGTCCCGCAGGAGGTCCCAGAGGTTGCGCCGGGCCTGCGGGTCGAGGCCGGTGGTGGGCTCGTCCAGGAAGACGATCTCCGGGTCGTGGGCCAGCGCGCAGGCGATCGACAGGCGCTGCGCCTGACCGCCCGACATCTGGTCGGTCATGACGGCGGCCTTGTCGGTCAGGCCGACCCGCTCCAGCATCGCGTCGGCCCGCTTGGGGCCGACCCCGTAGAACGACGCGAAGGTGCGGATGGTCTCCCGGGCCGTCAGTTTCCGGAAGAACGCGGAGGCCTGGAACTGCACGCCGATGCGCGGCAGCAGTTTCGGATTGCGCGGCCAGGGAGCCATCCCCAGCAGCTCGACCCGGCCCTCGTCCGGCTTGCGGACGCCTTCCAGGATCTCCATCGTGGTGGTCTTCCCGGCGCCGTTGGGGCCCAGGATTCCATAAAACTCGCCGGCTTCGACGGTGAGTGAAACCCCGTCGACAGCCTGCACGTCCCCGTACCGCTGACGGATGCCGTCGGCGGATATAGCTGCAGTCATGTGGCCTGAGCCTAGGGCTTTCGGAGGTCCCTGCGCACATCGGCGGCGACGAATTTGCGGATTGTTTGAGGAATCGGGAACAAGCCGGGCCGGGCGGAAGTTGAATTCCGCCCGGCCCGGCCGGAGTTATTGCTGACAGTCCTTCAGGCGCGGTGCACCGTGATCGTCGTCCAGGCGCCGATGTGGATCCGGTCGCCGTCGTTCAGCGGCACGGCGGTGTGCGGGGCGATCGGCTCCGCGCCGCCGTTCACGGTGGTGCCGTTGGTCGAGTCCTGGTCCACCAGCACCCAGCTGCCGTCCGCCTGTTCGGCGAGCATCGCGTGCTGGTGCGAGGCGCCCGGGTCCTCCGGCGGCACCGACAGGTCGATCTCCGGCACGGTGCCGCGGTGCTGGCTGCGCCGCCCGATCCGCAGCTGGCCGCGGCCGGTCAGCGGGATGCGCCGCTCGGGGCAGTACGGCGGGAAGAACAGCCCGGCCGCCTCGGGGCCGCTGCGGGCCATCATCTCGGTGAAGTACTGGCGGTCGGCCGAGACCACCGCGATCCAGTTCGTCCGGACCGGCTCCGCGGGGACGGCCTCCGGCGGGGGCTGCCGCTGCGGCGGGGCGAGGTGGAACGAGGTGCCGAAGTCGCCGCCGCGGTTGTTCGGGCCGGGGGGCTGGGCGTACACCGGGCCGGAGTCCTCGCGGACCGGAGCCTCGGGGAACGCGGCCTCCGGCGCGGGCCCCTCCTGCCCGTTGGCGGGCAGGGAGGGAGGGTAGCCGTAGGTGTGCGCGGGCGCGGCGGTCTGCTGCGGGTGCTGGGTGTGCTGCGGCTGGTGGTGCTGCGGCTGCTGCGGGACGGGTGGCTGGCCGAGCGGCGGCTGGGCGGCCTGCTGCGGGGCGCCGCCGTACGCCGCCGGGATGTTCAGCGGCGGCGGCTGGGCCGGTCCGCCGTGCGCCGGTCCGCCGTGCGCCGGTCCGCCGACGGGCGGCGGCTGGCGGCGCGAGGGGGTGGAGAGCTCGTAGTCGTACCCGCACTCCTCACAGAACCGCCCGGTCTGCGGGCTGCGGCAGATCGGGCAGACCGTCAGGCCCTCGGTCAGATTGGGGTAGCCCTGGGCCGGTGGCGGCGGCACGGCACCGGGCGGTGGCATCGCGCCGGGCGGCGGCGGGACGGCCCCCGGCGGCATCGGCGGAGGCGACAGCGGCGCGCCGTAGGGCGTGCCGCGGTGGTCCGGGTGCGCGGCGGGTGCCTCGGGCCAGGCGGGTGCCTCGGGCGCGGGGTGGGCGCCGTACGCCCCCGGGTGGTTCCCCTGGGCCCCGTGGGCTCCCGGGTGGGCTCCGGGCGGCGTCGGGGCCGGCGGAGTCATCGGGAAGCCGCAGACGTCGCACCAGTCCTCGGCCTGCGAATCATGGCCCCTCGGGCAGATCGACATCAGTTCCCCCTCACTTCGAGCCGGCTTGGGGCGGCGTCGCACCGGGCCGCCGGCCCGGTCACGTCTTCAGCGGTCACTTCTTCACACGTACCGTCTTGGTCGACCGGGTCTCAAGGGTCATCGAGTCGGCCTCGCTCACGTTCTTACGGAACCGAACCGTACCCTCCTTCGGGTCCACCACGTCCACCACCTTCTGCAGCAGTTTGTAGGTGCCCTCGTTGCCGGTCGCGTGCGCGATCCGGACGGCGGCGCCCAGCTTGGAGGTGGCGGTGTCGACGTCCCCGGCCCGGTGGGCCTCCAGGCCCTCCTGGATGGAGGAGGCCAGCTCGGCCTGCCCGGTGTAGTGGGCGACCTGCGGGCTGATCCGGGTGGAGGAGGCCAGGTCGTCGGTCCAGACCGCCTTGACCAGGCCCTGGGAGAGCACCTCCGGGGTGCCGCCGCCGACCTGCGGGGGCAGCACCAGGCTGATCCGGGCGGCGAGCATCTCGTTGCCGACCGAGGCGGCCGGGACCTCGACGCAGACGTGGTAGTCGCGGCTCTCGTCGCCCCAGGAGCCGGTGGGGTAGTCGCCGGCCCGGGGGCCGGCCTCGGTGCGCCGGGCGGTCAGGTCCTCGACCGCGGGGGCGACCTGCTTGACGAACTTGACCGCGGCGTTGGCCGGGGTCCAGATCCGCAGCGCGACGTCGGCGACCTGCTTGCCCATCGCGCCGGCCATCATCGAGCGGAAGTCCTCGGCCAGGCCGGAGGGTTCGGCGACGATGTCGACGGTGCCGAGCAGCGCCGAGGAGATCTTGCGCAGCTCGTCGATCCGCCAGTCGGTGCCGACGCCGCGGCAGTCGGCGGTGAAGTGACCGGCGACCCGCTCGACGGCGCGTTCCAGGTCGACCGCCGACTCGTGCTCGTTGTTGCCGTCGGTGAGCAGGACGGCGTGCCGGATGGCGATGTCGCGGCGGGTCAGGAAGAGCTTGTCGGCCTTGGCCAGCCAGGTGCCCATCGCGGTGCCGCCGGCGGCGGTGAGGCGGCGCAGGGCCTCCTTGGCGTGGCCGCGGGTGGTGGCGGAGGCGGTCGCGAGGGTGCCGTCGCCGGGGTAGATGTCGCGGGCCTCGTGGGTGCCGGCGACCACGGCGAAGGCGGTGCCGTCGCGCAGCGCGTCGATGGCGGCGGCGGTGGCCTCCCGGGCGCCGTGGATCTTGGTCTTGGGGTAGTCCATCGAGCCCGAGCAGTCCACCAGGATCACCACGGCCGCGGCGGTGTCGGCGCTCGGCGGGCCGCCCGCGTCGGCGATGCCGAGCGGGCGGCCGCCGGAGGTGCCGCCGCCGGTCGCGGTGACCGTGACGATGGCGTTGACCTCGCGGGCGCCGTCGGCCAGGTACTCGTTCTGGAAGATCTCCACGTCGAACCTGGGCAGGTTCGGCTTCGCCAGTGTTGCCATGGGCCGGTGGCTCCCGTCGGAAGGGTCGTCGGTACGGATCGGTCGGTGGGGGCCGGCCGCGCCGGGGGCGGGCCGGCGGACCGGGCGGCCGCGGGGTGCGGCGCCGGGCGGCGTCCGGTCAGGCCGTCGGCGGGTGCGGCGGCTGCGGGGGAACGGCGGGAGCGGTCGGCGGTGCGGGCGGTGCGGGCGGTGCCGGTGGGGCGGCCGGGGGCAGCGGGGCGGCGGGGGAGCCGATCACCGGGAGGTCCGGCAGGGTCGGCTCGTAGTCCTCGTCCTCCTCGGCGGCCCGCCGGGCACCCGCCGCGGTGATCACCGGCAGGTCGAGCGCGGTGGCGGTCCGGGCGTCGTCCTCGTCCTCGCCCTCGGCACCGGCACCGGCACCGGCACCGGCGCTGACGCCGACACCGGCGCCGACGTCCACGGCCGGCGGGTCGATCGGCAGGACGGCGACGGTGATGTTGTCGTGGCCGCCGGCGGCGACCGCGAACTTCACCAGGATCTGCGCCGCCGCGAGCGGTTCGGTGCGGGCGTCCGGCCGGACGAAGTACGCCAGGTCGGTGGCGGCCTCGGCGTAGTTCCACAGCCCGTCGGTGCAGATCAGCAGCACCCCGGGGACGTGCGGCGTGAAGTCGAGGATGTGCGGCACGACCTCCTCGGCGTCGGCGCCGAGCCACCCGGTGATCGCGTGGGCGCGCGGGTCGGCGTACGCCTCGGCCTCGCTCATCAGCCCGGCCTCGACCATCCGGGCCGCCCAGGAGTCGTCCTGGGTGAGCCGGAAGGGTTCGGCGCCGGCGCGGTCGTCCGGGATCCAGTAGGCGCGGGTGTCGCCGACCCAGCCGATGGTGATCCGGCCGCCGGAGGCTATGGCGCTGACGTAGGTGCAGGCGGGCGCGTTGAGGTCGGGCCGGGCGGGCCCGGGGCCGCTCCGGGCGAGGTCGGCGACGGCCCGGGCGGCGTCGGCGACGGCCTGGCGCATGGCGGCGGTGGGCTCGCGGCCGGCCTCCAGGGCGGTCAGCAGCGACTCGGAGGCGGCGTCGACGGCGGTCTCGGAGGCCTCGTCCGGGCGGTCGGAGGAGGAGACGCCGTCGCAGACCACGGCGACCACGACCGGCTCGCCGCCGGGCAGCGAGGTGGCGGCGACGGTGAAGGAGTCCTCGTTGCGGTGGTGGCGCACGCCGCGGTCGCTGACCCCGGCGACGCCCCCGAGGGCCTTCTCCATGTGGTCGCGCGGGCGCGGCTGGGCGCCGCCGCAGGCCTCGCAGTAGCCGTCCGCGGTGACCTGCGGCAGCCCGCAGTGCGCGCAGACCGGCCCGTGCTGGGGCGGGGCGGCCTCGGCCCGGGCGGTGGCCCAGTTCGCGGGCATCGCGCCCGGGGCGGCCCGGCCGTCCCGGCTGGCGCCGCAGGCGCCGCAGTAGGCGTCCTCCGGCTCCAGCGGTTCGGAACAGCTCGGGCACACGGTCTGCTGCGGCATCGGCTACACCCACGTCCTGGGGCGGGCGCGGTTGGCCCGCTCCACCATCTCGATCCTGGTCTCGGCCCGGTCGGCCAACCGGGCGAGTACCCGGTAGGACTGTTCCAGGGCGAAGCGCAGTTCCCGCTCGACGGCGGGTCGTCCCAGCACCGTGGTGCCGCCGCCCTGCTGGGCGCCGGTCGAGCCCGCGGTGACCCAGCCGAGGGCGGCGCCGAGCAGTTCGACGGCCAGCTCCTCGCGGCGGCGGTCGTCCAGGCGCAGCGCGGTCAGCTGGTCGGAGCTGGCGCCGAGGTCGGCGGCGAGCGGGTCGGTGGCGGGCCGTTCGCGCAGCCGGGCGCGGACGGCCGCGATCCGGGCGGCGGTGTACTGGTTGGAGGTGGCCGGGACGGACTCCAGGACGCGGACGGCGCCGGGCCGGTCGTCCTCGGCCAGCCGGACCCGGGCGAGCCCGAAGGCGGCGCTGAGGTAGGCCGGGTCGGTGGTCCAGACCAGCCGGTAGAACTCGGCGGCGTCGCCGCCGTCGCCGAGGAGTTCGGCGCAGATGGCGAGGGCCAGCTTGGGGGCGGCCTCGCCGGGGAAGGCGTCGTAGACCGCGTCGAAGGCCTCGGCGGCGGCGCGCAGCCCGGCCTCGTCGGGCGAAGCCGGGCCGTCCGGGCCGTCCGGGCCGTCCGGGCCGTGCGCGGCGCCGACGAGGGCGATCGAGCTGCCAGGGCCGTCCGGGCCGTCCGGGCCGTGCGCGGCGCCGACCAGGGCGACCAGGCCGCGGTACCAGACGACCCGCCAGTCGTCCGGGTACTCCTGCTCCAGGGCGTCGAGGGCCTCCCGGGCGGCGCCGCGGTGGCCGAGTTCGAGGTGGGCGCGCAGTTCGCGCAGCCGCCGTTCGATGGAGAGGGCGGGCGCGCCGGCCAGGGCGGCGAGCGCCTCCCCGGGGTCGGTGGCGAGCAGGGTGGCGAGGAAGCCGGCGTTGGGGTCGCCCGGGTCGACGCGCGGGACGGGCAGCGCGAGGGCGGCGGCGGCCGGGTCGAGGGCGGTCACCCGGAGTTGTCCGGGCTGCTCGGTGGGCATGACCAACTCGGTGTCCACGACGCGCAGTTCGGGGCCGAACAGGGTGGACAGGGCGGGCCGGGGGCGGCCGTCCTGGAGGGCGAGGATCTCGCGCAGCACGCCGGTGAGCTGGTCGGCCATCTCGTCGGCGGAGGAGAACCGGCGGGCCGGGTCCGGGTCGGTGGCGCGGACCAGGAAGCGGTAGTACGACTCGTAGCGGGCGAAGACCTCGACGTCCTCGGGGCCGGGCAGGGTGTCCCGGTAGGTGCTGCTGTAGCCCTGGAAGTCGAAGGTGAGCACCGCGAGGGTGCGGGCCACGGTGTACAGGTCGGAGGCGGGGGAGGGGCCGTCGGTGGCGATCTCGGGGGCCTGGTAGCCGATGGTGCCGTAGATCGGACCGTCGTCGTCGAGGCGGCGGACGGCGCCCATGTCGATGATCTTGAGCGCGTCGCCGCTCTGGATCGCGTTGTCGATCTTGAAGTCGCAGTAGATCAGGCCCCGGCCGTGCAGGTAGCCGAGTGCCGGCAGCGCCTCCAGCGCGTACGCGATCGCCTGCTCGACGGGCAGCGGCTCGCGCCGGCCGTCCGGGGTGCGGCGGTCGTTGGCGATGTCCTTGAGCGACTTGCCGCCGACGTACTCCATCACGATGTAGCCGTCGGTGGAGCCGGTGCGCAGGTCCGGGTGCTCGGCGAAGTTGATGATCCGGACGATGTTCGGGTGGTCCACCTCGGCCAGGAAGCGCCGCTCGGCGACGGCGGCGGCGAGCGCGTCCTCGTCCCCGGTGTCCAGCAGGCCCTTGAGGACCACCCACTTGTCGTTGACCCGCCGGTCGACCGCCAGGTAGATCCAGCCGAGCCCGCCGTGCGCCAGGCAGCCCACCACCTCGTACTGCCCGCCGACCAGGTCGCCGCGGCGCAGCTTGGGCGTGAACGAGTACGGCGTGCCGCACTTGGTGCAGAAGCCGTCCGGGCGGCCCGGCAGGCCGTTCTTCTCCCGGCCCACCGGGGTCTCGCACTTGGAGCAGTACCGCTTGCGCTCCGGCACCTCCGGGTTCTCCAGCACCGCCAGCGACGGGTCGGCCGTCTCGACGGTCGGCACGGTCACCAGGCCGGCGCCCAGCCGGTTGCGGGTGCCCGCGCTGACGCTGCCGCGGGTGCTGCGCACCGAGACCGAGCGGCTGCTGCCGGTGCGGGTCGAGCGGTGCGAGCGGGAGCGGCCGGACATCGAGCGGGCCGAGCCGGTGCGGGACGAGAGCGAGCGGAGCGAGCCGCTGCGCGCCGAGTCGGGGGAGACCCGGGCGGACGGGACGTAGGGCTGGGTGACGCCGGTGTCGCCGCCGGGCGGGGTGAGGCCGCACTCGTCGCAGTAGCCGTCGGCGTCGATGGTGCCGGAGCAGTCCCGGGGGCAGGGCGCGCCGGGGCCGGTCGCCGTCGCCCCGGTGGTCGTCGCTCCGGCCGCCGTCGCCCCGGTGGCCGCCGTCGAAGGCGCCGCCGCCGGAGGGGCCACGGTGCCGCCGCCCGCCGGGGCGAGCCCGCACTCGTCGCAGTAGCCGTCCGCGTCGATCCTGCCGTCGCCGGAGCACTCCGGCCGTACGCACGTCCCGCCCATCAACCTCAGCCCCCCTGGACCTGTCCGTCGACCGGCGTCTGACCGGTCGTCTCCTTTGCGGCGTCGGCCTGCGCCGGCCGCAGCGACTGCTGGAAGCGGGCCACCGCGGCGGCCGCCGCCCGCAGGTCGCAGGGCGCGCTCCACAGCAGCCAGCGCGCCTTCTCGTACCGTTCGATCACTTCCGGGTCCTCGGCGACCCGCAGCCGGGCGGCCATCGCCTTGTAGGCGTCCAGCCGGCCGCGCAGTTCGGCGCGGACGGCCAGCGGCTGGGTCACCTCGGTGAGCGACTGCCGGGCCCGGGACAGCTCCTTGGCGGCGGCGTCCTCCAGCGTGTCCAGCAGCGGCGCCAGCCGGCCCCACTGCCCGCCCTGGCGCAACTCCAGTGCCGTCACGATCCGTTCGCGCAGGGCCGAGGCCGGCCCGGGCACCGCGGGGACGTCGCTGGCGGCTATCTTCGCCAGCACCTCGCCGCGCGCCCGGCGGGCCTCGGCCAGGGTGGCGTCGGCCCGCTGGAGCAGGTCGCCGACGCCTTGCAGGCGCTCCTCGGCGTCGTCGCGCAGCCGCAGCAGGTCCTCCAGTTCCAGCCGGACGCCGTCCAGCGCCCGCCCGGCCCGGTCGAACCGCTCGGTGTCCACCACCCCGGCGGGCGTGGCGAAGGCGCTGCCCTCCGGCACGGTGCCGCGCTGGGCGGGCACCCGGGCCGGGCGCCACAGCGCCAGCGGGTCCTCGCGCACCTCGGTGCGCAGCCCGGTGAGGTCGGCGTCCAGCCCGGCCAGGTCGTCGGCCAGCGGGTGGCCGCCGGCCCGCACGCCGAGCGAGGCGGCCAGGTTCCGCACCCGGTGGAGTTCGGCCAGCAGCAGGTCGATCCGGGCCGGCAGCGCCGACCAGACCGCGTCGGCGGCGCTGACCACCTCCAGCACGGTGGCGTACCAGGAGTTCATCCGGGCCATCAGCGCGTCCAGGCTGATCCGCTCGACCAGCCGGGCGGGCGCGCCGAGCAGCTGCGGGCCGTCCGGCAGCGCGCCGCCGGGGACGGTCACCGCGTCGCCGGCGAGCAGTTCGCTCAGCTCGGCGAGTTCGGGTGCACCGGGCTTGGCCTTGCGGGCCCGTACCGCGCGCGCCGAGGCCAGCGCCTCCGCGTAGCGGTCGAACAGCGCCCAGAGCAGCGGCAGGCCCTTCCCGGCGACGGACCAGCGCTCCAGCGTGCGCCCGGCCAGTTCGGCGCCGTCGAGCAGCCGCAGTCCCGGGTGGTCCTGGAGCGCGAGCAGTGCCGACTCGACCGCGTCCCGCTCCGCGCCGAGGCGCGCCAGCGCGCGGTCCACCTCCTCCCGGCTCAGTACCGGGCCAGCCGAAGCCGCCAACGCCGTGTCCTTCCTTCCTCGCGTGCGATCCCGACGTACGTGACGTGCGATCCCACGACAACCCCCGTGCCCACCACCGGTCTCCCCGTGGTGATCGTCCCGAACCCTAGCCGGTGGCCGTTCGGGCGGAGCGGGCGGTGGGCGTCAAGACCGCGTCAACGGCCGGCTGACGCCCGTGCGCCGCCGTGGTGCGTCAGCGGGCCGGCCAGTACAGGCCGGGGTCCTTGGAGTTCTCGGGCAGGTAGGGCTGGACCCACTTCTCGAACGACTTCTGCCAGCCCTTGTCCTTGTCCGCGTAGTAGTCGGAGATCACCTGGTTGACCCGGGCGGTGAGGTCGGTGCTGTTCTGGCGCATCGCGACCCCGATCGTCTCCGGCTGTTCGAAGCCGTCCACCACCTTCACCGTCTGGTCCTGCGCGGCCTGGCCGACCGCCAGTTCGTCGTCGGTCATGGTGGCGTCGACCTTGCCGAGCTGCATGCGGACCAGGCAGTCGAGCTGGTTGGTCACCAGGACGATCTGCTTGGCGCCCTTCTTCTCCAGCACGTCCTTGGCCACCGAGCCGTCCGCGGCGCAGACCGTCCTGCCGTTGACCGCCTCGTCGAGGTTCTTGGCGGTGGACGACCGGGGCACCAGGACCCGCTGCTTGATGTTGAAGTACGACCGGGAGAAGGCGACCTTCTTCAGGTTGGCGCAGTTGATCGTCATGGTGCGGACGATCAGGTCGACCTGGTTGCCCGTGAGGGCGTCGGCCCGGCCGGCGGTCGACACCGGCTTGAGCACCACCTTGCTCGGGTCGCCCATGACGGCCGTGCCGATCGCCCGCGCGAGGTCGATGTCGAAGCCTTCGAGCTCACCGGTGTTCGGGTTGCGGGCCCCCCAGCGGTAGCTGTTCTGGTCCACGCCGACGATCAGGGTGCCCTTGGCCTTGATGGCCTTCACCGCCGTGCCGTCCACCGTGCTCGGCGGCACGGTGCTGGTCAGGTCGCAGGGCTCGGCCTGTTCCTGCCCGGTCGACCGGACGGCCTGCGGCGCGCCCGTGGCCGCCGCGGGCGCGGCGCCGGACGGCCCGCCCCCGCCGAGTACGGCCGCACCGGCGGCCAGCAGCGCCAGCGCGGCGGCCGGCCTGGTGCCTGCGGTTCTCCTGCGCATGTGTCCGTTCCCCCTCTACCGGTACTCGGCCAGTCGCCGGCCCAGGCCGCGCAGCGCGGCGGCCGCGGCCACCACGCCGAGCAGCGCGGCCGCGAGGGCGGCGAGCCGGAGGTCGCCCTCGGTGTCCTTGGCGGAGCGCTTGAAGTGGTCCTGCTCGGCGGTGGCGGCCTGGTCGAGCGCCTGGTCGGTGGCCTTGAAGGCACCGTCCGCGGTGTTCGCCTCGGCGGCCGGGTCCGCCGTCACGGTCGCCTGCAGCGCGCCCTGGTAGTCGGCCTGCTGCGTCTCCAGGACGTGCGCCGCGTCGTGCCTGGTGCGCCACGTCTCGTACTGCCGGTCGGCCTCGCCGATCTGCTGCCGGGCGTCCGCGGGGGCCAGGTCGAGGGCCTGGCGCAGCGAGCCGGAGTGCTGCTCCATCGGGACGTTCGCGGGCTCGCCCCCGGCGAGCTGCCGGGTGATCGTGTCCCACTGGTCCGCGTACGCGCTGGTGGAGCCGCGGGCGACGAGGTTCAGGTTCTCCGCCAGCCGGGCGGAGAGCACCTGCACCCGGGCGGTGTTGAGCGCCCGCAGCGGCTCCGCGCCCTGCTTCCAGCTCTGCTGGAGCGCGGCGTTGGTGCTCAGGCCGGTGACGGCCAGCCAGAGCGCCCCGGCCAGGACGGCGGCGGTGGCGCCGAGCAGGCCGGGGTTGAACACCCGGTTGGTGCGGCGGAACAGCGTCAGCTGCACCCAGACCAGCGCGCCGAGGGTGAGCACCCCCAGGCCGTACGCGGCCCACGGGCTGGACTTGGCCGCGGCGTAGTCCTTGTCCAGCTCGCTGTTCTCGATGGCGGTCAGTTCGGCGGCGCGCGGCAGCAGGGTGCCCTGCATCTGCTCGGAGGCGTACCGCAGGTAGGCGCCGCCGAGCGGGAGGCCCAGCCGGTTGTTCGCCCGGGCGGTCTCCACCAGGCCTGCGTAGAGCGGGAGTTGTCGGTTCAGCTCGGTGAGCTTCTGGTAGGCGGGGGAGTCGACGGTGGTCTGGGCGGCGGCCCTGGTGATCAGATCGGTCGCCGCCGCCAAGTCCCCTTCGTAGTCCCCCCGGACGGCTTTCGTCTCCGCCCCGGCGAGCAGGAAGCCGGTGGCCGCGGTGGTGTCGGCGCGGGCCAGCAGGCGGTGGATGTCGGCCGCGTCCTTGCTCAGCGGCTGGCTGTGTCGGACCACCCGGTTGGCGGCCTCCGCCTTGGTCTCCAACTGCCAGGCGGTCAGCGCGCCGAAGGCCACGGTCAGCACCGCGAGCACCGCCCCGGCCAGCCGCAGCCGGCCCGGCGCCGTCCGGGTGGCGTTCACCAGCCGGGCCCGCAGGCCGGACAGGCCGCGCGGCGCGGGCCCCGGCCCCGCCGACGGCCGCCGGGCCGGCGTGGCGCCGGGTCTGGACGCCGGGGCGCCCGGCCCGGCCGGTACCGCGCTCGGCGGGCCGCTCGGCCGTACCGGGACCACGGCGCCCGGTGCGCCGTTACCTACTGGTGTTGCCACCCGCCTCATCCTCCCCAGGGGCCGGGCCCGCTGTCCGGGGCCCGTCCGATGCCAGCAGTATGGCCGTGACTCCCCTTGGCCACACCCGAATTGCGCCGATCTTGAGCTTGCCCGGCACGGCTTCCACACGCCTTCGGCGCCCACCGCTCCGGTACGGGCGGGCGGTGAACCGTCCGACGCGGGATGCACCCTATGCGGTTCCCCGGACAGGCCGGAGCGGCGAGGTCCGGTTGCGGCGGCGATCCCGCCGTGACGCCACCGTTCGCGGCGCGGTCGGTGCACCCGGTTTCGGCGGACACCCTCCGTACGATGGGCGGCATGCGCCTGCTTGGAACGATCTCGCCCGACCGCCCGCTGCTCGTCGTCGCCGTGCGCGAGGAAGCCGCCCACCTCGACGACCGGCTGCCCGTCCTGCTCACCGGAATAGGGAAGATCAACGCCACCGCCGCGCTGGCCACCGTCCTCGCCCAGGGCGAGAAGCCGGCCGAGGTGATCAACCTCGGCACGGCCGGCGCGCTGCGCCCCGGCTGGGAGGGCACCCACCACGTCGTCCAGGTCATCCAGCACGACCTCGACACCCCGGCCCTGCTGGCGCTCACCGGCCGCAGCTACGGTGCCCCGCTGGTGGTCGGCAAGGGTGACGGTCCGGTGCTGGCCACCGGAGACCTCTTCGTCTCCGACCCGGCGGCCCGCGACCGGCTCGCCGAGCACGCCGACCTGGTCGACATGGAGGGCTACGCCGTCGCCGCGGTCGCCCACCGCTTCGGGGTGCCGGTGCGCCTGGTCAAGCACGTCAGCGACGAGGCCGGCGAGGGCGCCAGCCACACCTGGCGCGAGTCGGTCGACGCGTGCGCCCGCCACCTCGCCGACTGGGTCGTCGCGCAGGGCTGGTGACGCCGCGGCCCGAGGGCGCGTGGCGCTGACCGGCGCTGACCGGTGCTGACCGGCGCGGGCGGTCGCGGGCGGTCGCGGGCGGTCGCGGGCGGGTGGGAGGGCGGGTCGGCCTCCCTCTCGCCCGCCGCCGTCAGCCGCGGAACGCCGAGAGGTCCAGCGCCGCCAGCCGCTCCGGGTCGGTGAGCACCTCGATCGCCGCGATCGCGCCGTCCACCACGGTGAACGCCATGACCGACAGCGGCCGGCCGCTCTCGCCGATCACCACCGCGCCCGCGGCGCCGTTGACCAGCGCCGGGCGGGCGAACGGCGACGGCCCGCCCCACAGCACCGCCTGGTCGGCCACCGTGGCCGCGCCCGCCAGCACCACCGTGTGCCGGGCCCGCACCGCGCCGCCGTCCGAGCGCAGCACCACGCCCGGGGCGAGCACGGCCACCAGCGCGTCCAGGTCGCCGGTGCGGGCGGCCGCGAAGAAGGCGTCCACGGCGGCCCGCTGGCGGCCCGGGTCCGGGTCGGGCGCCGGCGCCTGCCGCTGCACCCGGCGGCGGGCCCGGCCGGCCAGTTGGCGGGTCGCCGCCGCCGTCCGCTCGATCAGCGGGGCGATCTCGTCGAACGGCACCGCGAACAGGTCGTGCAGCACGAAGGCGGCCCGTTCGGCCGGGGTCAGCGACTCCATCACCACCATCAGCGCCAGGCCGACGGAGTCCGCGAGCAGCACCTCCTGCTCGGGGTCGACCACCCCCTCGCGCCGCAGCAGCGGCTCCGGGATGCGCGCCGGGCCCGGCTCGTCCGGCCCGGCCTCCAGCGGCTCCCCGCGGCGCAGCTCCCGGCCGCGCAGCAGGTTGAGGCAGACCCGCGAGACCACCGTGGTGAGCCAGCCGGGGAGGTTCTGCACATCGGCGGTGTCGGTGCGGTCGTAGCGCAGCCAGGCCTCCTGGACGGCGTCCTCGGCCTCGCCGACCGAGCCGAGCATCCGGTACGCCACGGCCCGCAGCCGGGGCCGCTGCGCCTCGAAGCGCGCGGCCCGATCGTCCGGAGGGGATTTCTCGTCCACCGTGTCACATTCCTTCGTCGCCGGGGGTCGGAGCAACAGGAGCCACCCAACAACGGCTGCGGCGAGGAGATCAACTCCCCGTCCGTGGCGAACCGGAGACGACCGTGACGAACACCCCCGAGCGGGGCCGGCGCCGTGAGGCTGGCACTGTCGCGCTTCCGTCCTGGTGCTGCCGCGCTGTCCGTGCCGCGTCCTAGGGTGGCGGCCATGCCGACGACCCCGCTGCTCGACGCGATCCGCGCCAACCCCGCCGCCCTCGACTACCTGGCCTGGCCGGGCGACCTCAGCCTCGACCACTACCCGCACGTCGAGGAGGTGGTGCTCGCCTCCGGCGAGGCCCTGGAGCCGGTGGCCAAGGACGGCGCGGGCGGCACCTTCTTCCTGTGCGGGGAGGGCGGCGAGGAGCGTCCCGTCCTGTACGCCGACTCGGAGGGCGGCGCGGCGGTGCTGGCCGTCGGGCTGCCGGAGCTGGTCCGGCTGCTGCTGGCCGTGCCGTGGTGGCGGGACTGCCCGCGGCTGACGGTGGAGGAGAGCGCGGAGGCCGCCGAGGAGTACCTGGAGGACGAGCCCGGCCTCTACGCGGACCGGGACGCGGCCGCCGCCGCGCTCGGCCTCGAAGTCCCGGGCGTGGCGGCGGCGTTGGCCCGGCTGCGGGAGGTCGCGCTCGGCCTCGGGCCCGCGTACGTGCTGCTCAACGCCGAGGAGGGCAACGCCTACGAGCCGCTGGTCCGGGCCTGAGCGGGTGGCGGTGCGGGCGGTCGTGCGGGCTGGCGTGCGGGCTGGCGTGCGGGCGGCATCAGCCCTCCGGTCCCGGGCATACATGAAGGGTTGTCCGGCATCGGGTCGTGACGGCGGGAGACCGGTCCCGGATCCGACCGGGGGCGGCACGAGGGAAGAGGCGATCGTGGGCGAACTGGACGGCAGGACCGCACTGGTGACGGGCGGCTCGCGCGGGATCGGGCGGGCGGTGGCGCTGAGGCTCGCCGCTGACGGGGCGCTGGTCGCGGTCCACTACGGTGGCAACGAGGCGGCCGCCGCGGAGACGGTGGAGCTGATCGCCAAGGCCGGCGGCCGGGCGTTCGCGGTGCGGGCCCGGTTCGGCGAGAGCGGCGCGGTGGACCAACTGTTCGAGGGCCTCACCGCCGGGCTGACGGAGCACGGCGAGGACGGCCTGGACATCCTGGTCAACAATGCGGGTGTCCACCTGGTCGGGTCGATCGGGCAGCTCACCGAGGAGGAGTTCGACCGGGTGATGGCGATCAACGTGCGCACGCCGGTCTTCGTGATCCAGCGGGCGCTGCCGCTGCTCCGGGACGGCGGGCGGATCGTCAACGTGGCCTCGGCGGCCACCCGGATCGGCTCCCCGGTCCAGATCGGCTACACCGTCAGCAAGGCGGCGCTGGTCGCCCTCGGCGCACCGCTCGCCAATGAACTCGGTCGGCGTGGGATCACCGTGAACACCGTCAACCCCGGTGTGGTCCTCACCGACATGACGTCCGACTGGACGGGCGCCCCCGAGGCGATGGCCGGGCTCGAATCGGTCACCGCACTCGGCCGGATCGGCCAGCCGGAGGACATCGCGGACGTGGTGGGCTTCCTGGCGGGCCCGCAGGGCCGCTGGGTGACCGGCCAGACCGTCGACGCCTCCGGCGGCACCTACCTCGGCCCGATCCCGCCCGCGTAATCCCTTGGGGTGTCGAAAAGTCGGCGGGGTGGCAGCCCTCAGCGCCGCCACCCCGTTCGCTTCTCGGCACGGAAGGTGGGGTTCATTGAGCCAAACCCCACCTTGGGGTGATGTGCTGAGCCAGGGTCAGAACGCCGACGGGGGTTGAAGGACCAGATCGAGGACGGACGCCCAGTGCTCGTTCGGTGCGGTGACGATCACGTAGCCCTCCTGACCGGGGAGGCGGGGGATCAGGGCGCTGCGGCAGCCGTGGCTGTGGTGGATCTCGACGGGGACGGGCTCGCCGTCCAGGCGGATCTCGCCGGCGCTGATGGATTCGGGGTCGAGCGGGCCCAGGTGGTGGCGCGGGTCGATGCGGCCGGAGTTGCCGAGGAAGTTGAAGAGCTGCGATCCGGGGGTGGTCAGGGACTTCACCCGGAAGCCGTCGGGGACGGGCCGGGAGGTCTGGACGATCGCGATGAGCTCGCGTTTCAGGTGGTAGTTCAGATCGACGTGGCAGAGGTAGCCGTCGCTGCCCATCCGCCCGAGGAGGACGAACCACTCGGGCGGCGCGTCGCGCAGGACGGCGATCCGCCCGCCCCACTCCTCGGCGGTCTCGCGGTCGGTGGGGAGGTGGAACTTGCGCGGCTCGCTGCTGTGGAACACAGGGATCCCCCAACTGATCGGTGAAAAAAGGCTGTTGAGTCACCAGTAGACCGCGACATGCCCGCGCGCGAGTGAATTCCCGCCCGGCGCCCGCTCGGGCCCTGCGATGGGATGACGGATGTCCCCCTGTTGTCCCGCTGGCTTCGGGCCGGCCGCCGAGTGCGGAGCCGCTCGACCGGGGCGGTCGTCCCGTCCGCCGCGTTCCTCCGATCCCGTTGTCGACCTTCACGTAGGGTGCGATCAAGCGGTCCCCAAGCCGGGCTTCAGAAGCGGATCTTGGAGGCCGTGGCCACATCCGCACACCCGAAGTCCCGGCCCATCGCCCGAAAGAGCTCGGCCGCGTGGTGACCGAACGGAGTCCAAGCGCCATGTCGGATACAACCTCCGCCAGCCCCGGCCCTCGTGAGGTCCTGGCCCGCTACCAGCGGGCGATGCTCGACAAGTCCGCGGACGACCTGGCCGATCTCTACACGGTCGACGCCGTCCACGAGTTCCCGTTCCTCTCCCCCGGTATGCCGGCGCGCTATGAGGGACGCGAAGAGGTCCGCGCGGGCTACCGAGCGGCCTGGGGTGCCAGCCCGGCGCAACCGCAGGAGATCCGCGAAGTCGCCGTACACGAGAGCACCGACCCCGAGGTGATCACCGTCGAGCAGGTCGTCACCGGGACCGTGACCACAACCGGCCGGACCTTCAGCATTCCCGGCCTCCTGGTGATCCGGGTCCGCAACGGCCGGATCGTGCACGTCCGCGACTACATGGACGGGCTCGGTGTGGCCCACGCGATGGACCGACTGGCCGCCTTGGTCACCAGCCTCAGCGACCGCCACTGAAACCCAGCGGCCAGGTGGCCAGCACCTTCGTCAGCGACGCCACGTCGTACACCGTGTCCGGGCCCGGTCGGGCGTCGCCGCACTCGGGGGCGACGACGCTGGAGGCCAGGTAGCCGGGCTCGGTGTCGTGGGTGCCGTGGGCGATGACGCCGCCGGGGACGGTGGTGTCGGCGGTCATCAGGTCCAGGCAATCGCGCAACTCGGCGAGCGCGGTCGGGTTCCACGGCACGGTGAGGGTCATGGCCGCTCCTGGTGGACAGTCAGCTGGTCTCCGGGAGCGGCCAACTTCGGCAGTGGACTGCTGCATCCGTGCCGCAGGTGGTACGTGCCTCGGATCGTAGAGGCGCCGTCGGCCGCCAGGCGCCGGCTGATCGGCGTGGCGGGCTGGTCAGCGTGCTGCTGGGGCCGGGTTCAGATCGGCAGGTCCCAGCCCGGCCCGGTCTCGCTGCCGATCCAGACGCGCTGCCCGGAGGGGGAGACGGTGATGCCGAACTCCTCCTGGTGGGGTTCGCCGGCTGCCCGCCAGGTCTCGACGGCCTGTTCGACCCGGTCCCAGAGGGGCAGTGGGCCGCGTTGGACCACGGTCCATCCGCCGCCGTCGGGGTCCGGCGTGGTCCGGGCCTGGGAGCCGGTGGCTACGTCGGAGAGGATCTGGTGGCCGTCCGCGCCCATGCGTTCGGCGGAGGGAGCGGCGAGTTGGGCGATCCAGCTGCCGGTCCAGGTGCCGATGACCGCGGGGTCGATGCGGGTCGGCCGCTCGGCGCCGGGCAGCAGGGCCAGGCTCGGGCGGGGCGGCCGGTCGTGCGGGCGGGCGATCATGAAGCTGGTGTGGCCGGGCAGGAACCGGCCGGTGGCGCTGCCGGGGCCGGTGACGGTGAGCAGGGCGAGGCCGGAGGCGTAGCTCCAGCCGGAGAGCGTGACGAGGATCTTGCCGCCGGGCTTCACCTGGTGCAGCCAGGGCAGGGGGAGGTAGCGGACCGCGCAGGTGGCGATGAGCCGGTCGTAGTCGCCGCCGTCGGGGTCTCCCCGAAGGCCGTCGCCGACGATCAGCCGGGGGGCGTAGCCGGTGGCCTTGAGCGCGGATGCGGCGGCCTCGGCCACCACCGGGTCGTATTCGATGCTGGTGAGGTGGGTGTCCCCGAGGCGGTGCGCGCCGAGGGCGGTCGAATAGCCGGTGCCGGTGCCGACCTCCAGGACACGGTGCCCGGCCCTGGTGTCGAGCTGGTGCCACATGCGCAGGACGAGGGAGGGGAGGGTGGACGAGGAGGTGGGCGAGCCGGGGACCGGGGCGCCGTCGACGTCGCGGGGGCGGGTCCGGCCGTCCAGCTGGGTGATCAACGTCCGGTCGGTGTAGATCCCGGCGAGCCACCCGGGCGAGGTGTCGAGCACCGCCCGGTAGCCGGTCGGTGAACTGCCCGGTACGGCCTCGAAGTAGGCGCCCGCGAAGGCCTCGCGCGGGACGGCCTCGGCGGCCTCGCGCCACGCCGGGTCGGTGAGCGCACCGTCCGAGGCGAGCCGGTCGACGAGGGCTGCGCGCAACTCGGTGGACTGGTTCACGGGTTGGGTCCCTTCTCTAGCTGGTTGGCGATGGCCTGGGCGATGGCGTCCGTCACCTGCTCGGGTTGCCAGGCCCATTGGCCGTTCGGGTTGCACTCCAGGAACTGCCAGGAGCCGTCGGGTGTCACGGCGAAGTCGAATGCGCCGTACACGAGGCGGAAGTCGGCGAGGTAACCGGCGATGGACCGCGCGACGGGCGGGGGGACCGTGACCGGCGTGCAGGACATCAGGTTCTGCCGGCGCCGCCAGTCGAGGTCCGGGCTGGCGATCCGGAGCCCGAACAGCCGGTCGCCGACGGCCGTCACCCGGGCGTCGAACGCCTTCACCACCGTGGCCTGGAACAGGTGGGGGCAGACGGCGACCGCGTCGGTGATCTCGCGGGGTTCCACCTCCCGCACCCACACCGTCCTGGGCGTTCCGTTCACGGTGTACGACGTGTTCCACAGCGGTTTGTAGACGACCCCGCCGGTGTGCTGGGCAGCAAAGGCGCGCGCCTCCGCCGGGTCGTTCGTGATCAGGGTGTCCGGGAGCGTGAACCCGAGCCGCTGCGCGCTGGCCAGTTGCGCCGGTTTGTACTCCGCGGCCCGATTGTGCCAGGGGTGGTTGACGTAGTGCGCCCCCGGAAGGGAGGCGAGGATGCCCCCGGCACCCCACAGGGACTGCGTGGCGGCGAAGCGCCGGTCCTGGCCGTGCAGTTCGGGCGGTCCCTCGTAAGGGGAGGGACGTCGGACCCAGACCGAGCGCACGTGGGTCAGGTCGAGTTCCCGGCTCGGGGTGCGCAGGGTGCCCCGCCGGCCGCCCGTGCGGTACGCGGCGGTCAGCGAGGCACCCGTGTGCAGGTCGGTGCCGGGGTCGAGGCGAACCACGCGAACGCGGCGCTGCGCGAGGATGCGCAGGACCACGTCGGTGGTCACGTCGTGAGGGTTGGTCAGCACCAGCACCGACCCGCGTTGGTGGGTCATCAGCCGGAGCTCTGGTCCTGGTCGTAGGACTCGGTGGTGTCCGAGTCGGTGGACCCGCCCGGTCCGGCCCCGTCACCGGGCCTGGTCGTGGTGGGCGTGAGGCCGCTGGTGCTGGTGCCGTGAGCGCCGAACTCGACCGTGCGGCCGCTGCCGTCCACGATCACGGCGATCTGCGTGTCGGGGTCGATGACGGGGGTGCCCGAGGGGACCGTGGTGGTCTCCGGGAAGGGGCGCATCCTGGTCGTGCCCCACGGCGGGGCGAGGGTGTGTGCCATCTGGCGTCTCCGTTTCGGTGTGTCGGTGTCCGTCCGGTGTGTCCGGTGGGTTGCGGGGCCGCGCCGGGACGGACGGCGGAGATCGGCCCGTTCGACGCCCGATGCTCCTGTAACGCGCTGGCGGGTCGAGGGTGTTGGGGCGGCGCGTCAGCATGGCGTGGCGGCCTTGGCGCGGGTGCGGCAGTGGGTGAGGGCGGGTTTGAGGCGGGGGTCGGGGTTGGGGGTGGCGGTGAGGAGTTCGCCGGCGGTGATGAGGGTGGTCCAGTAGTGGGCGGGGTCGCCGGTGGTGGGGCGGGGGTGGGTGGCGGCGAGGGAGAGGTAGGCGGTGGTGAGGTTGCCGGTGGTGAACCAGCGGGTGAGGCCGTGTTGGTGGCCGGCACGGATGCTGCCGTGGGCGTCGATGGCGGTGAGGAAGAGTTCGATGACGGCGAGGTCGCGGTCGTCGGGGGTCCTGGGGATGTCGAAGACGCCGAGGGCTTCGAGGAGTTCGCCGGTGTCGTTCTCGGAGCCGGGGCGGGGGCTGGCGAGCAGGGCGTCGTAGCAGTCGTCGAGGCGGCGTTCCGTCTCGGCGGCGGGGATGCCGAGGGCGGTGCAGACGGCGCGGGCGGAGCGCAGGGGTTGGCGGGTGCGGCGGGCGAGGGTGGCGTAGGCGTCGGCAGGGGTGGAGCCGGTGTCGAACAGGTGGCGGGCGGTGAGGGGGAGTCGCATGGTGGGTGCCTGTTCAGACGGTGAGGAGGGTGGACGTGGGGGAGGGTGCGGGGGCGATCAGGGCCCAGACGAACTTGCCGACGCCGCCGGCGCGGGGGCAGCACCCCCACTTCTCGGCCAGCTCGTTGACGAGGAGGACGCCGCGTCCGTGTTCGTCCTCGGGCGTGGGGGTGCGGAGGGAGGGGCGGCCGGTGCCGGCGTCGTGGACTTCGAGTCGGAGGCGGTCGCCGGTGAGGGCGAAGCGGATCTCGATGAGGCGGTCGGTGGGGGCGTCGGTGTGCTGGACGGCGTTGGCGAAGAGCTCGCCGAGGAGGAGTTCGGCGGTGTCGCGGTAGCGGTCGCCAGTGGGGAGCGCGGCGAGGTAGGCGCGGAGCAACTGCCGGGCGGCGGGGGTGGATTCCGTGCGGGAGTCCAGGCGCGCGGCGAACGTGCGGGGGCGGGACGCGGTACGGATTTTGAGCATGGCGGGGCACCTCAGGGGGCGGATGGGGGCGTGCGAGGGTAGTGCGCAATCACGCTGTGCATGCAAATGATTGCGTTCTGGTGTCAATGGTCGGGGCTGCGGAGGTACGGTGACGCCAAATCGGCGTGTGGGACGTGTGACGCACAACTGGGGGCAGCGATGACACAGCGGAAGGTCATGCGGGGGACGACGGCGAGCTCCGCGATCATGTTCGGCGCGGAGATCCGCTACGCGCGTGAGTCGGCGGGCTACACGCAGGAGGAGCTGAGCAAGCTCCTGCACTGCGACCGGACGGTGATCTCGCGGACCGAAGGGGGTAAGCGGAAGCCGCCGGTCGAGGAAGTCGAGGAGATTGAGCGGCTGTTGAACACAGGCGACCTGCTGACGCGGTTGTATGGCCGGGTCGACTGGAACGCGTCGATCGAGCACCCGGATTGGTTCCAGGAGTACGTGGACCTGGAGGCCATCGTCGTCGGGATGCGGGTGTACCAGGACGGCGTGATGTACGGTCTGTTGCAGTGCTGGTCGTACGCGCGTGCGCTCTTCGCCGCTGGCGATGCGGCTGGCAACTCGGAGGAGATCGAGGAGCTGACCAGGGCTCGACTCAGTCGGCAGAGCCGCTTTCTCCTGCCCGACGGGCCGCTGTTGCTGGTTATTCTCGATGAGAGCGCCATCCGCAGGGTTGTGGGCGGACCCGGCGTGATGAGACGCCAGATGGAGCACCTCTTGAAGGTGGCCCAGCTTCGGAACGTCGTCATTCACGTGATGCCGTTCTCGAATCAGCGGACTCTCATCGACACGGCTATGGTGTTGTTGGAGCTGCCGGACGGCCAGCGCCTGGTGTACTCGGAGAGCCTCGATCGAGGGCATCTGAGCGATGATTCCGCCAACGTGGCCAGGCATCAGCGTCGCTATGATCGGCTCCGTGGCGAGTGCCTGTCAGAGAGCGACTCGCTTCGGCTGATCGCCGAGGCGCTGGAGGGTTACAGGGATGATGAGCAACGAGCTCGCCGCAGCCGCCTGGCGGAAGAGCAGCTACAGCGGCACCAACGGCGGCAACTGCATCGAGGTGGCCCCCGGATTCCTGCCCGGCGCCGTCCCAGTGCGTGACTCCAAGGATCCTGAAGGCCCGGCCCTTGTTTTCCCTGCCTCTGCCTGGGAAGCCTTCGTGTCGGCCGTCCGTGAGGGCGACTTTCCGGCGTAAGTCTCCAAGGAGGCGGCTGTGTTGACCTGGCGTAAGAGCAGCTACAGCGGCAACAACGGGGGCAACTGCATCGAGGTCGCTCTCGCCTGGTGTAAGAGCAGCTACAGCGGGGGCAATGGGGGCGAGTGCATCGAGGTGGCCCTCGGATCCCTGCCCGGCGCCGTCCCAGTGCGTGACTCCAAGGACCCGCACGGCCCGGCTCTTGTTTTCCCTGCCTCTGCCTGGGAAGCCTTCGTGTCGGCCGTCCGTGAGGGCGACTTTCCGGCGTAAGTCTCAGGGGAGGCAGCTGTGTTGACCTGGTGTAAGAGCAGCTACAGCGGCGGCAACGGCGGCGACTGCATCGAGGTCGCTCTCGCCTGGCGGAAGAGCAGCTACAGCGGGGACGATGGGGGCGAGTGCATCGAGGTGGCCCTCGGGTTCCTGCCCGGCGCCGTCCCGGTGCGTGACTCCAAGGACCCCGACGGCCCGGCCCTCGTCTTCCCCGCCGCCTCCTGGGACTCCTTCATCGCCTCCGTTCGGGCCGGGGACTTCCCTGCCTGACCGGTCAGTTCCGATCGCCTGACAACCCCTCTCGAACAACTTCGACCACTCTGCGTGTTCTGTCGATGCGGTGCGTAACTGTGCAGTTACAGTCACCCGCAGTGCACGAGTGGTCCCTGTTCGACCCAACAGAGGCGGTAGCAGTCATGGCACCAGAACCCCGTATCGACGTAGCGCCGGCGGCCCTCAGCGAAGGCCAGGCGGAGCCCAGCAAGGCCGAGTTGGCGGAGATCGCCAACTCGCTCACGCCCGGCGTCTGGTTCACCAGCGCGCTGTCGGGCGAGGTCGCCGGTCGCGCCGCCGACGTGACGTGGGAGCTGACCGGCTCGCCCTACGAGGGGCAGACGGCGACCGGGCAGGCGGCGGTCTACTACGCCAACCCGAAGTTCGGCCTCCGCAAGCCGTTCCTCTTCGCGGACGGCTTCAACTACGGCCCGAGCGACCTCCCCGGCCTCTTCGCCTACTTCAACACCGTCGCCGACGGCGGGCCGGGCCTCTTCGACCAACTGCTCAGCGCGGGCTACGACATCGTCCTGGTCGGTTTCACCGAGCGCCACACCCACATCCAGGCCAACGCCGAGGTCGCGATCGCGGCCATCCTCCGGGCCATCGCCGAGCGCAAGGGTGACGAGCGGCTGACCGTCGGCGGGGTGAGCATGGGTGGCATCATCACCCGCTACGCGCTCGCCAAGCTGGAGACGGCAACCGTGGACCACGAGACGGCGACGTACCTCTCCTTCGACTCCCCGCACAACGGCGCCTGGATCCCGCTGATCCTCCAGCAGATGGCCTACTTCTTCGAGGGCTTCACCCCGGCCGGCCCGGACGGCGTCAAGCAGGCCGACCTGATCCGCAGCCCCGCCGCCCAGCAGCTGCTCTGGGCGTGGGTCGAGAACTCGAAGTACGAGGGCCCGGTGGCCACCTCCAGCCAGCTGCGCAAGGAGTTCCTCGCCGACCTCGACCGGGTCGGCAACTTCCCGCAGATCCCGCGCAAGCTCGGCGTCTCCAACGGTCGGCGCGACGGCGTCGGCCTCCCGCTGCCGGCGGGCGAGGTGGCGTTCGACTGGCAGGCACTGTTCGCCAGTGCCACGGCCCGCTTCCAGCCGAACAAGGGGGAGAAGCAGCCGGTCGGCGGCATGCACCTCGCCCTCACCGTGCGCCGCAGCACCACCACCGAGGTCCCGGCGCTGGACGCCGTCCCCGGCGGCACCCTGGACTCCTTCGGCAAGGTCGCGACCGCCCTCAAGGCGAAGATCTCCGAGGAGTACCGCAGCGGCACCTTCGTCCCGGCCGTCAGCGCGGTGGCGCTGGACTTCGACCCGGTGAAGTGGGACGTCGATCCGGCCGCCGCGATCACCGACGCCGCCCTGGAGAACGCACACCTGGACGCCGTGAAGTTCGACGACGCCAACACCGAGCACAGCCACGTCTCCCGCGTGCTGGTCGACTGGATCGTCGAGCAGCTCGCTCGCTGACGCCTCCCACCTGGTTCGGAGCATCCGCGCGGATGGGCTACGATATTCCTCATCACCCAGATGCGCGGGTGGCGGAATAGGCAGACGCGCTGGATTCAGGTTCCAGTGCCCGAAAGGGCGTGGGGGTTCAACTCCCCCCTCGCGCACATAGGTCCTCGGACCAGAAGAGGCCGGTCGAACCGACATGACGTCGGATCGACCGGCCTCTTCGCTGTCCGGGCGCGCTTCCGGCCCCTCACTCGATGGTGAGGGGCCGGAAGCGTTGCGGCTGGTCAGGTGGGGTTGCCGGACCGACGGGACTGGGTGCGGGGTCGGCGAGAGGCAGTCGCGGATCGCGGATCGCGTCCCATGCTGGTCTCCTTCCTGGCGATGTACCGGCCCGGCGGCCAGGGGCTCGTCTTCGACGTCGACGCGGTGGGGACCATCCACCAGCAGGTTCCCGGAACCCGTGGTCTCGCGTGAACAAGTATGGTTCGCAGCAGCAGAGTTGAATCAATCGCCGAGAGCGGGACCGCCTCCCTCGGCCCTTACCCTGCGGAGGGGGCAAAAATGATCGAAACACCCGGTACGGACGCGCCACCGCCGACCGCTCAGGCCCAGGTGGGCTGGCTTGTGGACGCCTCGGCCCGGGTGCCGATGACGGACGCCGAGATCCACGACCACATAGCTGCGCCACTCCTGGCTGCCAGCGGCGGTCCGAACGCTTTCAACGCAGTGCTGCACCAACTGGGTCCGCTCACCCTGAACAAGATCGTCGAGTCGGGTCGGGATCGCGCGCAGGCGGCGGTCAGCGGCCGTGACGGCGACTACCTTCTACGGGTGTGTGTGGCTCCCTCGGGCCTGGTGAATGATGTGAGCCTCACTCCCGACGAGGCGCCGCTCTCGTCGTGGACCCAAGTCGACGACATGCTGGCCGAGTTAGGAGCCCGCGTGTCGTTCGCCGCATCGCGGATCGGCCCGGATGGGCGCTGCGAGCTGGTGCACGGTGTACGCGCCGACACCCAGCGGCCGATCGGCTCGGCGTTCAAACTGTACGTGCTGGGCGCACTCACGCAGGCCGTCAGCGAACAACGAGCGTCCTGGGACGAATCGCTGGTCATCCGCGATGACCACAAGAGCCTGCCCTCGGGCCGACTGCAGGACTACCCGGCCGGCACCGCGGTCACGATGGCCGAGTCCGCCGACTGCATGATCTCCCTCAGTGACAACACCGCGACCGACCACCTCATCCACCGGCTCGGCCAGGACGCGGTAGCGCACCAAATGGACCTGTTCGGCCACCAGCAGCCCCGAGCGAACATTCCGTGCCTGACCACCAAGGCGTTCTTCCAACTCAAGGCCAACCAGTACCCGGCCCGCGCGGACGAGTACCTGGCACTGCCCGAACACCACCGCTCCGCCGCGCTGCGGGAGCTTGAACGACTCCCCCTGCCCGATGTTCGCGAGACCTGGCCCCAGCCGAGGAAGATCGACCAGATCGAATGGTTCGCCTCACCGATCGACATCTGCAACGCCTACGCGGCGCTGTGGCGGTTCGACCAGCCCGAGATCGGGCACGCACTCACCCTCAACGACGACGGACTGAATCTGGCCCCGTCCCGGTTCCCGACCGTCTGGTACAAAGGCGGCAGCGAACCCGGAGTCGTCACGCTGAACTACCTGGCACACACGAGCGACGACCGCACTCTGGTCACCAGCCTGATGGTCTCGGACGCCGGTACAGCCCCTGACAAGGCCGCCACGGCGCTGAAAGGCCAGACCATCATCCGAGGCGCATTCGACTTGCTGACCTCACAGGATTGAATCCTGTCCTGTCCCGGGCCTTGAGGCCTCGCGTGAGCCACGGTCGCTGCGGCACCGCCGAACCACCACCCGGCTCCTGCTGAGGGTCAGCCCGTGGTTCCTCCCCGCAGGCCGTCCAGCACCATGTCCGTCAGGCGCTCCGGCAGATCCGGCTCGATCGGGCGGTGGCCGAGCAGGCAGCGGGTCTGGAGCGGGGCGCAGAGCAGTTCCAGTGCCAGGGCCGTGTCGGTGCCCGTCGGGAGTTCCCCGCGTTCGACGGCCCGGCTGACGATGACGCCGGCCTGGTCGAGGCGGGACTGCCAGAAGGTCTGCCAGGCCTCGGCGAGGTCGGGATCGTCGGAGCTGAGTGCGGCTGCCCGGGCGACGGACCGGCCGGTCGGGGTGGCGAGGTACTCGGCCAGCGCGCGGGCGAAGGCGGCCAGGTCGGTGCGGACGGCTCCGGTGTCGGGGACGGGGACGCCTTCGGTGCTGCCGGTGAGCATGGCGTCCAGCACGAGCTTCTCCCGGCTGCCCCAACGCCGGTACACCGTCGTCTCGTTGACCCCTGCGCGGGCAGCGACCCCGGCGATGCTGAGCCGGTCGATGCCCTCCTCGGCCAGCACCTCCGTGGCGGCGGCCAGGACGGCCTGGCGGACCCGCGCGGCACGGCCGCCCGGGCGGCGGCGGATCGGGTCCGGCTCTTCTTCGGTCATGTGTCGATCACCTCGGCCGCCACATTAACGCAAGAGCGCTTGCATTAGGTGCCGCTCGGGCGCATAGTCGCTAATGCAAGCGTTCCGGCTTTAAGTGCAGCAGGAGGCACCACCATGTCCTTCACCTGGCCCCTGGACCCGCAGGACCTGTTCGTCGAGCGCTACCCGCAGATGACCCTCGGCCTCCCCGCCGACGAGGTGGACGCGGTCCGCGTCGCCGTCACCGAGATGTGGCCCGACCGGCCCGGCAGCTGGGTGTACGAGTGGTCCGCCCTCGCCGCCCGGCACGCCGAGGCCGGGCGCCACCGCCTGGCCGCGCAGGCGTACGGCTGGGCCAAGTTCCCCACGCTCGCCGACGACCCGAAGCGCACCGCGCTCGCCCGCCAGGTCGAGCAGTACGTCCTCGCCGCCCCCGGCTTCCCGGTGGAGTTCGAGCGTCGCACGCTCACCGTCCCGTACCGCGGCGGCGACGCCACCCTGCCGATCCACCTGATGGCCGCCCCCGGCCTGCCCGCCGACGCGCCGGTCGTGCTGGCCAGCGGCGGCGTGGACTCCTGGAAGACCGATCTGCACGGCATGTGGGAGCAGCTCGCGTTCACCCTGCCGGCGCGGCTGCTGCTGTTCGACCTCCCCGGCACCGGCGAGACCGCCCACCTGCCGATGACCCCGGACGGCGGGGCCGAAATGATCGCCGGACTGGTCTCCTTCGCCCGCGCGGCCGGCAACGGGAAGGTCGGCCACTTCGGCATCTCGATGGGCGGCTACTACTCCGCCCGGACCGGACTGACGGGCGCGGTGGACGCCTCCGTGGTGCTCGGCGGCCCGGTGGAGCGTTCCTTCGCCCCCGGTCGCGGCTTCGCCTTCGGCATGGACGGCATCGTCGGCAACGCCCTGGGCTTCGACGCCGCGCCGAGCGGGGCCGAGCTCGAAAAGGCCTTCGCGGCCTTCGACCTGCGCCCGCTGCTGGACCAGGACGCCAACGGGCCGATGCTGGTGGTCAACGGCACCGAGGACGTCCACGTCCCCCTGGACGACACCCTGGTGTTCCAGGGCCGCCGGGACACCCGGGTCGAACTGATCCCGGACACCGGCCACTGCGCCATCTCGCGCTTCGGCGAGGCGATGGCCGTGATCGCCCCCTGGCTGAAGGACACCCTGGCCGGCTGATCCGGCGCTCCTGCCGCGGACGGCTCACCTGGCAGTCCGTTCAGGACGGCGGCGCCTTCCTCCGCCCGGCTGCTCCGCCCGGCTGCTCCGCCCGGCTGCTCCGCCCGGTTGCTCCGCCCGACTGTGTCGCCCGGCTGCTTCGGATGAGCAGCCGGGCTTTGCGCTGGTCAGATGGGGTGCGAGGGGTGGGGTGGATCAGTCGCCCTGAGGGGTGTCGGGCAGGTGGCCCTTCGGGGCCCAGGCTCGGGGGTCCTTGAGCATGTGTCGGCCGGAGGGGCGGCGGCGGGCCGGTCAGGGCGCGCCGATTCCGGCGTGGGCCTGCTCCAGGATGGCGGCCACCGCCCCGGACAGCGCGCTCCGTACGGTCCGGGGCGTGGTGAAGCGGCTGTGGTTCATCGCGCCGTGGCGCAGGATCAGCAGCGTGTCGGCCGCGCCCGCCGGGTCGGGGTGGCCGATGGCGGTGAGAGGTTCCAGCAGCCGCGCGCGGAACCAGGCCATGTGTTCCTGGATGGCCTGGCTGACGGGATGGTGCGGGTCGGGGTAGTCGGCGGCGGCGTTGATGAACGGGCAGCCGCGGAAACCCGGTGCGCAGAACTGTTCCGCGATCCCCGCGAACAGGGCCTCGACCGTCTCCTGCGGGGAGCGCCCGGCCGCCGCGGCGGCCTCGCGGAACGCCCGGTCGTGCTCGCGGACGTAGGCGAGGACCACCTCGTCCTTGGACGGGAAGTGTCGGTAGAAGGTCGCGTTCGCGACCGCCGACTCCCGGATCAGCTGGTTGATGCCCACCCCGCGCACGCCCTGCGTGTAGAAGAGCCGCATCGCCGCGGCCAGGATGCGTTCCCGCGGCGGACTGGAGTCGTTCGGCGTCATGACTTGACGCTAGCAGAAGGAACGTTCTACCTTCGGAGAGAGAACGGTGCTTCTACTCGAGGTGCCGGCCGCACCGCCGACCCGTGACCAGGTCGACGGCGCCCCCAAGCCCCGCCACCAAGGAGTCACCCCGCCATGCCCAGCAACCGCACCCCGGTCATGTTCATCCACGGCCTCTGGCTGCACTCCACCAGCTGGCAGGGCTGGGCCGACCGGTTCCGCGACGCCGGCTACGAACCGATCCTCCCCGAATGGCCCGGCGTCCCCGCCACCGTCGCCCAGGCCCGCAGGAACCCCGACCCCCAGGGCGGAATCGGCCTCGCCGAGATCTCCGCCCACCACGCCCGCATCATCCGCGACCTCGACACCCCGCCCGTCATCGTCGGCCACTCCGTCGGCGGCTTCATCGCCCAGCACCTCCTCGGCCAGAACCTCGCCCAGGCCGCCGTCGCCATCTGCCCCGGCCAGATCAAGGGCGTCAAGGCCGTCGGACCCGCCCAGGCCAAGTCCGCCTTCGCGTTCCTGCGCAACCCCGCCAACACCAAGCGCGCCGTCTCACTCAACCCCGAGCAGTTCCGCTACGCGTTCGCCAACGCCGTCTCCCAGCAGGAGTCCGACGAACTCTTCAGCGAGTGGACCATCCCCAGCCCCGCCCGCCCGCTCTTCCAACTCGCCCTGAGCAACTTCGCCCCGCACTCCCCCGCCAAGGTCGACACCCGCAACCAGAACCGCGGACCACTCCTCCTCCTGTCCGGCAAGCAAGACCACACCGTCCCCGACGTCCTCACCCGCTCCACCCACAAGCAGTACCGCAAGTCCTCCACCGTCACCGACTACCACCGCTTCGACGACCGCGGCCACTCCCTCACCGTCGACCACGGCTGGACCGAACTCGCCGACCACTCCCTCAACTGGCTCGACCAGCACCACATCAGCTGAGCAGCCAGCCCCCAGGTACGGCAGGACGCCCCGCGCGCCACAGGCAACGGCATCGAGGTGACGCCACGCGGCGAGCCGCCGGGCCGCCTCCCGGGGCTGGTCGAGCAGACCCACGCCTGCCGCCCGCACTCCAAGGCGGCCCACGGCAACACCCCGGTCACCCCGGTCGTCGAGCAGCCGCTCCCGTTGACCGACGGCGGTGTGCGCCGCACTGCGCACCGACCGCTTTTCGCCCCACGCCCGTCCGCCTTCCGGCCGGGCCCCCTCCTCCTCCCTAGGGAACATCATGCGTAATCGTCATGTCCGTGTGCGTACCGTGGCCCTCGCAGCAGCCGGGGCAGCCCTTCTGGGCGCCACCCTGACCCCCCTCGCGTCGGCCGACTCGGGCCCGGCCAAGGCGAAGCCGACCGTCGTGCTGGAGCACGGCGCGTTCGCGGACGCCTCCGGTTGGAACGGCGTGGCCAAGCGCCTCCAGCACGACGGCTACACCGTCATCGCCCCCGCCAACCCGCTGCGCGGACTGCCCGAGGACTCCGCGTACCTCACCAGCGTCCTCAAGAGCGTCCAGGGACCGATCGTGCTCGTCGGCCACTCCTACGGGGGCGCCGTCATCACCCAGGCCGCCGCCGGCAACCCCCAGGTCAAGGCGCTCGTCTACATCGCCGCGCTGATGCCCGAGAAGGGAGAGGTCCTCGGCGCGCTGACCGCGAGGTCCACCCAGGCGCAGTTGCAGCCCGCGCTCAAGCCCGTCCCGTACGCCAACGCCGACGGTACCGGCGGGACCGATCTGTACATTGACCCCGCCCGGTTCCACGACGTCTTCGCAGCCGACGTCCCCACCTCCGAGACCAGCCTCATGGCGGCCGAGCAGCGGCCCGTCACCGCCGCCACCTTCGCCTCCACCGCCACCGCCGCCGCCTGGCACACCATCCCGTCGTGGGCCATGATCGCCACCCAGGACAAGACCCTGGGCGCGGACGTGGAACGCTTCGAGGCCCAGCGCGCCGGTTCCCACACGGTAGAGGTCAACAGCTCGCACGTCGCGATGATCTCCCACCCCGGAGCCGTCACGCACCTCATCGAGGACGCCGCCCGCTCCACTTCCCGCTAGCCTTCCACTTCGTGACGGTCCGTCGTTCATCCGGCGGGCCGTTTCGGCTTGTCGAGGTGACAGCGGGCAGGTCGAGGCCGAGGGCAGCCGCCGCAGGCAGAGCGGCGAGGTGTTCCCTTGCCGGTCCCTCCATCCCATGGAGAGGGACCCCGCTCACCGAGGCCATCGAGCTGGCTAATCGACCTGCATTGCACAACGCCTGGCATCGCCGCCAAGGCCGTCGAGGCTCTCGACACAGTCTGTGATGGGGCCAGATGGCCCACATGCGGGGGCCGCCGACTGGTTCGGGTGCGGATTGCCCGCGCGAGCCGACCCACGCCGCGCCACCTGTGGTGTTCATATGGGCACTCAGTGTCATTGAAATGCTGTGGCGTGGGGCCCTCCAGTGATCACGCCCGACTGGAACGGAGGCGGTATGGCAGGGATCAGACGCGGCCCATCGCGCGGCGCTCTCGCCGCGGCGATCGGGCTGGCGGTCATCGGCATGACGGCGGGTTGGGGAGGAGGCGCGGCACTGGCCTCCCCGGCGCGGGGCACGGCGTCCGTCAGGTCTGCCGTCGCCTCGCCGGCGGACGGCACGGACGAGAGGTCCGGGACCCGGGCGCTGACCTGTCCGCCGACGCCTCTGTGGGCGAACACCGGCGGTGGCGGTGACCAGCTGTACTCGTACAGCCCGACCGGTACGCAGTTGTCCGACGTGCCGCTGGTGCGGGACTACGGGGACATCGCGTGGAGTGCGGACGGCACGACGCTGTACGGGGTGTCCTGGGAAGAAACCCCGGCGACGCTGTACACGATCAACCCGGCCACCGGCGCGGAGACCAGCTCGGTGGTGATCACCGGTCCGGCCGCGGTCGACGGATTCGACTTCAACGCGCTGAGCGCCCGCCCGGACGGCAGCCTGTTCGTCGGGTCGTTCTTCTCGAACCAGATCTGGACGATCAACCCGGCCACCGGGGTGAGCACGCTGTTCCCCGTCGCGTTCCCGGCCGGACTCGTCTCCTCGGGCGACTTCGTCACCCTGCCCGACGGCGATGTCCTCGGGACGGCCTTCAATCCGGGCACGCTGAACCCCACCGACTACTTCCGCATCCACCCGGACAACACGATCACCGAGATCGGGACCACCCCGAACTCCATCTACGGCATGGCCCAGTCCGGCGGCAATGTCTACGTCTTCCGCGCGAACGGCACCATCGAGGAGCTGGACGGCGTTCCGACCGCCTCCTCGACCGCGACGCTGCCCACCACGACGATCGCCAACACCGGGCACCGCTTCTACGGCGCCTCCGCCACCCAGGACAGCGGGAACTGCAACCTGCCGGCCGGCACCTCCTACACCGTCGCGAAGTCGGTCTCCCCGGCCGGCCCGGTGAACCAGGGCGACACCCTGACCTACACCGAGACCGTCACCAACACCGGCACCAACCCCGCCACCTTCGCGGGTTTCAGTGACGACCTGTCGGCCGTGCTGACGGACGGCACGCTGGTGCCCGGCTCCATCACCGCCAGCTCCGGCACCGCCGCCGTCACCGGGAGCACCCTGACCTGGTCGGGCACGCTGACGGCGCCGCCCGCCGCCGGGTCCACCGTGACCGTGACGTACCAGGTCAAGGTCAACAACCCCGACACCGGCAATCTCGCGCTGACCAACAACCTCGCGCCGACCATCGCCGGCGGCACCTGCGCGACCGCGACGGGCTGCACCACCACCGTGCTGGTCAACGTCCCCGCCTCGACGATCACCAAGGCGGCTGCGGAGAGTTCGTTCGTGGCGGGGCAGACGATCCACTACACGTACACGGTGACGAACAACGCCCCGGTGCCGATGACGAACGTCGCGGTCACCGACACCGGCCCCGGCACCCCGACGGTCACCTGCCCGGCGGGCCCGCTCGCACCGGGCGCCTCGGAGAACTGCACCGCGACCTACACCGCGACCGCAGCCGACGCCACGGCCGGGAAGATCACCGACACGGCGAACCTCTCTGGCACCGTCGGCACCCAGCCCGTGACCGCCACCAGCAACCAGGTCACCGTCCCGCTGCGGGCGCTGACCATCACCAAGTCCGCCGTCCAGCCCGACTTCACGGCCCCCGGCGAGACCCTCAACTACACCTACACCGTCACCAACACCGGCCAGATCCCGCTGACCAACGTGACGGTGACCGACCTGACGCCCGGTGTGACCGTCTCGGGCTGCGGCACCAACCAGCTCGCGCCCGGCCAGTCGACCACCTGCCAGGCCACCTACGTCACGACGGCGGCGGACGTCGCCGCCCAGAACGTGCCCGACCAGGGCCAGGTCACCGGCACCGACACCGGCGGGCAGACCGTCACCACCACCAGCAACAAGGTGAATACCCCGCTGGTCGCGATCACGGTGGTGAAGTCGGCCGCCGAGGCGCAGTTCACCGCCGCCGGGCAGACCATCCACTACACCTACACGGTCACCAACACCGGCGCCCAGCCGCTGACCAACATCGGGGTGGTCGACAACGGCCCCGGCACGCCGACCGTCACCTGCCCGACGGGCCCGCTCGCGCCGGGCGCCTCGGAGGACTGCGCCGCGACCTACACCACGACCGACGCGGACGTCGCCGCGGGCAAGGTGGTGGACACCGCGCAGGTGACCGGCACCACGCCGAGTGGTCAGAGCATCACCTCGACCAGCAACAAGGTGACCGTGCCCTTCGCCGGTCTGAAGGTCGTCAAGGCCGTCCAGGAGACCTCGTTCTCCGCCGCCGGGCAGGCCCTGCACTACACCTTCACCGTCACCAACACCGGTGACGTGGCGCTGAGTTCGCTCAGTGTCGCGGACTCCGGCCCGGGCACGCCGGCCGTCTCCTGCCCGGTGACCACCCTGGCCCCGGGCGCGTCCACCACCTGCACCGCGACCTACGCCACCGCCGAGTCCGACGTGCAGGCCGGGAAGATCACCAACACCGCGACCGTCACCGGCACCACCCCCGACGGCGCCCCCGTGACCGCCACCAGCAACACCGTGACCATCGTCGCCTGCACCCCCTGCGAGGACCAGGACCACGGCGGCTGCGACGGCCACAACCCGGGCGGCCACGGCGGCTGGGGCGACCACCACCCGGGCCCCGGCCAATGGGACAACCACCCCAACGGGGGGATCGCCCTCGCCCACGCCGGCACCCAGGTGCAGACCGCAGGCATCGCCGGAGGCTGGCTCCTGGCCGTGGGGGCACTGCTGACCCGATTCGCCCAGACCCGCAAGCGCCAGAGCAACGGCACCAGGTAGGCCACGAACACGGCACCGGCCAGGACGACCCACGGCCGAACACCGGATGCCGACGGAACACGCGGCCCGGGAACCCCAGGTTCCCGGGCCGCACCACCGCCCGCGACGGACACCCGGACCACGCAGCCACAGCCACCCCGCCCGGTCAGGGCACGGCGGCTCCCGGACCGGCTCGGTCCAGCACGGCTTTGCCGGCCTCCGGGCCGCCACGCACCACCCCCGGACGTCGACGCTGACGAAAGCGCAGGGGCTCGGCGGGCACTGCGCACGACCGGCGCCGTTGCCGGGGCTCCCGGCCTGGCGGGTCACGTCGCGGACGGATGCGCGGTCCGTCCTCGTGCGTGTCGTCCTGTGCCGCCTGCCACCAGGGTGTCCCACGTAGGGGTGGTCGGGCCAGCCGCTCGGTTCAGCAGGGATGGCGGCGGTGGCGGCCGCCCGGTGCGTTGCGCGCGCCTGGCAGCCATGATTGGGTCGCCCGGTGAAGCTTCTGTTGACGGCGAGCGGCCTGCGTAACGCGACGCTGCGGGATGCACTGCGGGACCTGCTGGGAAAGCCGTTCGAGTCGGCGAACATCGTGTACGTGCCCACGGCATCCGTCGCCGAGCCCGGTGACCACGGGTGGTTCGTCGCGGATATGAGCCGACTGCACGGTCTCGGCTGGCGGGAGTTCGACGTCCTGGAGCTGAACGGCCTGCCTCGGCAGATGGTGCTTGACCGGCTGTCGCACGCCGATGTCGTTTATGTCGAGGGCGGCAGCCACTACCATCTCGCGCGCAGCATCACCGGCAACGGTCTGGCCGAGGGCTTCCTGGAAGTGCTGGAGAGCCGGGTCTATGTGGGGGTGAGCGCCGGGTCGATGATCTTCAGCCGGAATCTCACCGAGCATTCCGCCGACGTCATCGGGGATGCCGCGGACCTGCACGTGCTCGGCGCTACGACGGTGGAGCCGCCCTTCGGCCTCTTCGCCTGGTATCTGAAGCCACACCTGTACTCGCCGGACTTCCCGGAGCGGGATGACGCCTGGGCCGATCGCATCGTCGAGCGGGCGGACTTCCCGATCTATTTCATCGACGACGACACGGCCATTCGCGTCAGCGACGACGAAGTGGACGTCATCTCCGAAGGCCGGTGGCGGTTTCATCCGTGACTCAACGCGCGATGCGGCGCCTCAGCGCCTGCCCCCGGTTGGTGCACTTCAAGCGGTTCAACCTGCTTCCAGTCCGCGGCAGAGCGGGAACGTGAGGGGCGGCGCCCGCCGTCACCGGGGAGGGGCCAGCTCTCTCGGGCGTCGGCCGGTGCAAGTAACCGGCCGTCACGGGCGGCCGGCCAACCCGACACCATGTCGGTTCGACCGGCCGCATTGCTTCGTGGAGCGCGATCTGCCCCTCGTCAACTTCGCCGGGGGGCAGATCTGTTGGCGCTGATCGAGCGGGTTGCTCGGGGTGGGTCGGTCAGGCCTTGACGAGGACGTAGGTGCCGGTGCCGTCCGGCTTGCCCATGCTGTACTGGTGCAGGGGCTGGCCGTCGGCCTTGCGGTCGTGTCCGATCATGTAGCCGGTGTACTTGTTCTGGACGCCGATCTTGTCGCTGCCCGGGACATCGCGGTAGACGTAGAACCGCTGCAGGTCGTCGACCTTGCAGTCGGCCTGCTGCAGGATGGCTCCCTCGTCGGCGGCGGTCGGTGCCGCGATGGCCAGGCACTTGTTGTTCGAGCGGTTGATCAGGATCTGCTCCGCGATGCCGTTCTCCGCAGGGCCGCTGCACAGCTGCCACTGGTCCTGTCCCGCCGGCCAGGTCTGGGCGGCGGCAGGCCGCAGCTGGACACTGTTGCTCAGGTCCAGGAATCCGGGCGCGGACCAGAACAGCGCGCGGTCGGGTGTGCCGATCTTGTAGCTGGCCGCGTCGCAGGTGAAGCCGGGCGGCGCGGTGGTGCCGGGGAATCCGGGCCAGTCCTGCTGGGCCGCTGTCTTGGCGGGAGCGGCCGCAGTGGCCGCCCCGTCCGCGGCGGGGGCGCGTTCGGTGCGGAGCGTGGCGGCGCCGCAGCCGAGGATGTCCTGGGCCTTGCGCATGATGCTGCTGGCGGGCACGGCGTCCTCGCAGCGCACCGCGCCCTCTTCCAGGGTGGTGTAGGTGGTGTAGCTGCCCCCGCCCGGGCCTTCGACCCACTTGGTGGCGAATGTGCCGTTGCCCGTGTCGACGCGGTTGCAGTTCAGGCTGCCGTACTGGCCGGTGACCTTCCGCGTCCCCTCGTACAGGGCGTAGTAGCCGGGCTTGCGGAAGTCCCAGGTGATCGACTTCGACTCGCTGCTGGTCGTGGAGGCTTCCATCTTGACGCTCAGGCCCGCGCTCGCCTCGACCTTGGCGAGGGTCGCGAGATCGAAGGCGCCCTTGATCGAGAGGTCGAGGCCGACCGAGACCGTCACCACCGACTGCGTACTGGTCTGCACGGTCTGGGTGCCCGTCGCGCCGTCGGTGATGTACCAGCCCTTGAAGTGCGTGATCGTCGGGACGATCTGGGTGGACTTGATGAACGGGTAGCGCGTGCCGAGATCCGCGGCCGTACAGGTGCCGCCGAGCTCGGGCTGTCCCGCCACGGTGGTGGCCGGCTGCCCCGATGCGGGAGCGGGAGCGGGAGCGGCGGCCGCGGCCGGGGCGAGGGCCGTCATGGTGCCGAGCGAGCAGGCCGCGGCCGCGGTGAGGGCGACCAGCCCTCCGACCCGGCGGCCGGATGATCGTGAGTGGCGCATCGTTGTTCCCCCCTGGGGCCCGGACCCCGCGTCATGGCGGGCGGGAGCCGAGGCCGATGGTGTGGTCGGCGTGATGGTGCCGGTCGCAAACGAACATAGCGGCGGCAATATTGACAGGGCCATGTCGGAATCGGTCAACGTGGCCATCGGTCGGGGCAGGTCGGAATGGCCGGTTCCCCGATCGCGCGAGCGGCAGGCGCCCCGCCACGGTCATGGCCGTGCGGCGCGGGGTGCGGGAGCACCGGTCCGGCCGGGAGCAGGCGCGGTCGCCGGACATCGGGGCCGTCCGGGGCCCGGGCGGCCGGCCTTGATCTGATGAGGCGTCACATCCGTGGCCATTCGCGGCCCTTCGCGACCATCCGTGGACGTCGGGCCGAGCCGAGCCCCGGCCACCGGCCGGACCGCCCCCACCCGTGCACCGGTACTCCGGGCCGGGCGGATATCCGGTCACCTCAACCTGGCCGATGCTCTCCCTCTCCGCGAATATCCGCGCCCTGCAACGCCATGGCGGCATCCGGTCGTTCCTGGCCGACCCGGCCCCGGGCGTCGCCCACTTTGCGGCCGGCGGCGCTACTGCGCCCGGCCGTCGAAGCGGTGGCGTGCCGCCTGGATGTGGTCGAGGTGGTGGTGCGTCCAGCGGCAGATGCCATGGATGGTGGCCTGCAGTTCCCGGCCGGCTCCGGTGAGGTTGTAGTCCACCCGCGGGGGCACGGTGGCGTACGCGGTGCGGTCGACGATGCCGTCCCGCTCCAAGGTGCGCAGGGTCTGGGCCAGCATCTTGTGGCTGATGCCCTCGACCTGCATGCGCAACTGGTTGAAACGCAGGGTCTCCGCGCCGAGGGCATCGACGATCAGCAGCGCCCACTTGGTGGCGATGCCGGCGAAGACCTCGTTGGCCAAGGAGTTGATCCGTCCTGAGGAGTCGGTCTCCACGGTCACCTCTGGGTTCCTCTCGCACCGAAAAGTACGTTCTTGCCGGTCAACCCTAGCTCTCCTACGGTGCGTAGGTAACTGCTGGAGAGTCAGAACAGTAAGGGGGAGCGGCATGGCCGTCCTCAAGACCTATGCCCGGCTGTGGAGCACGGACCTGGACACGGCACTCCCCCCGCTGATCGAACTGGTGGGCGCGGAATGCGACCTGCGCTTCGAGTTCGGTCCGGTGGAGGTGGCCGCCGTCGGGGACTTCCTGGTGATCGCGGGCCCTGCGGAAGCCGCGGCCGAGTTGCCCGGCGCGTCCGCGACCGTCATCGTGAGCGATCTCGCGGAGACGCAGGCGCTGCTCCGCGCACACGGTGCCGAGATCACCTTCGGACCGGCCGAGGGCCTGACCGGCTCCTACCTGTTCGCCCGCCACCTCGACGGCGCCGAAGTCGAGTACGTCCAGTGGAAGCCGGAACTGCGGGACCGGATCCTGAAGTAGGGCCACCCCGCCGGAAGCCCGTCGCCCGCAGCGAGGACCGCGCCTGCCGGCGTCACCGTCCACGACGAAGAGCTCGCAGTCACCGACGGGGGGGGCGCCTCGGAAGCCGCCTGCCTTCTCGACGGGCACTGCGACGAACACTGCGACGAACACCGCGACGGGCACCGCGACGGGCACCGCGACGAACACCCACGTGCTTCCGGCCCCTCACTCGGTGGTGCGGGGTCGGAAGCGTTGTGGCTGGTCGGGTGGGGTTCGTGAGGGGGCGGGTCGGTTGGTGGTGCGGTAGCCGGTCAGGGGCGTTATGGCACCATATGGCTGACCGTGAGAGCGGACGACAGCCTCTACCCCCGCAAGGAGCGCCGCCGTGTCCGAACAGCCGTCCCCCGTTCCGGCCGGGCGCCAGCTCACCTGGCCGTGGTTCCTGGCGGTGGTCGTGGTCTACCTCGCGATCATCCAGGGGCTCGGCGCGCTCATCGGCGTCGACCGTGGCAGCGGCGGCAGCCAGTTCTCGACCACCGAGTCGATCGTCCGCAACGGCGTGATTCCGATCGGCCTGTCGATCGTCTTCGGTGCGGCGGTGGTGACCTGGCTCGGCTGGTGGGGCAGCATCATGAGCTACCGCGTTCCGGTGCGGCGCTGGGTGCGGTTCGTACCGATCTCAATGCTGGTCGCCGCCGTCCTCGCAGTGAACTACCCCAACCTCGCGGACCAGCCGCTCACCCTGGTGCTGAGCCTGATCGTGATCACCCTTTTCGTCGGCATCGGCGAGGAGTTGATGTTCCGCGGCATCGGCGTCCAGGTCTTCAAGCGCGCCGGCCTCAGCGAGGGCAAGGTCGCCCTCTGGTCCTCCGTGCTCTTCGGCGTCGTCCACGTCAGCAACGCCTTCGGCGAAGGCGCCCAGGCGATCCTGCAGGCCGTGGTCGTCTCCACCTCCGGCTACTTCTTCTACCTCTGCCTTCGGGTCGGCTCCACCCTCCTGCTGCCGATGCTCGTGCACGGCCTGTGGGACTTCAGCCTCATCTCCAACACGGCCGGCACCGACCCCGAGACCTCTCCTGGGATCGCCCTGCCGATCCTGCTCCAGGTCGTCCTGATCGTCCTCGTGATCGTCAAGCGCCGATCCATCGAACCGGCCACCCGCGCCGACGGCACCGGCCCCCGCCCGCCGACCGCGCACCGCACAGCCGACCGCTGACAGACCGGCCCGTACCGGTCCTCCGCCGCACACGCTCAGCCGGGCCCCCGAGAACTGGTGCGGGCCGGGCCCGACTCCGCCCCCAGGGCTCCGCCCGCCGCCCCGGGCCGAGGATGAGGGCCGGGGCGGCGGGCGGAGCGACGCGCGGGTGCGGTCAGGCTTGTGTGATCAGGCTTGCGCGGTCAGGCCTTCGTGGTGCCCGGCTGCTGGCCCGGGGCGTCGGCGGCGGCGCGCTTGAGGACGGCGGTGTTCGCGGTGACGGTGCCGGGCTTGACCCCGTAGGCCTCGGTGACCTGGACGCTGCGCTCGCCCAGGAAGGCGTAGGAGCTGCGGTCGAAGATGACCTCGTCGCGGGAGCCGGTGGCGGCGTTGGTACGGGCGATGGCGATGCCGGTGCGCCCGGCGGCGTCGGTGGCACTGTCGAGAAGGACGACACCGGGGATGCGGGCCGCGGCCTGGTAGAGCGCGGCGGCGAGCTTGCCGGGGACGGCCTGTTCGCGGATCAGGTCGGCGATGGTGACGAACGCCTCCTGGTCCGGCCCGTTGCCGCTTCCCTTGGTCTCGGCGTAGATCTTCTGCAGCAGTTCCTGCGAGTCGGTGGGCAGGGTGCGCAGGTAGTCGTAGGAGGGCGCGTTCAGGTAGGCGCCGGTGCCCGATTCGAGTGCCTTGCCGCCTTCCGGGGACTTGCCCTCCTCGGTGAGCCAGCCCGTGCGGCCGTCGGCCGAGTGCCAGACCTGCCGCTGGTGGGGCTTCTCGACCCACACGTTCGGCGTGCCGCTGCCGGCGTCGATGGAGCCCGTGAGGTGGGAGACGGTGCTCTCGATGTAGACGTACTGCCCCGGGCGCAGGACGAGGTCCGGCGCGGCCGCGGCGGCCAGCGAGATCCGCTCCACCGCGCCGGCCAGGCCCGCGGTGTCGCCCACCGAGACCTGGACGACGGGCGCCGCGACGCGCTCGTCCTGCCCGGGGGCCTTCTCCGGGCCGCCGAACGTGGTGACCGCCACGGTGGCGGCCAAGGCGAAGGCCGCCACCGCGGAGGGCAGCGCGATCAGCAGCCGCCGACGGCTCCTGGCCCCGGTGCGGACCGGCACCGCGGGTGCGGCGGTGGGTGCGTGGGTGGTTTCGGGGGTGCGGGTGATCTCGTTCATCAGGAACTCCTCGATCTGGCGCTGTCGGCCGAGCGGGGCGGCCGGTGCTCCGGCCGGGGGCAGCAGGTGCCTCAGCTCCGCGTCGTCAAGCGGCTGCTGCCGCTCCGGGGTGCTGGTCATCTGTTCCACTCCTTGTTCGACCGGGCCGGAACCATCCGGCCACCCTGTACTTGTCCGACTGTCCGCAGGGGTTCCCCGCGGGTTTTCGAGGCCCGCCGCAGTTCCTTGTCGGCCAGATCACGCAGTCTGGTCCGGGCCCTGGAGAGCCTGGAGCGCACGGTGCCGACCGGGATGCCAAGAGCCTCGGCGGCCTCGGGGTAGCTGAGGCCCGCCCACACGCACAGCGAGAACACCTCCCGCTCCCCGCGCCGCAGCTTCTCCAACGCCGCCCTGGCGGCCAGCAGTTGATCGCGGTCGGCGAGCCGGCCGACCACCTCGTCGGCGAAGTCCGGGGCGGGTTCGGCGAGCGGCATGCGGGCGAGGGCGGCCGCATGACGGCGGGCGGCCCTGGCCCGGTTGCGCAGCACGTTGACGGTGATGCCCATCAACCACGGGCGAGGAGTGGTCCCCTCGTCGCGGAGCTTGTCCCGCAGTCGCCAGGCCTCCAGGAAGACCACCGCCATGACGTCCTCGGCACCGGCCCGGTCACCGCTCACCCGGACCGCGTGCGACAGCACCGCCTGCGAGTGCTCCTGGAACAACTGCCGGAAGGCGCCTGGGTCCCCGGCTCTGATCCGTTCGTGCAGAGAAAAGTCCACACCTCTGGTTGTCCTGCCGCCACGGGACGGTTCCGGTGACCTGCGTCACAGGCCGCGGCCCCCTCGCTCTTCATTCCCTTCACCGCCGTGTCGCCGGGGTGGGGCAGTGCGGCGGTGAGCCCGAAGGAGTGGTGTTCGCCGGACCCTGCGGCGGGAGCGGCGCCCGGTTCCCGAACGAGGGGCCCGTCGGCTACCGGGGCAAGGTCTCCGACTGACAGTCGCCCCCACGGTGCTCCGGGGTTCCTGCCGTCCGAAGGCCCCTTCTCGCGCCTGCTTCCCGCGCCTGCTTCTCGCGCCCGCGGAACACGCCTGCTTCTCGCGCCTGCTTCCCGCGCCCGCGGAACGCGCCGCCACCGGGCCCCCCGAAGAGGCCGGTCGACCCGACATCACGTCGGATCGACCGGCCTCTTCGCTGCTCGGAAGCGTCAGGCGATTCCCACGCTCGCGCCGAACTCGAACGTCCCGGTCTCGCCCGGATTCACCACACTGATGACAGACCCCGCGCAGCCCGGCTGGTCGTAGACCTGGGCGGGCTGGTCGGTGCGGTTCTCGACGATGAGGGGCCAGATGTCGCTGCCGTAGCAGCCCGAGGGATTGTCGTAGGACTTGAATCCGACCCGGAGCTGACCGGTGGCCGCCTGGGCCGAGCCGGGCACCGCCACTGCCACCACCGCGGCCAGGGCCACCGCGCCGAGGGCCTTGCTGATCCGTCGCATGTCGTCACTCCAGAGTGTCCGGGGAGCCGCCGCGGATGGCGGCTGCGCCGGAGGACTGCCCCGATTCGTCGCAGGTCACAGCCACGCAGCGGCCGAAACCACCTGATCGGGTGCCTGGGGTCGCCGTGCGGTTGGCGGCCTGCTTGCTGTTTGCTGCTTGCGCTACTTGGCGAAGCGGACCTCCGGGAAGGCCGCCGAGGGCGCGTCCAGCAGTCGGCTCGGGCGGTTGAGCAGGTGCCGGTCGAAGAACGCGCTGAGGTACGCCCGGGTGGTGGCGAGCGCACGGTCGCCCTTGAGGGTGCCGTACTGCGCCGGGGTGGTGTCGGGCGGCAGCTGGTCACGGATGCCGAGGGCGTCCACCAACCAGGGCATGTCGCAGAACGACAGGTGGCCGGCGTCCGGCAGGTCCAGCCAGCGCTTCCAGCCGGTCAGGTGCTGCCAGGTCTCGTCCCAGTTGGCGGTCCCGGGCGTGCCGGCGTGCCGCTGGGCGCCGAGCAGCAGCACCGGGCGGGAGAGGCCGTCGGCCGGCAGCGGGACGAAGAAGTCGCCGTCCAGGTCGGCGGCGGCCCGGATCCGCCCGTCCTCGCGCATCGCCTCGATGGCGCTCGCGCCGCCGATCGAGTGGCCGGCCGCGCCGATCCGGGAACGGTCGACCTGCAACCCGCGGACGAGCCCGGGCCCGGGCGCGGTCAACTGGTCGATCAGGAAGCTGATGTCCTTCGCCCGGCTGCGGGTGACCTCGGCCGCCCGCTGCTCGTCCACCCGGTCGCAGATCAGGCAGGTCTCCACCCGCCCGTCGGGGAACTGCACGACCGTCTCGTAGGTGTGGTCCAGCGCGGCCACCACGTAGCCCCGGGCCGCGAGGTCCTCGGCGAGGCCGGTGAGCGAGCTGCGGCTGTAGCCGTAACCGGGGGAGAGCACGACCACGGGGTGCCGCCCGGGCGCGGGCACCGTACGGGCCTTCACGCCCGTCCCCACGGAGCTGAGGTCCGGGGCGCCGAACAGGGCGGTCGACACCTCGGGGGACATGTACGGCAGTTGCTCCCCGTGCTCCCCGCGCGCGGACTGCGCCGGGTACCAGAGGGTGGCCATCAGCTCGCGGGTGGCGGCGTCCGCCCGCCAGGGGTCGTGCCGGGCGGTGTCCACCAAGTGGACGGACGTGGCGCCGATCGGCCGGCGCGTGGTCGGCGCGGGTACCTGTGGTACCTGCGGCGCCTGCGGCACCTGCGGCACCTGCGGCGCCTCGGCCGCCGCACTCAACGAGAGCGTTCCGATTGTCGGGGAAGCCGCCAGCGCGGCCTGCGGACCGGCCAGTGAAAGCAGGACGGCAATGGGCACGGCGAGCAGCGCAGCAGTCCGCCACCGAGGAGTTGTCGACATACCGCCACGCTAGGCCCGCCCCCACCCCCGCCGCGTCCTGCCCGCGGCCCAACCCCCTCCACCCCAGGTCGGACCCGCCACGCCGACCGAGCCCCCCGCTGGGACGAGCCCGCCTCCACCTGAGCGCCCTTGCGCAAGTCGCCCACCTTTGCGCCGAGTTGGCCACCCCGTCAGCTCGGGCCGCCCTGCGGTGCACCGGCCGCGCCTTCGACTTCTTGCACCCACCTACGGTTCCCCCGACGCCGCAGACACGCGAATCCTGAACTCCGCCAGGGCTCACCGATCCCCGGCCCGATGAGCCCCCTCATGCGGCCGCCGCCTGGATCGTCAACGTTGGCACCGTCTATCTCGTTGGCCTCCTTGATGGCTCCCTTGAGCGTGCCACCGCGATTGACGATGAAGACGTGCTTGCTTACGACATTGGGGTGGTCCCTGTTGCCGCTCCACTGGTTCCAGTGGTTCTCGGTCCAGGAGCCGTCTCTTGGCGTCGCGCGCCTCGTTGTGTCTCGGGCGGCGGCACCACCGCGACCGCCTGCTGGAATGCCACCGGCACCGGGCCCTGAGCGGGCCGCCCCGAATGGGCTGACCTGGCCTGCCGGACCGGCCCGCCCGCGTCCCGCCATGGAGCGCTGAGCTGGGAGCCGAGGGGGCCTGAGCCGAGGGAGCCCGAGTCGAGGGGGCCTGAGTCGAGGGAGCCCGAGTCGAGGGGGCCTGAGTCGAGGGGATCCGAGTGGGTAACTCCGTTGCTCCGGCGCGGGATGGCGGCGAAGATCCTGTCCGTGTCCGACACCACGTTCGAGGATGCCGCGTGGCGGCCCTATCCCAAGATCCCCGCGCGGGCGCGCTCCGGCGCGCCTGGCAGCCGGGAATGGACCGCTGCGGAGAAGGTGCACGGGGCACACTTCGCGGTGGTCTGCGACGGCGCCGGGGTCCGTGCGGCCAAGCGGCGCGAATTCCTGGACGGGGAGGCGCTGGACGGCTTCTTCGGCGTGAGCCGGATCTGGCCGGCGACCTCGGTGGCGGCCGCCCGCCTCGCGTCCGCCGTCCGCAGCCGGTGGGGCGAGGAGGCGGTGGTGACGGTCTACGGCGAATTGGCCGGCGGCCGCTACCCGCACCCGGACGTGCCGGCCGTCGTCGGGGCCGAGCCGGTGCAGACCGGCGTCTGGTACGCGCCGGATCTGCGGTGGCTGCCGTTCGACGCCACCGTGGAGACCGCCGACGGCCGGTGGTGGATCGCCGACCGCGACCTGCGCGCCGCCGCGGCCGCTGCCGGACTCACCTGCGTGCCGCTGCTCGGGCACGGCCCGCTGAACGTGCTGCAGGAGTTGCCGGTGGCCTTCCCCAGCAGGGTGCCCACGCTGTTCGGGCTGCCCGAACTGGCGGAGAACCTCGCCGAGGGGTACGTGCTCAAGCCTGCGGGGGAGTGGCGGGAGACGGGGGAGACGGGGGAGACGGGGGCGGCGGGGGCGGCGGGGGCGGCGGCCCGGCCGGTGGTGAAGGTGAAGCAGCAGGCCTTCGCCGAGGACGAGCGCTACGACGGCGCCCGCCCCTACCTGCCGCCACCGCAGGGCGCGGCCGGAGTCCCCGCCTGGCTCCTGGTCCAGGCCTCGGCCCTGCTCACCCCTGCCCGCGCGGCCGCCGCCGTCAGCAAGCTCGGCCCGCACACACCCGAGGACGTCGTCGCGGCGGAGATCACCGGCGACGTGGCGGAGGAACTCGCCGAGGCGGTAGGCGGATTGGACGGTGACGTCCTGCGCGCGCTGGAAGCCGCCCTCGGGCCCGGGGCGCGATCCCTGGCGGCATTCGACACCGAGGACCGGCGCCCGCCGGCCGGCCCGCACCGGGCCGCACGGTGAACTCGTCCCGCTCGCGGAGCAGGACCGCAGCCGCTGGGAGCGTGAACTCCTCCCTGAGGAAGCGGAGTTGATCACCGCAACGCTGCCAGGCGGCGCGGCCGACCTCTACCAGGTGGAGGCCGCGATCGTCGCCGTCCACCGTCAGGCGCGCACCCGGACGCCCGGACGTCACCGACTGGCCGCAGATCCCCGCCCTCTACGACCTGCTGCTGCCCGTCGATGCCAACCCGATGGTCGCCCTCAACCGGGCGGTGGCGGTCGCGATGGTCCACGGCCCGGCCGCCGGACTCGACCTGCTCGCGAGCCTGGAAGCCGACCGCCGGCTGACCCGCCACCACCGCCTCCGCACCGCCCGTGCCCGCCTGCTCGAACTCCTCGGCGCCGACCCCGCCGCTGCTTCCGGCACCTACCGGGAGGCCGCCGCCCGCACCGCCAGTGCCCCGGAACGCCCGGCACCTCGCGGAGCGGGCCCAGTGGCTGGCCGGGGCGGTGTGAGGCCTGATCGGTCGGGTCGGCGGCGCGTCGGCGATTCGGGGTTGGAATGGGGAGGATATGGCGTGACGTAGGTGGAGCGCATGGTCGTGCGCGACGGGGTCCGGCTGTCCTGCCGGGGCCGGGTTGGCTCCGGTGTCCCCGTCGTCCTGCTGCACGGGCTGGCCGGGCACGCCGGTGAATAGGGCGCTGTGGCAGGCGAGTTGAGGGCTGGCGGGCAGCGGGTGGTGGCCGTCGACCAGCGCGGGCGCGGTGCGAGCGAGCGGCGCCCGGAGGGCGTGTCGCGGGCGGCGTACGTGGCCGACGTGGCGGCGGTCGCGCGGGAACTGGGCCTGGAGCGGCCGGTGCTGGTGGGGCAGTCGACGGGCGGCAGCACCGCGGGGCGGTGCTCGGCTGACCGCCGGGGCTTCCTGCCGGTTCGCGGTTCCGCTGATTCGCTGGCGTGTGGTCCTGCCGGCCCGTCGGCCCGCTGGCGCGCCGTCCTGTTGGCCGGTCGGCCTGAAGGTTCAGCCGAGCGCGTCCAGCCAGGAGCGGAGCCGGTCGCCCTCGCGGGTCATCAGCCCGGGGTCGCGCAGGGCGTTCGCCAGTAGGGACATGCCCTGGTAGCCGGCGACGAGGGTGACGGCGTGGCCGTCCGGGTCCGGGACGCCGAGTTCGCGGAACTGGCCGGCCGCCCAGGCGAGCAGGCGGCGGATGACCTGGGCGGCGGCTTGGTCGAGCCCGCCGGGGGCGTCGGGGTCGCGCTTGTCCAGTTCGGCGGCGAGGGTGCCGGTGGGGCAGCCGTAGCGGGCGGCGGTCTCGCGTTGGGAGACCCAGGCGTCGACCAGGCCCGTGAGGCGGGCGCGCGGGTCGGGGAGCCGGTCGAGCTCGTCGGTGAGGGCGTCGAGGCGGGCGGTGTGCTCGCTGAGGGCGGCTTCGACCAGGTCGTCCTTGGTCTTGAAGTAGTAGTACACGTTGCCGACGGGCACGGCGGCGGCCTGGGCGATGTCGGCGATGGCGGTGCGCTCGACGCCCTTCTGGTGAAGCACCTGCGCGGCGGCGGCCGTGAGGCGGCGGCGCTTGGCGGCCGAGGCGGCGGCGCGGGAGGAGCTCTTCGGGGCCGTCGACGCTTGTGAGTCAGTCACTCAACTCACTATAGACAGCGTCGCTCGGGGCGCGCTACGGTCATGACCGCCAAGCAAGTGAGTCAGCCAACTCACTCATTAAGGAGAGTGCTGTCATGATCGTCGTCACGGGGGCCACCGGAAACGTCGGCCGCGCGCTGGTGCAGTACCTCATCGAGGCGGGCGAGCAGGTGGCGGCGGTGTCGCGCCGCACCCCGGGCGGCTCGCTGCCGCCGGGCGTGCGGCACCACGCCGTCGACCTCGCCGACCCGCCCGCCCTGCGGCCCGCGCTGGACGGCGCCGACGGGCTGTTCCTGCTGGTGGCCGGCGAGGATCCGCGCGGGCTACTGGAGCAGGCCAAGGGTGCGGGCGTCCGCAAGGTCGTCCTGCTCTCCTCCCAGGGCGTCGGCACCCGACCGGACGCCTACCGGCACCCGGCCGCTTTCGAAGCCGCGCTCGTCGCCAGCGGGTTGGAGTGGACGGTGCTGCGCTCGGGCGGCCTGGCCTCGAACGCGTACGCCTGGGCCGAACCGGTCCGCGCCCACCGCACCGCCGCCGCGCCCTTCGGAGATGTCGGCCTGCCGTTCGTCGACCCTGACGACGTGGCCGCCGTCGCGGCCGTGGTGCTGCGCGAGGACGGCCACCACGGAGCCACGTACGTCCTGACCGGGCCCGCGCCCGTCACCCCGCGCGAACGGGCGACGGCCATCGCCGAGGCGATCGGCGCGCCGGTCGGCTTCCAGGAGCAGACCCGCGAGCAGGCCTGGTCCCAACTGGCCGAGGTCATGCCGCCGGTCGTCGTCGAGGGCACCCTCGCCATCCTCGGCGCGCCCACCCCCGAAGAGCGGCGCCCCACCCCGGACGTCGAATGCCTCCTCGGCCGACCCGCCCGCCCCTTCGCCGCCTGGGCGCAGCGCAACGCCGCCGCCTTCCGCTGAGCGCGCGCGGCGTAGCCCCGTGCCGCCGCCGCGACCCTGGCGCGCAGGAAGTCGGCCTGGACGACTTCCTGCGCGTTCCTGCGAGGTAGGGTCGCGGCGGCGCGGGTGGGGGTGCGGGTGGGGGCGTGGGTGCGGGGAAAAATATGTCGGTCGGTCTACTGATTTTGTGGAGGGGTGGTGCGTGCGCAGGAAGTCGGTCCGACCGACTTTCTGTGCGGGCGCGGTGGGTGCCCGGGTGGAATATATCGGTCGGTCTACTGATTCTGTGCCGCTGCCCGGGCGGTGTGAGCACGGGAAGTCGGCTGGGCCGACTTCCCGTGCGGATGGAGGTGGTGGAAGTGGCGGCGACGCAGAAACAGTAGACCGGTCTACATATTTTTTTGCTGAGGGAAGAGGTGGTTGGCGGTGCTTCCCCGCTGGAGGGGGTGGCCCGTTGGGCGCGCCAGCGGTCGAGGGCGGGTGAAGGAGGCGTCGAGGGGGCTTCCGCCTGTGGTGGGCCGGGCCCATGATGGGCTGCTCCCGGTCCGAGTCCCCGGTCGAGGGCTCCGGGAGAGGCTCCAGGAGGCAGCAGAGATGACGATTCCCTTCCCTGTCCGGATCCAGTCCGCCGTCGTCCGGGGCGCGTACGCGCTGCCGGAGGGGCTGCGGCGGGCGATCGCGGGCGCGCCGGTGGTTCGTGACGGGCAAGTGCTGGCGCTGGACGCGCAGTTGATTCTCAAGTTGCAGCGCCTGTCGAAGGCCGCTCTGGTGCTGCCGAGCGGGGTCGGGCCGTCGCGGGAGGCGATGGAGCACGCGCGGTACCTGGTGGGTGGGGCGACGATCCAGCCGGTCGCCGTACGGAACGTCGGAATCCCGCAGGAGTACGGCGAGTTGGCGGCCACGCTGTACACGCCGGGCGGGCTGGCGGCGGGTTCCGGGCTGCTGGTGTACCTGCACGGCGGGGGCTGGGTGGTCGGCAGTCGGAGCAGCCACGACCACGTGGTGCGGTTCCTGGCGCAGCGGGCGCAGGTGCGGGTGCTGTCGGTGGAGTACCGGCGCGCGCCCGAGCACGCGTTCCCGGCGGCCGCGGACGACGCGCTGGCCGCGTTCGACTTCGCGCACGCCAAGGCGGCCGACCTGGGCGCGGATCCGGATCGGATCGCGATTGGCGGGGACAGCGCGGGCGGGAACCTGGCGGCCGTCACCGCGCAGGCGGCGGTGCGTCGGGGCGGTCCGGCGCCGGTGTTCCAGTTGCTGCTGTATCCGGCGGTCGACGCCTCCGTCCGGCGGCCCTCGCGCGAACTGTTCGCCGACGGCTTCTTCCTGACCAGTGCGGACATGGACTGGTTCCTGGACCGCTACGCGCCCGCGTCGGCCGACCGGACCGACCCGCGTCTGTCGCCCCTGCTCGCCGCCGACCTGTCCGGGCTTCCGCCCGCGTACGTCGGCACCGCGGGCTTCGACCCGCTGCGGGACGAGGGCGAGGCCTACGCCGAGGCGTTGAAGGCGGCCGGGGTGACGGTGCGCCTGAGCCGGCAGCCCGACCTCATCCACGGCTACGCCAACTACCTCGGCATCGGCCGCCGCTTCCGGGAGGCGACGGCGGAGGCGGCCGAGGCGCTGCGGCAGGCGCTGGGCACCGCGTAGCGCGCAACCGCGCACGGCGCGGCTCGGAGGCGCTCGGCGCAGCACCGGGCGGGGCCCGTTCGGAGGACTCAACGGCCGCCGCCCGGTTGCCCGTTCAGGCCGGAAGCCGCCGTGCCGAAGTGAGCTCCGACTCCCGCGCGCCGTGCGCGAGGAGGTACTCCGCCACCGATCCGTGGTGACTCCGGATCGACAGCAGCGCCCGCCGCAGATGGACCTCGCGTACGGGCAGGGCGTTGTGCGCGGCCCCGGTCCCGGCCGGGGGCTGGTCGGTGAGGCCCAGTTCGGTGTTCGAGCGCAGGAAGTCCTGGAGGACCTCCGCCTCGGAGGCGCCCAGCAGCGTCTGGAGGACGGCGATGACGACTCCCGTGCGGTCCTTGCCCGAGGCGCAGTGGACCAGTACCGGCGCGGCCTCGCCCCCGTCGGTGAGCAGTTGGCGCAGGACGGTCACCGCTACCGCGCCGGCGCGCTCGGCCATCAGCGGGTACAGCTCCAACTGGTCGGCGGGCCAGCGCCGTTCGGTGAAGACCGGCGCGTGCAGGTACCGGGCGCCGACGAGGCCGACGGCATCCGGGCGCTCCGCCACCTCCGGGTCGCTGCGCAGGTCGACGACCGTCCGCAGGTCGAGGCGCCGTAGCGCGTCCGCGTCCTCCGCCGCGAGACCGTGCAGGGTGGCGGAGCGGTACAGCACGTCGCGCGGCAGGGATCCGACGCCGCCGGCGTCGCGAAAGTTCCGTACGCCGGTGGGGGCGACGTGCTCCGGCCTCGCCTCGGGCTGGTCGATGATCACGCCTCACTGTATCCGGGGCGCGGACGGGAGAGGCCGCGGATGGGAGAGCCCGCGGACGGGAGAGGCCGAACACGAGAGGGGACGCGGGCGAGACGGGCCACGGACGAGAGGGGGCGCGGGCCTTGCGGCGGTGCGCCTGCCGGGTGCTGCACAGGGGGTTCTCGACGGTGGGCTCTTATTGTACTGTCCGTCTAATAGGCGGGTGGGCGAGCCCCCGCAGGAGCAGGCACCTGGAGGCAGCCATGGCTCTCACCAACGCGGCGTCGGGGCGGGCGGCGGATGCGCACGGCCACACCGCGGTCGACGACGACGTCTCGAAGCGGCTGCTGGAGTCCGCCGCGGCCCTCTCCTACGACCCCTCGACCGAGATCGACTGGGACGCGCCACTCCCAGCTGACCACTACGGCCTCAACCCGCAGTGGAGCACCCTCTACGGCACCCGGCTGTGGGGGGAGATGACCGAGCGGCAGCGGGTCACCCTCACCCGGCACGAGGTCTGCTCGATCATGAACACCGGGATCTGGTTCGAGATGATCCTCCAGCAGATGGTGCTGCGGGACCAGTACCTGAAGAACCCCGCCAACGCCGAGTTCCAGTTCGCGCTCACCGAGATCGCCGACGAGTGCCGCCACTCGATCATGTTCGCCCGCGCCTGCGAGAAGATGGGCGTCCCCGCGTACCGGCCGAACAAGGTGATCGCCCAGGCCGGCCGCGCGTTCAAGGCCCTCGCGAAGGGCGAACTCGCTTACGGCGGCATCCTGGTGGCCGAAGAGGTGCTCGACGTCATGCAGCGCGACTGGATGCGCGGCGAGAACGTCCTGGAGATCGTCCGCGGCACCTCCCGGATCCACGTCGTCGAGGAATCGCGGCACATGAAGTTCGCCCGGCAGGAGATCCGTGAACGGGTGCGCCACGCCGGTCCCGCCCGGCGCCGCACCTCGGCCACCGGCATCGCCGTCGGCGCGTACGTCATCGTCTCCAGCATGGTGCACCCCGGGGTCTACCGGGCCGCCGGGCTCGACATCGAACGGGCGCTCGCCGAAGTGCGGGCCAACGAGCACCGCAAGGCGATGATGCGCACCAGTTCCCGGCACCTGATGGCGTTCCTCGCCGAGACCGGGCTGCTCACCAGCCGCTCGGCCGCCATCTACCGTCGCATCCACATGCTCTGACGAAGTGTCAATTCCGGCTCCCGACACCACCGTACCTCTCCACCTGCAGCGAGGGACCTCACCCCGGCCATGGCCTACGCGATCACCCGGACCTGCTGCAACGACGCCTCGTGCGTGTCCGTCTGCCCGGTCAACTGCATCCACCCGACCCCGGACGAACCGGAGTTCGGCACCACCGACATGCTGTACATCGACCCGGCGGCCTGCATCGACTGCGGCGCCTGCGCGGACGCCTGCCCCGTGGACGCGGTGTTCCCCGTCGACCGGCTGCGCGGGCCCGACACCGTGTTCGGCGACCTCAACCGCGACTGGTACCGCGACCACCCCAACGACCACGCCTGGGGCGCGCCCAGCTTCCCGCGCAGCCTGCCCGACGGGCTCGGCGCACTGCGCGTCGCCATCGTCGGCACCGGCCCGTCCGCCGGGTACACCGCGCAGGAACTGCTGCGCAGCACCGGTGCCGAGATCACCATGATCGACCGGCTGCCCGTCACCGGAGGCCTGTTGCGGCACGGCGTCGCGCCCGACCACCAGTCCACCAAACGCATCGCGGACAGCTTCGCCGGCGTCTTCCACGACCCCCGGCTGCGGATGCACCTCAACGTGGACATCGGCACCGACGTGACCCACGAAGAACTGGCCGCCCACCACCACGCCGTCGTGTACGCCGTCGGCGCGGCCGCCGACCGGCGGCTCGGCATCCCTGGCGAGGACCTGCCGGGCAGCCTGCCCGCAACCACCTTCGTCGGCTGGTACAACGCCCAACCGACGGTGCCCGCCGACGCGGTGGAACTGTCCCGGCCCGGCGTCGAACGGGTGGTCGTCATCGGCAACGGCAACGTCGCCGTCGACATCGCACGCATCCTGCTCACCGACCCCGACCGGCTCGCCACCACCGACATCGCCGACCACGCCCTCGCCGCACTGCGCCGCAGCCGGGTGCGGGAGGTCGTCCTGCTCGCCCGGCGCGGGCCCGCCCAGGCGGCCTGGACCGAGGCGGAGTTCCTGGCGCTGCGGCAACTGCCGGGCGTCGAAGTGGTGGTCGAGGACCACCCGGAGGTGCGGGCGGCGATCGAGGCGGCCGCTGGGACGGCCATCGGGACGACCGCCGGGGCGACCGCCGGGGCGACCGCCGGGGCGACCGCCGGGACAACTGCTGCGCCGACCGCGTCGGACTCGCGGGCCGCGCTGCTCGTCGGGCTGCCGCTGGTGCCGTTCGACGGGGGCGCCGAGCCGGCGCCGGGCCGGCGGATCGTGCTGCGCTTCCTGTCCGTGCCGACCGCATTCACCGCGCTCACCGAGCCTGGTGGGTCTACCGAGGGCGGGCGGGTGACGGGCCTGACCGTCGCCCGGACCACCCTTGCGGGCGGCCGGACCGCCGAACCGACCGGGGAGACCGACGAACTGCTGGCCGGCCTGGTGGTGCGCTCCATCGGGCACCGGGGCGTGCCGGTGCCGGGGCTGCCCTTCGACGAGCGGACGGCGACGGTCGCGCACCGGGGCGGGCGGGTCGTCGACCCGGCGACGGGGCGGCCGTTGCCGGGGGCGTACGTGGTGGGGTGGGCCAAACGCGGACCGTCCGGCGGGATCGGTGCCAACCGGGCCTGCGCCCGCGAGACCGTGGACGCACTCCTCGACGATGCGGCGGCCCGCGCCCTGGCCGCCCCGGCGGCGAGCCGCGCGGACTTCGACCGCCTCGTCCGCCACCGCCGTCCGGACGCCGTCGGGCTGAAGGAACTGCGCGCAGTGGAGCGGGCGGAACGCGCCCGGGGCGAGGCGGAAGGCCGCCCCCGCGTCAAGCTCGCCACCGTCCCCGACCTACTGGCGGCCGCCCGCCGACGATAGGCGGGGGGCGGCCGGGTACGCAGGCGTGCAGGCGTGTGGGCGGCGGGGCGCGGTCCGGAGCCGAGGAATATGTCGGTCGGTCTACTTAATCTGAGCGGGGCGTGCGCAGGAAGTCGGCCCATCCGACTTCCTGCGCGTGGCAGGGAGAGGCCAGCAAGAAATATGTAGGCCGGTCTACTGAGTTTTCGCCCGCGCGACAAGAATATGTAGGTCGGTCTACTGATTCTTCCCTCGACCCAACCCCGCTCGCCCTCAAGGCCCGCCCGCGCCGCGGGCCGGGAGGCGGGCCGCCCCCCCACCGGCGCGCCCGCCCCCGCGGGCCCGGCAAATTAGAACGGGGGGCAAATTTTAACCGGGGGCGGATTGGGCCCCCGCNNNCGTACGTCCCCCCCCCCCCCCCCCCCCCCCCCCCCCCCCCCCCCCCCCCCCCCCCCCCCCGGGGGGGGGGGGCGGGGGGGGGCCCCCCCCCCCCCCCCCCCCCCCGGCCCCGTCGAGCAGTCAAATGTAGACCGGTCTACATATTTTCCCGGGAGCAGTATGGGCCCGCGCCGGGTTGTTGCGGGGCTGTGGGGTTGACGTGGCCGTGTCCCGGGGTGAGCGGGGCGTGTTGGGCGGGCGTGAGTAGTCCTGGGGTGATGCCGGCTCCGCGGTGGCGGTCGGTCGAAGAAACGATCCTCCACAGTGCGGGAAGCCGGCCGCAACCCGACCTGGGGGCGCCCATCTACGCCGAGTTGGCTCGGATGTGGCAGGCCGCGGGTCGGGCGGTCCCCGGGTTGCCGGATCCGGTGTGGGAAGAACCGGTGTGGGAAACGGCGGCTCCGGCGGAGCCGACCAGTCACACCTTCGGGTGATCCGCTTACCGCATCCGCCACCAGCGTGCCGCCGGCCTCGTTGGGTGGGCGTGTCCACACTGATCACCGGTGCCACCGGCTTCCTCGGCTCCCACCTCCTGCTGCGCCTGCTGCGGCAGGGCCGGCCGGTCACCGCGCTGGTCCGGCAGCAACCGGACACCGCGCGGGCACGCCTCGCCCGCGCGCTCAAGGCCGCCGGAGCGCAGCCCGAGGACCTGGCCCGGCTGCCGCACGTCACCCTCCTCCGGGCCGACCTGACCGTCGACCGCCTAGGCCTCACCGCGCCGCAGCACTGCGAACTCGCCGCCGCCACCGAGGAGATCTGGCACAGCGCCGCCGGCATCGACCTCAACGCCCCGCTCGCCGCCCTGCTCCCGTCCAACGTGGACGGCACCCGCCGCGTCCTGGACCTCGCCGGGCAACGCCCCGGCGGGCCCGCCCGGGTGGTGCACGTCAGCACCGCCTTCGTCGCCGGCGGCCGGCCGGACGGCATCGTCGGCGAGGAGGACCTGACCGACCGGTACGGCTTCCTGCTGCCGTACGAGGAGACCAAGTACCGCGGTGAACTTCTCCTCCGCGCCTGGGCACAGCGCACCGGCGCCGCCGTCACCGTGCTGCGGCCGAGCGTCCTGATCAGCCACCGCCCCGTCCCCCCGGGCGCGCCGCACCACCCGCAGAGCGCCGTCGGCGTGCAACTGGCGCTGGCGGCCGCGCGCGGGCCGGCCTGGCTGGCCGGGCAGTGCGGCGTCCCGCTCGACGCGGACGGGAGGCTCCCCGCCCGGGTGCACACGGCGCCGGGCAGCGTGCTCAACCTCGTCCCCGCCGATTACGCCGCCGACGCGATGTTGCGCCTGGCCGCGCTGGACCCGCACCGGCCCGGCGTCCGCACGCACCACGTCGTCCACCCGACCGGGACGCCGGTGCGCCGCTGGCTCGCCGCGATGGCCGCCCGGATCCCGTGGCTCGACCTGCGGATCGAGCCGGAGCCCGTCCCGTTCGGCCCGGTCGAGTCCTACCTGTGCGCGCTCCGGTACGGCGGCGAGCGGTACGCGCTGCTCACCCGCCGGTACGACCGCGCCACCCTCGACCGGTCCGACCGGGCCGCCGGCATCGCCCCGCCCGGGCCACTGGACGGCGAATACCTCGCCGACGCCTTCGGTCCGCGACGCGGCGGGGTCCAGCGGGAGCCGTCCGGGTCCGAATCGGCGTCCGGACAGGCAGCCGGACAGGCGCCCAGATAGAACTGCCGCACCCAGCGCCGGATTGCGCCTCAGCTCGTCCTGCCGCTGCCGCTGCCGCCGCTGCGCCCGCCACGGCCGCCACTTGGACTGCCCCGGCTCCGTCCACCCCCAGTGCCGGGCGTTCCTGGCCACCCGGGTGGAGAACCACCGGCGCCCACCGACGCCACGCACCGCAGCCCGGCGGAATGCCTCCTCGGGAGGCTTTGATCGTTTCAGCCGGCGAGCCGATCAGCTGCCTTATCGTCAACGGCTGCCTGGGGCCAGGAGGCCGCAGCCGGCTTGATCGAAACTCTCCCGCACAGGGGCACCGTGCGCCGCAACCCGGCCGCCGCTACGACGTTGAACCGGCCATGGACAACAATGCCGCACCGCTCGGTGCTCGGGGAGGACTCTCGTTGGCGGCAGAGACCGGCTGGGTTCCCGACCGCCATATCCTCAGGGCGCTTCATGCCGCGACGTTCGGCAACCGGTGGTTCACCCAGATCAGCGCGACCGAGCTGGCGGGCCTGGCCGCCATGCCTGATGCGGCCGTCGTGCTCGGAAGCCGACGGGGCTACTTGGCGGACAGCCCGGAGAACCGGGCCCTCGCGGCTCTGCTGCGCGAACGGCCGGAGGAGTTCGGGCTGGTCGGCCCCATCATCCTCGGTGCGCAGAGCCTGCACTGGGAACCGGACCGGGCGGCCGGGGCGGGGCGGCTCGGATTGGCGGGTGTGCAGTGCTTCGACGGGTTCCAGCGACTTGTCACGATCGCCCACATCTCCCGCGAACTGCCGCCCGCAGACCTGGCCAAGGCCGTCCTGTCGGTCATCGTCGTGACCGGTGACGACCACCACCGGGTTCGCGAGTTCTATGACCACGGCGATCGCTACGTCAACTCCGCCGTGCGGCAGGACAACCTCGCTCGCTGCCCGCACCTGCTCACGGTGCAGGCCGAGTTCCAGGCGGAAGGGAGCTACTTCGACCCCCGGCGAGGCATTGTGGCGGGGCCGCACCCGGTGGGATTCACGCCTACGGACGTGTTCCGGTCGCTCGCGGCGCTCTCGGCTGCGCCGCGCCCTTGTCTGAGTCATCAACTCCAGGCCCCTGAAGGCCTGGACGCGCTCTGGTCGGACATCGCCAGTGCCTCCTACCGGAGCCTCGTGCATGAGAACCTGCGGGCGATCAGCGTGCAGGTCGCGGTCGAGGCCAGGCGCGAGACACAGAAGGTCATCGGCCGAATCCGAAAGCACCACAACACGGGCTACTACAAGCTGCTTGAGTACGCACCCGAACTGGTGACCTGGACGGCCTGCCGGATCCTTCCGCTGGAGAAGCTCTACGACGGCGGCAGGAACCCGCCGCGCTGGAACGACCTCATCCACGGTGACCGAGCGGCCGAGACCGAGCGGCCGAGACCGAGCGGGTTGCCCACCGGCTGGTCGCCTCCTACGAGCGGCTGCGCGGCTCGAAGCACATCTTCAAGCTCGCGGCGCCTGAACTCGACCTGTGGCTGGAGCTCGTGGGCGACGTCCTCGGCCGGGCGTAGCCAAGCCGAGCTTTCGGCGGCCGACCCCGGTGGATCCAGGTCGGCCGCCGCCCCTTCACCCCCGCCGGGTGTGCTTGAGCTCCTCCCAGCGGGCGGCCTGGGCGGGGGTGAGGCCGCCCCGGAGTTCGGCCAGCTTCAGCAGCTGCGCTTCGGCGTCGGCGCCGAGGGGTTGGGCTTCGGCGCGGTAGTGGTCGGTGAGGAGGGCGTCGAGTTCGGGGCGGGTGAGGGCCGGGTCGAGGCGCTGGGCGAGTTTGGCCAGGTTGCGGTAGGAGCCCTGGAGGAGGAACGGGGGTTCGGTGCGGGTGCGGTCGTCCTGCGCGGCGGAGGCCAGGTAGGCGCGGTTGACGGCGAGGACGGTGGTGCGCAGGTGGAGCAGTCCGGCGAGGACGGCGGTCATCCGTTCGACCTCGGCGGCGGGCCACGCGCCCGTGAGGGGGCCGCCCGGGGTGCCGGCGGCGCGGGCCAGCAGGGTGTCCAGGTCGGCGCGGTCGGCGGTGGCGAGCGGGGCCAGGTGCGGGTTGGCGGGCAGGGCGTTCTCGACGAAGCTGAGCGCGAAGAGGTCGTCGCGGCCGGCGATGACGTCGCCGAGGTTCCAGACGTCGGCGCGGTTGGCGAGCATGTCGGGCAGCCGGAAGAGGCGGCCGGACTCGGTGTACGGGTTGGCGGCCATGACGACGGCGAAGCGCTTGCCGCGCAGGTCCCACTCGCGGGCCTCGCCGTCCCACACCCCGTCGATCCGGCGCTGGGCGTCGCAGAGCGGGATGAAGCGTTGGAGGAGCTCGGGCGAGGTGTGCTGGACGTCGTCGAGGTAGAGCAGCACGTTGTCGCCCGCGTGCAGGGCGAAGTTGAGTTTCTCGATCTCGCGGCGGGAGGTGGCGTCGGGGGCCTCGGCGGGGTCGAGGGAGGTGACCCGGTGGCCGAGTGCGGGGCCGCTGACGGTGACCAGCAGCAGGCCGAGCCGTTCGGCGAGGTACTCGACGAGGGTGGTCTTGCCGTAGCCGGGCGGGGAGACCAGGAGCAGCAGGCCGCTGCGGTCGACCGGTCCGCCGGCGTCGGCGGTGCCGAGCTGTTTGGCGAGGTTGTCGCCGACCAGCGGCAGGTAGACCTGGTCGATGAGCCGGTTGCGGACGAAGCCGTTGAGCGGGGCCGGCCGGTACTGGTCGAGCCGTAGCCGGGTGTGTTCGGCGGTCAGCAGGTCGGCGCGCAGCCGCTGGTAGGCGCGGTACTCGGGGGCATCGGTGGCGGCGAACTCCTGGACGCGGGCGAGGAGTTCGTCGAGTCGTAGGTCGAGTGCGCCGCCCGCGAGCCGGGGGTGGTCGCCGCGCAGGCCGGTGAGGCGGGTGGCGGCGGCCCCGTCGGCGGCGCGGCGCGGCAGGGACGGGCAGAGGAGGGCGGCGGCGGCCTCGGCGAGGTCGCCGGGGTCGGCGTCGATGGCGCTGGACTCCAGCCAGGCCTGGGCGAGTTGGCGCCGTGCGGGCAGCAGCGCGGGCTCGGCGGGCAGCGCGGCCAGCGCTTCGGTGAGGCCGGCGGACTCGGGTGCGGCGTGGAACTTGTCGAGCAGCGCGGCGGCCCCCGGCGCGTACGCGAACGTGGGTGTGGCGGCGGCGAGTTCGGCCGCCAGGTAGGCGCCGGCGGGCTGCGGGCACGGGGTGAACTCCGCCACGGCGGAGCTGAGTTCGTCGGCCAGGGCGTCCAGGGCCGCCAGCGCGGCCGGGGCGGGGGCGGCGCCGAAGGCCTGCCGGGCGAGGGCGAGCGAGCGGGCCCGGGTGTGCCAGACCAGCCGCTGCCGTTCGTCGGCGCCGTACGCCCAGTACAGCTGCGCGGCCGCCCGGGCGCCCGCCGGGTGGCGCAACAGGCCTGCCTCGGCGTGGAGTTCGAGCAGGGCACGGAGCAGCAGTGCCGCGTCGTGGTCGTGGACGCCGCGCTGGTAGCCCTCGTCCGGGCGCTGTTCGGCGGCGCGGCGGACGAAGTCCAGCAGGTCTCTCTCGGCGCGCAGGGCGTCCAGCCCGTCCGGTTCGGCGGCCAGCAGCAGGCTGGCGGCGAGGTATTCGGCCCGGTAGAGCGCGGGGGTCTCGGAGGGCAGCGGCCGGCCCCAGTAGCGCTCGGTGGCGGCGAAGGCCGGGTCGGTGACGGGGGAGCGGTAGTCGGTGCCGGTGAGGGTGAAGGCGGGGCGGCCGCGCCAGGGGGTGAGGGTGAGTTCGGGGCGCTGGGTGGTGACGGCGAACAGGTGGCGGCCCAGTCGCAGGGTGCCGGGGCCGTCGCCGGCGAGTTCGGCGCGGTCGCGCCGGGCCCGGTGGGCGCGGCTGCGGGCGGCGCGCAGTCGTCCGGTCAGCTCTTCGGCCCGGACGCGGTCGCCGAGTGCGGTCAACTGGGCGGCGAGGTCGCGGAGTTTGACGGCGGTCGGGTCGGCGGCCAGGGCGGCGTCGATCTCGGCCGCGGTGTCGAGGGCGGTGAGCCGCCGGTGCAGGGTGTCGAGGATGCGTTCGGCGGAGGCGGCGATCCGGTCGGCGCGGCGGGCCCGTTCCTCCAGCAGATGCTGGCGGCGGGCGGTGAGGGCGTCGTGGATCGCGGTGCGCCGGTCGGCGAGCTGGTCGTTCAGCGCCGGGTCGGCGTCGGCGAAGCGGGTCTCCAACTGCTCGATGCGCAGCAGGAGTCGGCCGAGCTGGTCGTCGCAGGCCTCGGGGGTGTCGGCGGCGGCGAGCGCGGCGGTGGTGGCCTGGGCGAGCAGGGCGGTTTCGGCGGCGAACTCGGCGGCGGCCTCGCGGGTGCGCAGGTCGCGGCGGCGGACGGTGAGGGCGGCGCGGGCGCGGTTGAGCAGTCCGAGGACGTCGGCGAGCCGGTCGAGGATGGCGGTGCGGGTGGTGGCGTCGGCCAGGTCGAGGGTGCCGACGAGTTCCGATACGGTCTGCAACGCCTCGCTCTGCTCGGAGAGTTGAAGGCCCAATGGTGCGGCCTCGGCGGCGGTGGCGAGGGCGGCGCAGCGGTCGGCGAGCTCGCCGGCGCGCCGGCGGTGCGGGGCGAAGGCCTCGGGTTCGGCGAGGTGTCCGACGGCGCGGGCGGCGGCCTCGGCGAGACCCTCGGCGAGGTGGGCGGCGAGCGCGTCGATCCGGGCGTGGTCGGCGCGCGGCAGGTCGCGCAGCGCCTCGACCCGGCCCTGGGCGCGGCGCAGCCCGGCGAGCCGGTCGACCCATTCGGCGGCGTCGGCGAGGGTCTCGCCGCGGGCGGTGCGCAGCAGGCCTTCGACGTGCTCGGCGGCCTGTTCGGTCTGCCGGGCGGCGTGCGCGGTGAGTTCGGCGACGGCCTCGTACTCGGCGATGACCTGCCGGGCGGTGTCGCGGATCTCGGCGAGCGGGGCGGCGAGGTCGCCGAGGTCGGGCTGGCCCAGCCAGTGGTGCCGGTCGGCGGTGCGGGTGCAGGCGGCGAGGACGGCCTGGTGGCCGGCCGGGGTGTCGGCGCCGGCGGTGGCGAGCCGGGCCAGGGAGAGGCAGTCGGCGAGGCCGCGGACGAGGTCGGCGTTGCCGATCCGGGCGAGCGGGCCGGTGCCGGGCGGCTGCGCGGCGGCGTGGCGCTCACTGGTGAACGGGGTCTGCCACAGCTGGACGGGGTGCAGCCGGGTGGGCCCGTCCTCGGCCGGGCGGAGGGCGATCAGGGTGCCGTCGGCGAGCAGCGCGTAGCCCTGGCAGGGCAGCGGGGCGGCGGCCTCCTGGCGGACGCTGTTGTACGGCTGGAGCAGGGCGCGGCCGTCGACGGGGGAGCGGAACTCGTACAGCACGTCCTCGCCGTTGGGCGAGACGAGGGTGCGCTCGTAGGCCAGGCCGTCCACCGGCTGGTCGTAGCGGCGCACGGTGCCGTCGGCGAGGTGGCAGCCGCCGGGGAAGGCGAGGCCCTGGTCGGCGGGCAGCCGCAGGCAGGCCTGGCCGAGCGCGTCGATCCGGGTGACCCGGCCGGTGGGCAGGTGGCAGACCAGGTGCCGGACGGTCTCCTCCTGGTACGGGCGCACGCGCACCAGCAGCAGGGTGCCGAGCCGGGCGTGGGCGATCTGCGCGTCGGCGAGGGTCTGCAGGGCCTCGGCGAGGGGTTCGTGGTGCAGCTCGCGGCCGTCGGGGGCGGCGATGGTCAGCCGGCCGCCGTCGACGCCGAGCCGGAGTTCGCCGCCGAGGTCGGCGCGCGGCGGGCTGCCGGGGGCGGCGGGCAGCTGGTCGTCCCGGGTGAGGGCGGTCCAGGCGAGCTGCTGGCCGTCGGCGGGGGTGTGGTCGCGTTCGCCGCGGCCGTCCTGGTAGGCAGGGGGCCGGTCGTCGGCGAGGTCGTCGGCGAGGCGCCAGCGCAGCACCCGGACGTCGGCGGCGGCGGGGCCGGTGCGGAAGACGGCGAGCAGGCGGCCGCCGACGGGGCGCAGCCGTTCCAGCCGGGCGTCGCGGAAGTAGCGGTGCAGGTCGGCGAGGTCCTGGCGCAGGCGCGGGTCGTCCAGCAGGGTGCCCTCGGCGGGGGCGGGGGCGGGGGTGAGGTCGGGGTGGTGGACGCTGAGGACCTCCCCGAGCAGCCCGGCGCCCGGGGAGCCCTCGGCCGGGGCGTCGGCGGAGCCCGAGGCGGAGCCCGAGACGGAGGCGGCGGCGTCGGCTGCCGTACCCGGGCGGGCGCCGAGCAGCAGCAGCCCGCCGGCGGCGGTGAGGTCCTGCGGGAGGCAGGCCCGGCCGGTGGTGAGCCGCCCGGTGCCGGCCAGCCGCAGCTCCCCGCCGCCGAACTCCTCGACCCGGCGGGCGTTCAACGCCTGCGCGCGGTCGGCGAGTTCGGCGGCGGACCGGGCGATCCGGTCGCGCAGGACCTCGTAGGTGCCGGCGTCGAGCCGGGCGTCGAGGGCGTCCACCACGTCAGTTCCTCAACTACTCAGGTGCTCGGATGGCAGGGAGCTCTAATGGCAGGGAGCTCGGATGGCAGGGTGCTCGGATGACGGGGTGCTCAGGCGCTCACTTGGAGCCGTTGACCGCGCCCAGCGCCCCGATCGGCGTCTCGGCGATCCCCAACTTCTGTGCCGAGGTGAGGAGTTGACGAAGCTGCCCGGCCTGCTCGCCGCCCCCGGCACCGATCATCCGCATCAGCAGCGCGGACACCGTCAGGTTCTGCACGTCCGCCGTGGACACCGAGGACAGCACCCGGGTCAGGTCCTCGGTGAAGCTGGCGCTGCCGTCGAGCCAGGGCCCGGCCAGGGCCTGGGCGGTCTGCGAGTGCCCGACGAAGGCGTCGACGCTCTTGGCGGCCGTCACCGACTGCACCAGGCGGTCGAAGAACACCCCGTCCCCGCCGACGATGTCGATCTTCGCCTTCTCCAGCCCGGCCGCGACCAGTGCGGCCTGTGCCTCGGCGATCTGCCGCTGGGTGTCCAGCCCGGCCAGCCGGACGTCCTTCTCGGCGGCCAGCCGCAGCCGGTACTCCTCGTGCCCGCGCGAGGCCTCGTCGAGCTTCGCCATCGCCGCGGCCTTCTCGGTGAGGCCCTCGGCCTCGGCCTTCAGCTTGGCGCCGATCTCCAGCGCGGCGGCCTTCGCCTTCTCGGCCTGGACGGCGGCCTCGGCGCGGCCGACCTTCTCCACCGCCGCGGCCTCCTGCTCGCGCACCTGCACCTGGGCCAGCCCCTCGGCGGCGGCCTCCGCCCGGATGCCCTCGGCCATCCGGATCTTGGCGGCGGCGTCCAGTTCGGCGGCCTGCTGCCGGGCCTCGGCCAGCACGACCGCCTCGCGGGCCTTGTGCGAGGCGGCCTGCTCGGCGGCCTCGGCGGCCTTGATGTCCTTGACGAGCTTCTCCTGCGCCTCCGCCTCGGCCTGGATGATCACCGCGCGGCGGGTGCGCTCGGCGTCCTCGGTGGCGCGCAGCGTCTTGACGGCCTCCTCCTGCTCGGCGACGGTCCGCTCCACCGCGACCCGCTCGCGGACCACGTCGGCGACCTCCCGCCGACGGGACTCGACCTCCTTCTGCTTCTCCATCGCCGCGAGTTCGGTCTCCCGCTCGCGGCCGACGACCTCCAGCAGGCGGTCCTTCTCGATCCGCTCGTTCTCCACCGCGATCACCCGCTCGCGGTTCTTCTGCGCCACCGCGACCTCGCGGGCCTGGTTCTCGCGCTGAACGCCGAGCAGTTCCTCGGTGCGCAGGAAGGCGGTCTGGGCGTTCAGCCGCTCCTCCTCCTGGACCCGGGAGATCACCGCGTCCTCCTTGGCCCGCAGGGTCTCGATCTCGCGGCGCTGGCGGATCTCGGCGTCGGCCTGGCGGCGCTGGAGCTCCAGGACGGTCTCCCGGGCGTCCACGTTCTGCCGGGTGATCTCCTTCTCCTCGGTGCGCTGGTACTCGTTGGTGCGCACGTGCTCGATCGCGGTCAGCTCGGTGATCTTGCGGATGCCCTGGGCGTCGAGGATGTTGTCGGAGTCCAACTGGTTCATCGGGGTCTGTTCGAGGTGGTCGATGGCCGCGTCCTCAAGGGTGTAGCCGTTGAGGTCGGTGCCGATCACCGCGATGATCTGGTCCCGGAACTCGTGCCGGTGCGTGTAGAGGTCGGTGAAGTCCAACTGCTTGCCGACGGTCTTCAGCGCCTCGGCGAACTTGGCCGCGAAGAAGTCCTGGATCGCGGACGGGTCGCTGGCCCGGGCGGTGCCGATGGCCTGCGCGACCTTGATGACGTCCTCGACGGTCTTGTTCACCCGCACGAAGAAGGAGATCCGGATGTCCGCCCGGATGTTGTCCCGGCAGATCAGCCCGTCCCGGCCGGCGCGGTGGATCTCCACCGTCTTCACCGAGATGTCCATCAACTCGGCCTTGTGCAGCACGGGGAGGACGATCGTGCCGGTGAAGGTGACGTCCACCTTCTTCGTGCGGGAGACGATCAGCGCCTTGCCCTGCTCGACCTTCTGGAACAGGCGGCCCACGAACAGCAGCATGGCGAGCACGATGAGCAGGACGACGGCGACGAGAACGCCGAAACCCACGGCGATGGTGTCCATCACGGAGTCCTTTGACGAGATGACGAGATGGTGCGAGGTCGAGCGGAAAGAAAAGAAGTGGAATGAGAGGAAAGTGGTGACGCCCCGGCCGTCAGGCGCCCGGGGGCCGTCAGCCGCCCGGTAGCGCCGGGTCGAACGGCGCCACCAGGAAGTGTTCGCCGTCGGCGTCGTAGTCGAAGATCAGGGCGGTGCGGCCGGCCGCCAGCCCGGGCTCCTCGGTGAGCGTCCGCACCTGGACGGTCGCGGTGGAGCCGTCCTCGGCGGTGACCTCGGCCTGCCCGAAGTCGGCCGTCACCCGGCCGGTCCGGATCACGCAGACGCGGCCGACGAAGTCCCCCCGGGTCGCCGGGCGGTCCTCGGGGAACAGCCGGGACAGCGGCCGGACCAGCAGTCGGGTGCCCGCCCAGGAGGCGACCAGCGCGACGGCGAACACGCCGCCGCGCGCCGGTGCCCCCGAGGTGAGGACGGTGCCGGCCAGGCTGACGAACCAGGCGATCGCGACCAGCAGCGACACCGCCACCGTCACGGGCACCCCGCCCAGTCCCAGCGCGCCCAGCACGCCTCCGTGGTGGTGGACGCCCCGGCCGTCGGCGCCGTGCCCGTCCTGGCTCACGGGTCCCCCGTGTCCCCCGTGGGCCGGGTGCCCCCCGGCACCGTGGGCCCCGACACCGTGCCCCAGGTCGCCCGCGTGACCGACGTGACCGACGTGGCCCACATGACCGACGTGGCCCACATGACCGTCGTGACCGACGTGGCCCACGTGATCGACGTGACCGGCATGGCCGACACCGTGCCCCCCGTGCAGGGCGTCGAAGCCGAGGCCGCCGACCAGCATCAGCAGCCAGTACCCGACGACCACCACCAGCGCGAAGCTGAACAGCGCCGTCGGAAAAGCCAGCGCGGCCGCGACGAATCCCCCCATCCCGGCCACGCTCCCCCGCTTTTCCCACGGCGCCGCACCTCGGCGCCATGGAGATCGTGACAGCGGAGGGGGCGTTCGCACATTGCCAGGATCCGGCAATCTTTACGGCCCTTTGACACCCTGGAACGCACCGGCCGGAGGCGTTTGGCCGCCGCCTACAGCGGCTGTTCCGGCCAGTTCAGCAGCCGGGCCCCCATCGCCGCCGTCTCCAGGGTGAACCGCTGGAGCGCGTCCGACGGGTCGTAGCCGGTCAGCGCCTTGATCCGCTCCAGCCGGTAGCCGAGCGTGCGCACGCTCAGCCCCAGCCGCCGGGCCGCCTCCGCGTTCACGTACGCCGCCTCCGCCTGGACCACGATGGTGTCCAGCAGCGGGCGGGCGCCGCCGCGCGCCTCGGTCAGCGGGCCCAGCACGCTGCGCACCAGGTCGGCCATCGCCGCCCGGTCGCGCATCAGCACCGGGAAGACCAGCAGTTCCTCGGCCTTCAGCTGCTGCGCCGGCAGGTCCAGCCGGTCCGCGTAGTCCAGCGCGCCCAGCGCCTCCTCGTAGCTGCGCAGCACCCCGCTGGCCCCGGAGTGCCGGCGTCCGGTCGCGACCCGCAGCACCGGGCGGTAACCGGGGCCGGGGCGCAGCGCCAGGTCGGTGAAGGCCTCCAGGACGGCGCGCTCGGTGTCGGGGGCGATGCACACCAGTCGGCCGTCCTTGCTGGCGAGCAGGACGTCCCGCTCGCCGAACCGCCCGACCAGCTCCCGTTCCACCCGGTGCACCAGCGGATGGACGTCCGCGAACGGCGCGTCGCCGACCGCCACCGCCACCGAGTACGCGCCCGCCAGCCGCAGCCCGAACCGCTCCGCGCGCTCCGCCAGCAGGCCCAGGTCGCTGCGACCGTACAGCAGGTCGTCGATGAACTCCCGCCGCGCGGACTCCTGTTGACGGACCGCCATGCGCTGTGCGCGCTCGTGCCCCTCGCCGAGTGCGGCCAGCGCGGCCTCGGTCGCCGCGAGCACGGCGTCGCCGATCCGGCGCAGTTCCCCGACGCCGCCCGCCGCGGTGATGCCCGGCAGCGTCTGCCAGGCCCGCCGGGTGGCCGACAGGCAGTGCGCGACCACCTCGCGCAGCCCGTACCCGGCCTCGGCGCAGTGCTCGCCCAGCGTGCGCAGGCACTCCAGTTCGTCCCGGCGCAGCAGCCTCCCGGTGCGGGAGGCGTCGGCCAGCAGCCCGAGGCAGACCTCGGTCAGTTCGGTGGGTATGTCGTGCTCGGTCCCCTCGGACACCGCGGTACTCCGCCCCCCGTGACGCGTGATGATCCGGCGCGGAACTTTAGCAGGATTGATACGGCGCCAACGGGTGCGGGGTGGGTGGCTGACCTGGCGCTCGACCTGGGGTTATCGCGGGCCGGGCGGCTGGTCCGCGGTGGGGCCGGGCGGCGGCTCCGGCCGGGGCTCGCGGAAGTTCAGGACGAAGCGCGCGCTGCTGCCGTCGATCCGCCGCCGGACGTACAGCGCCGGGGCGCCGTCCGGGGTGCAGCTGACCCCTTCGCGGACCAGCAGCGGGGTGCCCGGCGGGACGCCCAGCAGCTCGGCGTCGGCCAGGTCCGCGCCGATCGCACCGAACGCCCGCCAGTCGTACTCCAGCTCCACCCCGGCCGCGCGGGCCAGGTCCAGCACCAGGTTCCCGGGCCGGCCGGGCCGCACCAGGGCGTCCGGCAGCGGGCCGAACGGCACCCAGTAGCTGCACGCCGCCCGGGCCCGCCCGCCGAGCCGGATCACCGTGTCCACCCGGGACAGCTCGGCCGGTGCCCGGCCCAGCTGCCGGGCCGCCTCCTCGTCCTCGGTCGACCCGGCCACCGGCGGGGTGCCCAGCACGAACTCGCCGTCCCCGGCGTCGGGGAGTGCGGCGTGCACGCTGCCCAGGTCGAAGCGCTGGCTGCGCGGGTCCACCGCGATCGAGACGCGGACGGCCGGCGGGCGGACGAACGTGCCCACGCCCCGCCGGATCTCCACCACGGCGGCCCGCTCCAGCTCCGCCACCGCCTGCCGGACGGTCAGCCGGTTCACCCCGAACTCGGCGCTCAGCTCGGGCTCGCTCGGCAGCCGGGCGCCCGCCGGGTACGCGCCGGCGTCGATCCGCTCCTGGAGCCGCCGGGCCAGCCGTCGGTAGAGCGGGGTGCTGGGAGGGTTCGTCGCCACACGCCCGATCCTACGAACCCCGGGCCCGCCGCCTGCCCGCCGCCGGGCTCCCCGCCCGCGATCCCACCCCTCCCTCCGGTCGACGGGACCAGAGCGGGGGAGTGGGATGGAGGGGTACGGGCGGCCGCGGTTTGCCCCGCACCCCGGGGAGGGGCTAGACATCTAGACGTCTAGATGTCCAACCCCCTCCTCCCGCGGCTCCACCGAAAGGCCTCGCGCATGTCCCTGGTCAACTTCCGCGACCCCGCCGTCCTCGGCGACCCCGAGGGCCGGCGGATCCGCCCCGGCGTGCTGTACCGCTCCGCCCAGCCGTTCCCGGCCGCCGACGAGGCCACCGTCGCCCAGCTGCGCGCCTGCGACATCCGCACCATCGTCGACCTGCGCGACACCCGCGAGACCGACCCCGCCGACTGGGCCGCCGCCGAGGCCGCCGGGATAGCCGTCGTCGCGGCCCCGGTGAACCCCACCGGCGACGGCCTCGCCGCCCGGATGCGCACCATGGCCACCGCCGCCGACCTCGGCGACTACTACGTGCTGCTGGCGGAGTCCGCGCCCGAGGCCGTCACCGCCGCCGTCGAGGCCGCCGCCCGCCCCGGTGCCGTCCTGCTGCACTGCGCCGCAGGCAAGGACCGCACCGGCCTGCTGACCGCCCTGCTGCTGGACCTCCTCGGCGTGCCCGCCGAACGGATCGTCGCCGACTACGCCCGCACCGCCGACGCCCTGCCGCAGATCTTCGCCGGCCTCGCCGAGCGCCACCGCACCGCCCTCAACGCCCGCGGCGCCCGGGTCACCGACTCCCAGGGCCGCGAACTCACCATCCCCGCCCCGCTCCTGGAAGCCCCGGCGGAGGCCATGGCCGTCTTCCTCGACCGCGTCCGCACCCGCCACGGCGGCGCCGAGGCCTTCCTCCCCTCCTGCGGAGTCCCCGCCACCACCCTCGGCGCCTTCCGCGCCAAGGCGGCCGCCGCGGCCGCCTGAGCCCGCTGCAGCCGCCCGAGGTCGGGATAGCCGCCCGAGGCCGGACAGGGGCCGGAGCGGGGGCCGGAGCAGGGGCCGGACAAGGCCCTAGACGTCCCGCCGCCGCATCAGGACCACCGTCGCCGCCAGCGCGACGGCCGCCCAGGCGCCCAAGGTGATCCAGGAGTCGAGCACGCTCGGCGCGTACTTGCCCATCGTCGTCGAGGAGTTGGGGTTGATCGTCAGCCGCCCCTCGGCGGCGAGCGGCAGGTGGTTGCCGATCTCCTTCAGCCAGCGGTAGCGGTCGCCGCCGAACAGCATCGGCACGATGAACAGCAGCATGACCAGCGAGACGATCGAGGCGGTGGCGTGCCGCAGCAGGGCGCCGAGGGCCATCCCGATCAGCGCGCAGACGGGCACGAGCGCCGCGTAGCCGAGGACGGCCCGCAGGCAGCCCTCGTCGGTGATGGAGAGCCCGACGTGCCGGGAGGCCAGCATGGCGTTGCTGCCGAAGAAGGACACCGCGGACACCACCGCCCCGGCGAGCGAGGTGATGCCGGCGATCAGCACCACCTTGGCCACGGCCACGCCCCGCCGGTCGGGCACGGCGGCGAAGGTGGTGCGGATCATGCCGGTGGTGTACTCGCCGAACACGGTGATCGCGCCGAGGCTGCCGGCCGCGACGGCCATCAGGGCGCCGGAGATGCTGCTGAGGCCGTGGTAGAGCGGGTCGTACTTGAACGGGGGGAAGCCGGGCACCGGTGGGCGCGGATGGTCGATGTAGGTCAGGTCGGTGTGGACGGCGTTCAGGTTGACCACGATCGCGGCCAGCGAGGCGAGCGCCAGCACCCAGTACGTGGACCGCAGCGAGCGCAGCTTGATCCACTCGGCGGCGAGCAGGTCGCCGAACCGGGGTCGCTGCTCGGCCGGGCGGGTGCGGGGGCGGGCGGGGGCGAGGGCGGCGGTACTCATCGGGCATCTCCTGCCGGGTATTCGACGCTGTCGGCGGTCAGGGACATGAACGCCGACTCCAGGGACGAGGTACGGGTGGCGAGCTCGTGCAGCACCAGGCCGTGCCGCAGGGCGAGTTCACCGATCCGGGCGGCGGGCAGCCCGGTCACCACGGCCTCGTCCGGCTCCTGCGCCTGCCGTACGTCCGCCCCCTCGGCCCGCAACACCCTGGCGAGCGAGGACAGTTCGGGCGTCCGGACGGCCACGCTGGTGACGGCGTCGCGGGCGGAGAACTCCGCCAGGCTCTCGTCGGCGATCAGCCGGCCCCGGCCGATCACCACCAGGCGGTCGGCGGTGTGCTCCATCTCGGCCATCATGTGGCTGGAGACGAAGACCGTCCGCCCCTCCTCGGCGAGGCGCCGGAACAGGCCGCGCACCCACAGCACGCCCTCCGGGTCGAGGCCGTTGAGCGGCTCGTCGAACAGCAGCACCGGCGGGTCGCCGAGCAGCGCGCCGGCGATGCCGAGCCGCTGCTTCATGCCCAGCGAGTAGCCGCCGATCCGGCGCCCGGCGGCCTTGCCGAGGCCGACCTCGGCGAGCACCTCGTCCACCCGCCGGAGCGGGATGCGGTTGCCGCGGGCGAGCGCCGACAGGTGGGCCCGGGCGCTGCGCCCGCCGTGCACGTCCTGGGCGTCCAGCAGGGCGCCAACGTGGCGCAGCCCGCGCGGCCGGTTGGCGAAGGGCACGCCGTCCACGGTGACGGACCCCTCGGTGGGGGTGTGGAGGCCCAGGATCATGCGCAGCGTGGTGGACTTGCCGGCGCCGTTGGGGCCGAGGAAACCGGTGACGGTGCCCGGCCGGACGGTGAAGGTCAACTGGTCGACGGCCGTGGTGGCGCCGTACCGCTTGGTCAGTCGCTCGATCTCGATCACGGGGACAACGGTGCCGCCCGGGGTCCCGGCCGGGCATCGGGCCGCGGGCCACAACCGTCGGCGGCCGCACCGGCCCGGGGGATTACGCCCCCGGGCCGATGTGTCGCCGCGCGGGCCGCCGCTACCATCGGGCGATGATCACCAACCCGCGTCCGCCCCTGCTCAGGCGCCTGCCGCCGAGTGTCTGGGTGGCGGCGTTCTGGGTGGCCGTCATCACGTTCCGCAGCTTCCAGCGGAGCGACGAGCTGGCCCACCTGTTCCGCTACAACGGCAACTTCGAGGACATGCCGCTGCTGGTCACCGCGGTGGTCACGATCCTGATGGCCTCGCTGCTGGTCCGGCTGCCGCTGCTGGCGGTGGCGATCCCGCTGGTGGCGTGCGTCTTCACGATCGGCATGCGGATCCAGGAGACGGCCGTGGTGCAGCTGCTGCTCGCCGAGGTGGCGATCGGCTACTGCACGGCCACCCGCTCCCGGGTCATGTCGCTGTGCGCCGCCGCGATGCCGGTCGCCATGGTGGCCGTCCTGGCGGTCTGGCGGGTGGCCAACGACTACCACACCGACCTCGTCGCCCAGGCCGCGTTCGCCTCGACCGCCGCGATCGCCTGGCTGGTCGGCAACACCGTCCGGCAGAACCGCGCGCACGCCGAGGCCCTGCGCGGCCGCGCCACCGAGCAGGCGATCACCGCCGAACGGCTGCGGATCGCCCGCGAGTTGCACGACATGGTGGCCCACAGCATCGGCATCATCGCGATCCAGGCGGGGATGGGCAGCCGGGTCATGGACACCCAGCCCGCCGAGACCCGCAACGCGCTGAACGCCATCGAGGCGACCAGCCGGGAGACCCTGGCCGGGCTGCGCCGGATGCTCGGCGCGCTGCGCCACGCCGAGCCGGAGTCCGCGCCGATGGAGGTCGCCCCGGGGCTGGGCGAGTTGGACCGGCTGATCGAGCAGACGGCCGGCGCCGGCGTCCGGGTCGCGCTCACCCGCCTGGGCGAGCCCCGTACGCTGCCGCCCGAGGTGGACCTCGCCGCCTACCGCATCGTTCAGGAGGCGGTCACCAACGTGGTCAAGCACTCCGGCACCCGGGACTGCCGGGTGACCGTCGACTACGGCCCCGAGGAGGTCGCCGTCACCGTCGTCGACCTCGGCGCCGGCGCCGCCGGGCCGTCCGCGGGCTCGGGCTACGGCATCGCCGGCATGCGCGAGCGGGTCGGCCTGCTGCACGGCGAGTTCAGCGCCGGCCCGCGCCCCGAAGGCGGCTTCCAGGTCGCCGCCCGACTGCCGCTCCCCGTGGAGGTCTCCCCGTGATCCCCGTGATACCCGTGATTCCTATGATCCGTGTCGTCCTGGTCGACGACCAGCCGCTCATCCGCACCGGTCTGCGCGTGCTCATCGCCGACACCCCGGACCTGGAGGTGGTCGGTGAGGCCGGCAACGGCGCCGAGGCGGTGGACCTGGTGGGCCGGCTGCGCCCCGACGTCGCGGTGATGGACATCCGGATGCCCGGCATGGACGGCATCGAGGCGACCCGCCGGATCACCGCCGACCCCGACCTGCCGACCCACGTCCTCGTCCTCACCACCTTCGACGACGACGACTACGTGTACGGCGCGCTGCGGGCTGGGGCGAGCGGCTTCCTGGTCAAGGACCTCGCCCTGGAGACCATCCTCGACGGCGTCCGGGTGGTCGCCGCCGGGGACGCCCTGATCGCCCCGAGCATCACCCGCCGCCTGATCGGCGAGTTCGCCGCCCGCCCGCAGCCCGCCGCCGCCCAGTCCGGCCGGGCGAGGGTCGACGGGATCACCGAGCGCGAGCGCGAGGTGCTGACGCTGGTCGGCCGCGGGCTGTCCAACGGCGAGATCGCCGAGGAGCTGACCATCAGCGTGGCCACCGCCAAGGCGCACGTGGCCCGGCTGTTCACCAAGCTGGACGCCCGCGACCGGGTCCACCTGGTCATCCAGGCCTACGAGTTCGGCCTCGTCGCCCCGTCCTGACCGGGCCGGTTCACGGCCCGGCCGGCACCAGACCGGGGCTCAGCCGGTTCAGCACCCGACCGGCACCCGACCAGTACCCGACCGGCACCCGACCGGTTCACGGACCGACCAGCTCCCCGATCCGCATGATCCGCCCGTGCGAGTCCAGCACCACGTCGTACACGTTGCCGTAGCACCCGTCCGGCGCGTCGGATCCGTGCTCGACCAGGCAGTCCTCCAGATGGCCGAGCACCTCCTCCAGCCGGACCGGTCTGGTCGGGTCGGCGTGCGGGCGGTCGACGAGCGTCGCCTCGACGCCGGCGGTCGCGAAGCCGTAGCGGGCGGCTTCCCCCGTCCCCTCGTAGCGGGCTTCGTCGCAGAGGTAGCGGGCGGGCTGGGCGGTGACCTCGCCGTCCTCGGTGGCGGTGACCACGAGGACGGTGTGCCCGGGGCGTTCGGTCGGGGTCGGGGTGGCGCAGTCGGCGACGGGGGTGGCGGGCGAGGTGTCCATGCTGGGCTCGGGGTCGGCGAGGTCGTCGTCCAGCAGGTCGTCCTCGTCGTCGTACGCCCCGTCGGCGACGGCCGCGGCGGAGGCGGCGGCGACGGTGGGCGCCGAGTCGGCGGGAGTGCAGGCGGTGAGGGCGGCTGCGGCGGTACAGCAGAGCAGCGCGGCGAGGAGGGTTCGGGGCACGGCCATGGCACTAGTCTCCCCGGGCGGCGGCGGATCTCGTCACGCAGGTACACGATTGCTGCACGGACCGTGGTTCCCGCCCCCGCCGGATGTGCGGATCCGGCGGGGGCGGGAGTCTTGGAAACGGCGCAACCGTCAGACGGCGAACGGCCGTTCAGGTGGTGACGGGCCGTTCGGGCGGTGACGGGCCGTTCAGACGGCGACGGGCCGTTGCGCCTCGTACGCCTCGCGCAGCCGGGCCTGGGTCTCGGGGCCCGCGCCGAGGTGGTCGAGCCCGAGCAGCGCCGCGCCCAGGACGGGCGGCGCGACGACGACCCGCGGTTCGGCGAGCGGCGCGGCCTCGGCCAGTCGGGCGGTCAGGTTGTCGAGCAGCAGCGGCTGCCGGGAGGCGAGCACGCCGCCCCCGAGCACCAGCGGGGTCCGCGTGTCGAGCAGTTCCAGCCGCCGCAGGGCGACGACGGCGAGCCGGACGATCTCGTCGGCCTGTCGGTCGATCAGCCCCAGGGCGACCTCGTCGCCCTGCTCCGCGACGGCGAACAGCACCCGGACGATCTCGTGCAGCCGGCTGGTCGGCAGGTGCCCGAGGTGGACGGCCTCGGCGACGGCGCCGGCGCTGGGCAGGCCGAAGTGCTCGGCGATGGCGCGGGAGAGCCCGGTGGGGCCGCCGCGGCCGTCCTCGTGGCGCACGGCGTGCCACATGCTGGTGACGGCCAGGCCCCCGCCGCCGCCCCAGTCGCCGGTGAGCTCGCCGAGGGCGGGGAAGCGGGCGGTGCGGCCGTCGGGCAGCAGGCCCACGCAGTTGATGCCGGCGCCGCAGACGACGGCGACGCCGCGCGGGCCGTCGGTGCCGGCCCGCAGCAGGCCGAAGGTGTCGTTGACGACGGTGTTGCTGGCACCCCAGGGGTGGGACTCCAGCGCGGCGCGTAGGGCCTCCTCCTCGACGGGCAGGTCGGCGTTGGCCAGGCAGGCGCTGACGTGGCTGGTGAGGACGCCGCTCCAGACGGGGTGGCCGGCCTCGGCGGCGGCCTGCTCGACCAGCGGGGCGAGGCCGGCGACGGCGGCGGCGCCGCCGATCTTCTGGGGTGCGAAGCCGCCGCCGCGGGCGGTGCCGTGGACGGTGCCGTCGGCGCCGATCAGGGCGACGTCGGTCTTGGAGTTGCCGGCGTCGATGGCGAGGACGCCGGGCAGGATCGGATCGGGCTGGTGGGTCATCAGGTCCCCGCGGCTCGTACGTGGCCCGGCCGTGGCGTTGTCCCCGGCCGGGGGTGGTCGGTCTCCTCGCAGTGCCCGGCCCGCGACACCCTCATATCGCGGGCCGGGAGGCTTTCCCGGCGGAGCCTGGGTGCGAGAACAGGCCCCGGGCCGTCAGGCCCAGGCGAGGTGCTCGCGGTTGTGGGCGAGCAGCCGATCGGTGAGCTGGTCGGCGAGTTCGATCTGGCCGACCAGCGGGTGGGCGAGCAGGGCGTCGAAGACCCGGTCGCGGCCGCCGTGCAGGGCGGCGTCGAGGGCGAGGTGCTCGTACGAGGTGACGGCGGCGATGAGGCCGGCGTACAGCGGCTCGACGGCCCGCTGGGGGAGCGGCCGGACGCCGTTCGCGTCGACCTCGGCCGGGACCTCGATGACGGCGTCGTCGGGCAGGAACGGCAGCACGCCGTTGTTCGGGGCGTTGACGACCTGCACGGACGTCCCGCCGCCGGTGCCGAGCAGCGCGGCGATCAGCTGGACGGCCGCCTCGGAGTAGAAGGCGCCGCCGCGCTGGCCGAGGAGTTCCGGCTTGGTGTCGAGGGCCGGGTCGGCGTACATCTCCAGCAGCTGCCGCTCGATCTCGGCGACCTTGGCGGCCCGCGAGCCCTGCACCTTGAGCTCCTCGACGACGGCGTCGTGCTGGTAGAAGTAGCGCAGGTAGTAGGACGGCACGACGCCGAGCCGCTCGATGACGGGCTGCGGCAGGTGCAGGTCCTCGGCGATCTCCTTGCCGAAGTCGCGGAGCAACGAGGGCAGCACCTCCCGGCCGCCCGCCGCGCCGGGCGCGTCGAGCAGGGTGACGCCGCGCTCCCAGGTGAGGTGGTTGAGGCCGACGTGGTCGAGCCGGATCAGCTCCGGGTCGACGCCGAGGTGGGTCGCGAACTTTCGCTGGAAGCCGATGGCGACGTTGCACAGGCCGACGGCCTTGTGACCGGCGTTGCGCAGGGCGCGGGTGACGATGCCGACGGGGTTGGTGAAGTCGACGATCCAGGCGTCCGGGTTGGTGCGCCGGACCTTCTCGGCGATGTCGAGGACGACCGGGACGGTGCGCAGTGCCTTGGCGAGGCCGCCGGCGCCGGTGGTCTCCTGCCCGACGCAGCCGCACTCCAGCGGCCAGGTCTCGTCCTGGTTGCGGGCGGCCTGCCCGCCGACGCGCAGTTGCAGCAGCACGGCGTCGGCGTCGGCGACACCGGCCTCGACGTCCACGGTCGTGGTGACGACGGCACCGTGCCCCTGCTTGGCGAAGATCCGCCGGGCGAGCCCGCCGATCAGCTCCAGCCGGTCGGCGGCCGGGTCGATGAGCACCAGCTCGCCGATCGGCAGGCTGTCGCGGAGCCGGGCGAATCCGTCGATCAGCTCCGGTGTGTACGTCGAACCGCCGCCGACGATGGCCAACTTGAGTGCGGACATCAGCCCTTGACCCCTGTCAGTGTCACGCCTTCGATGAAGGCCTTCTGTGCGAAGAAGAAGAGGACGATCACCGGTGCCATCACGAGGAGGGTGGCGGCCATGGTGAGGTTCCAGTTGGTGTGGTGGGCGCTCTTGAACGACTCCAGGCCGTACGAGAGCGTCCAGGCCTCGTGGTTGTTGCTGGCGTAGATCTGCGGGCCGAAGTAGTCGTTCCAGCAGTAGAAGAACTGGAACAGGGCGACGGCGGCGATGGCCGGCTTGGCCATCGGCAGCACGACCTTCAGCAGGGTGCGCAGATCGCTGCAGCCGTCGATCCGGGCGGCCTCGATGTACTCCTTGGGGATGGTCAGCAGGAACTGGCGCAGCAGGAAGATCGAGAACGCGTCGCCGAAGGCCATCGGGATGATCAGCGGCCAGAGCGAGCCGCCGAGGCCGAGCTGCTTGGCCCAGAACAGGTACATCGGGATGACGGTGACCTGCGGCGGGAGCATCATCATGGCGATGACGGCCATCAGCGCGAGGTTGCGGCCCCGGAAGCGGAACTTGGCGAGCGCGTAGGCGACCGGCAGGCTGGAGACGATGGTCAGCACCGTGCCGAGGCCCGCGTAGATCAGGGTGTTGCGCCACCAGGTGAGGAAGCCGGGGGTGTCCCAGACCTTGCCGTAGTTGCCCCATTGCCAGGAGGTGGGCCAGTAGTCGGTGGTGAGTGCCTGCTGGTCGGTCATCACCGAGGTGAGGAAGGCGAAGACGAACGGCAGCAGGAAGAACAGCGCGGCGGCGATGGCCAGCGAGTGCACGGCCACCCAGTTGAGCATCGCGCGGCGGCGGGCCGCCCGGGCGGCCGGGCCGGAGGCGCGGGAGGTGCCGGCCGGGGCGGGCGCCTTGGTGAGTGTGGAGCTGAGAGTCATGATCGGGTCCTCATCGGTCCGCTGGGTCCGCAGCACACGGACTAGTCGTCGCTCGCCATGAAGCCGGACTTGCGGCGGAGCAGGAGCGAGGTGACGGCCATCGAGATGGCGAACAGCACCAGGGCGACGACGCACGCCGCGCCGTAGTTGAAGCGTTGGAAGCCGAGGTTGTAGACCATCTGCGGCAGGGTCCAGGTGGAGCCCTGCGGGAAGCCGGGCTCGAACTGCTGGCCGGAGTTGCCCGCGATGCCGCCGGCGACCTTCCCGGCGACGATCGCCTGGGTGTAGTACTGCATGGTCTGGATGACCCCGGTGACCACGGCGAACATGATGATCGGCGAGATGTTCGGCAGCGTGACGTACCGGAACCGTTGGAAGGGGCCGGCGCCGTCCAGTTCGGCCGCCTCGTACTGCTCCTTGGGGACGTCGAGCAGCGAGGCCATGAAGATGACCATCAGGTCGCCGATGCCCCACATGGCGAGCATGGTGAGCGCGGGCTTGGACCAGTCGGCGCTGGCGAACCAGCCGGGCTGCGGGAGGCCGATCTCGCCGAGGAAGTGGTTGACCGGGCCGGTGCCGGGGTTGAGCAGGAAGGCGAAGGCGACGGTCGCGGCCACCGGCGGTGCCAGGTACGGCAGGTAGAACGCGGTGCGGAAGAAGCCGACGCCGGTCTTGACCTTGGTGATGAGCAGGCCGATGCCGAGGCCGAAGGCGACCCGCAGGCTCACCATGATGAAGACGAGCCACACGGTGTTGCGCAGGCCCTGCCAGAACGCCGGGAGGTCGTTGAAGACGTAGTCCCAGTTCTTCAGGCCGCTGAAGGAGGGGGCGCCGAAGCCGTTGTACTTGGTGAACGAGAAGTAGACGGTGGAGATCAGCGGGTACAGGAAGAAGACGCCGAAGCCGATCAGCCAGGGGGAGAGGAAGGCGAGGTTGCGGGCCGCCTCCCGGCGGCGCTTCCGGCGCAGCAGGTGCTGCGTGGAGGGCGCCGCCGGGTCGGTCGAGCCGGTGCCCTTGCGGGTGCCGAACGCGAGTGACATGGGAGCTCCGTGGACCGTTCCCGCTACTTCGCCTGGGCGATGGCGGCGTCGATCTCCTTGGCGGTGGCCGCGAGGCCGGCCGCGAGATCGGTCTGCTTGCCGGACTCGTAGTCGTAGCCGAGGTTCTGCAGGGAGGCGATGTAGCCGCTGCCGTTGACGGCCGCCGGGGTGGTGCCCGAGTACTTGTTCTTGGCGACGTCGATGAAGGTCTTGAAGTTCGGGTCGTTCGTCAGCTTCGGCGAGTTGAGCGCGTCGAAGGTGCTGGGCACGTTGTGGATCGCGTTGGCGAAGCTGACGACCGCATCGGTGTCGGTGGTCAGGTACTTGACCAGCTCCCAGGCCGCGGCCTGCTTCTTGCTGCTGCTGGCGATGCCGACGATGGTGCCGGTCTGGTAGCTGCGGCCGTAGGTGTCGGCCTGGTCGTCCGGGACGGGGAACGCGGCGGTGGCCCAGTCGAAGTCGGGCTTGTTGTCGGCGAGGGCGGCGGTGCGCCACTCGCCGTCGATGGCCATCGCGACCTGGCCGGTGAGGAAGGGGTTCTTGGCGCTGAACTCCTCGCCGAAGGTGGCGCGGTACTTCTCCAGCTTGGCGTAGCCGCCGAGCTGGTCGACCAGGCCCTTCTGCCAGGTGAGCATCGCGGCGACCTTCGGGTCGGTGGCGATGTTCGACTTGCCGTCGGCGCCGAAGTAGGTCGGGCCGTACTGGCCCAGGAAGTGCTCGCTGGTCGACTCGTAGCCGTGGTACAGCGGCATGAAGCCGAGCTGCTTGTAGCCGTCGCCGTCCGCGAGGGTCAGCCTCTTGGCGTCCTCGGCGAACTCGCTGAAGGTCTTCGGCGGGTTGGCGATGCCCGCGTCGGCGAAGGCCTTCTTGTTGTAGTAGAGGCCGTAGGCGTCGCCGAGCAGCGGCAGCGAGCACTGGTTGCCCTGGAACTGCGTGTAGTTGAGCATCGCGGCCGGGAAGGTCTTGGCCGGGTCGATGCCGCTCTTGTCCAGGAAGGGCTTGAGGTCGGCGAAGGCCTTGGTCGAGCAGAACATGCCGACGTTGTTGGTGGTGAAGGAGGAGACCACGTCCGGCGCGTCGTTGCCGCCGGCCCGCAGGGCCTGGTTGAGCTTGTCGTCCGCGATGTTGTCCACGGCCTTGACGTGGATGTTGGGGTGGGCCTTCTCGAAGGCGGCGATGTTCTCGTTGATCGCCTTCACCTCGTTGTCCTGGCTCCAGCCGTGCCAGAAGGTGATGGTGACGTCCTTGCCGCTGGCCGAGTCGTCGTTGCCGCTGCTCTCGCTGCTGCCGGTACAGGCGGTGGCGAGCAGGGCCAGGACGGCGCTGCCGGTGACGGCGGCGATCGTGCGGCGGCCTCTGCGGGAGGTGGTGGAGTGCACTTCGAGGTCCTCCTGGGGGTGCGCGGGCAGGCGTCATTGCCTCGGGGCCCGCGTTCGGGGGTGGGGAGAGGTGGGTGCGGGGTGCGTACGGGGTGGCGGGCGACCGGGGGAGCGTCGGCGGGTGGGCGTCGGTGGGCGGCTGCGTCGGCGGGTGGGCGTCGGTGGGTGGCTGTCAGTGGGTGGAGAAGACCGCCTCGCGGGCGTCCGTCAGGGCGCGTTGCAGGGCGCCGAGCAGGACGGGCGAGCCGGGCAGGGCACTGCTGCGGACCTCCGGCCGGGCGATGGAGAGCCTGGCCAGTTCGTCCTCGACGAGGGCGCGCAGGCGTTCGCCGCCCGCGCTGGGCACCGCGCCGGAGAGGACCACCAGCTGGGGGTCGACGACGGCGACGATCGCGGCCAGTCCGACGGCGAGCCGGCCGGCCAGTTCGGCGAGGAAGGCGTCGCCGGCGCCCGGGGTCTCCAGGGCCTTGGCGATCGACTCCTCGGCGGTGGGCGCGCCGATCCCGTGTTCGCGGGCCAGGGTCCGGACGGCGGGTGCGCCGACCAGGTCCTGGAACCCGCCGAAGTTGCGGCGGCGCACGTCCCGCACGACCGGCGAGCCGGGTACCGGCATGTAGCCGACCTCCCCGGCGCCGCCGGTGAAGCCGCGGTGCAGCCGGCCGGCGATGACGATCGCGGCGCCGGTGCCCGCGCCGGCCCAGAGCAGGACGAAGTCCTCGGAGCCCCGCGCCGCGCCGGAGGCCTGTTCGGCGACGGCGGCGAGGTTCACGTCGTTCTCGATCGACACGGGCGCGCCGATCGCCTCGGAGAGCTCCTCGACCAGCCGCGGCGAGTGCCAGCCGGGCAGGTGGGAGGCGTAGCGCAGCTTGCCGGTGACCGGATCGGGGGCGCCGCCGACGCCGATCGCGGCGGTGCGCAGGCTGTCCGCCGCCAGTCCGGCGGCGCGGACGGTCTCGGCGACGGTGGCGGCGACCTTGGCGACGGTCTCGGCGGCCGGCACGCCCTTGGTCGGTACGGTGTGCTCGGCCAGCGTGGAGCCGGTGATGTCGGCGACGGCGACCCTGATCTCGCTGTTGGTGACGTCCAGCCCGGCGACGTGCCCGGCGGCCGGATTCACCTGGTACAGCTGCGCGTTGGGGCCGGGGCCGCCGGCGGTGGTGCCGACCGGCAGGACCAGTCCGGCCGCCTCCAGGCGGGCCAGCAGCTGGGAGGCGGTGGGCTTGGAGAGGCCGGTCAGGGTGCCGATCTGGGTGCGGGAGAGCGGGCCGTTCTCCAGCAGCAGTTCGAGGGCGGCGCGGTCGTTGATCGCGCGCAGCAGGCTGGGGGTGCCGGCGAGGGGGGCCTTGGCGGAGGTCTTGGTCACGCGCGAAATCCTCCTCTTCCGGCTGGTGGGGGGTGCGACGAGGGTGAACCCTCCGGTTCGGGGAGCCGAACTGTTAGGAAAGTTTCCAGTCGCTTGGGAAGGACCGTACGGGCCCCGTCAGCGGGGTGTCAATGGTCCGCAGCCCGGAGGATGCCGAAGCGTTACCGGGCAGCACGAAGCCCCGCTCCCAAGGGCCTTGAGTTCTTGGGAGCGGGGCTTTCGTCCGGTTCGGCCCGGGGAGGCCGGACCCGCCCTACGGCTTCGCGAGGTCGTCGGCCGGCCTCGGCGCCGGTATCGGCTCGGTCGCCCGGTACCGGGGCGAGGTCGGGTCGGAGAGCGCGGACGGCGGCGCCGGCTCGGTCGCGGGGGAGATCACCACCCCGGTGGCCGGGGCCGCCGTCGCCGCGGCGGCCACCGGTGAAACCTCCTCCTTGACCTTGATCCCGGCCAGGTCGAAGGCCGTCTTCAGCCGCTGGCGCAGCGCCCGGGACACCGCCGGCGCCTTGCCCGGCGCGGTCCGCGCCTCGATCCGCACCATCACCGAGTCCGCCGCGACCGACTCCACGCCCAGGACCGACACCGGTGCCCAGACCAGCTCGTCGTACGGCGACTCCTTGGACAGTGCCTCGGCCGTCTCCCGGATCAGGTCCTCGACCCGCAGCAGGTCCTCCTTGTACCCGACCTGGACGTCCACCGAGGCGGTCGACCAGCCCTGGCTCATGTTGGCGATCCGCTTCACCTCGCCGTTGCGGATGTACCAGATCTCGCCGTTGGCCCCGCGCAGCTTGGTCACCCGCAGGCCGACCTCCAGCACCGTGCCGGTGGCCACCCCGGTGTCGATCTCGTCGCCGACGCCGTACTGGTCCTCCATGATCATGAAGACCCCGGAGAGGAAGTCCGTCACCAGGTTGCGGGCGCCGAAACCGATCGCCACACCGGCCACACCGGCGCTGGCCAGCAGCGGCGCCAGGTTCACGCCCAGTGCGGACAGCACCATCAGCGCGGCCGTGCCCAGGATGGAGAACGACGCCACGCTGCGCAGCACCGAGCCGATCGCCTCCGACCGCTGCTGGCGCCGCTCCGGGTTCACCACCCCGGTGTTGGCCAGCAGCCCGCCCAGCCGGCTCTCCTCGTGGTGCTCGTGCGAGCGCGCCATCCGCGTTATCAGCTGGGTGATCAGCTTGCGCACCACGGCGCGCAGCACCAGCGCCAGCAGCACGATGAAGACGATCCGCACCCCGCCGGCCAGCCAGCCCTGCCAGTGCGTGTCGAACCAGCTGGCGGCCTGCTTGGTGGTGTCGCTGACCTCCTGCGCGCTGGTCGGGATCTTCAGGTCCAGCTGCGGCAGCTGCGGCGCGGTCGGGCTGGGCGCCGGTGTCGGAGTGGAGAGCGTCGAGGACGCGTCGGCGATACCGGTGGCGCCGGAGCGGAACACGTGCGGGCCTTCCTGCAGGGGGCGTGGCGGGCCCGCGCCGCGGCACGCGGCCCGCGGACCGTCCGCCCTAGCCTATCCGGCACCGAACACCCGACCGGACTCGCCGGAGGGCGTGCGGGACAACGTGAACGCCCCGTCAGCGCACCGGTGCGCTCCCCCGGACGACGGGGTCGCCGCTGCTCCGACCGGCCGAGCGGTCCCCCGGGAGGGCCACCGGGCGGCACCCCGACGGCACCCGGGTGCAACCCGACCTTCCCCAGGGCATACCGGCTATGACAGAAGCCACACCCGAAGTTCACGTCAGGTCCGTTACACAGGAGTGGTGGCGCCGTACAAAGGCGTAAGGCGACACTGGGGGAGATCACCCACCTGCTGGGTGATCCAACCGCTCGTCCCGGCGCGAGCCACGCGCCGCAGGCGTCCAAGGAGGCATCCGTGCCGCATGTCCTGGTCCTCAACGCGTCCTACGAGCCACTCGGCGTCGTATCGATGCGCCGCGCACTCATCCTGGTCCTCAACCACAAGGCGGTCAGCCTGGAGGACTCGGGAGTCACTCTGCACAGCGCCACCAGCGCCCTTCCGGCGCCGTCCGTCGTCCGCCTGACCCGCTTCGTCCGGGTCCCGTTCTGCGGGCCCGTCCCGCTCACCCGCCGGGCGCTGTTCGCCCGTGACCACGGCCGCTGCGTCTACTGCGGGGCCGCCGCCAGCAGCGTCGACCACGTCATCCCGCGCAGCCGGGGCGGCCAGCACCGGTGGGACAACGTGGTGGCGGCCTGCCGCCGCTGCAACCACACCAAGGCCGACCGCCACCTCACCGAACTCGGCTGGCGGATGAAGCGCCCGCCGGCCCCGCCCAGCGGCCTCGCCTGGCGGATCATCGGCACCGGCATCAAGGACCCGCGCTGGCGCCCCTACCTGGAGCCGTACGGCGGCTCCGACCAGTTGCGCGCCCCCCAGTGGAGCGAGTACGAGCACCACGACCATATCGAGCAGGGCCTTCCCGCCCCGCTCGGCCGGGCCCACTCCGCCCACTCCGCCCCAGCCCGCCGCGGCGAGCAGCCCGAACCGCTCTCCGCCTGACCCCGCTCCACAAGGGCCAGCCCGTCATACCGTCGGTACGCCTCATGGGCCGCCGCGCCCCCACCGGGGAGCACGGCGGCCCGCCGCGTTGTCCGGGGAGCCCCGGCACAACGGGCCCGGCTACTGCTTCGGCACCGTCCCGCCCGTCGTCCCGCCCGCCGGGGGTGAGGCCGGGGCGCTCGGCGTGGTCGGGGGCGGGGCGGTGGTGCCGCCCGGCTGGGCCGGGGGCACGGTCGGCGGCTGCGGCTGGGCGGGCGGGGTGACGGCGTACAGCTCGACGCCCCACAGCGAGTAGCCGTACTTGTTGGCCCGGGCCACGCCCTGCACCCGGAGGAACCGGGCGCCGGGCGCGTCGAAGCGCACGGTCTCGTCGCCGCCCTTGCCGTTGTCCACCGTCGCCGCGTCGGTCCAGGTGGTCCCGTCCGCCGAGACCTGGAGCCTGTAGGCGGCGGCGTACGCGGCCTGCCAGTGCAGCACCGCCGCGCCCAGGTGGGTCGCCTGCGGCAGTTCCAGCTGCACCCAGGCGTCGTCCTTGGCGGGGGAGGACCAGCGGGTCTTCGGGTCGCCGTCGGCGACCGCCGAGGCGGGGAAGTCCGACGTCTCGTCGCCCGAGGAGGTGGCCTTCGCGCCGAGCGCCAGGTCCGGACCGCTGGTCGGCGGCACCACGCGCACCTGGAGCACCTGCTTCACGGTGGTGGCGCCGGCCACGAACTGCACCGGTACCCGGTACGTCCCGAACGGCGTCTCGGGAGCGGCGCTGACCAGCAGCGGCACGCCGATGCGGCCGCCACGCGGCACGGTCACCCCGGCCGCCGGGGTCACGGTCAGGCCCTTGGCCGCGGCCGGCACCTCGGTGCGCAGCTCGCCGCTGGTCCCCTCGGGGCGGCCGGCCTCGACGGTGGCCCGGGTCTGGGCGGGCGCGGCCGCGCCGGTCACCACGTCCAGGGTCGGGTCGGACAGGCTGAGCCGGGCCGCCGGGACGTCCGCGTACCAGGGGATCACCTGGTTGACCACCGGCGGGTCGCCGCCCGGCTTCCAGGTCAGCCGGAACGCGTCGGCGGCCTGCCCGCCGGCCGGCAGCTCGTTGTAGCCGGGCTGCACGGTGCCGATGTCCGTCCAGCCGCCGTCCGGCCGGTGCACCGAGGCGGTGGCGGTGGCGTGCACGCCCGGGTCGGTGAGCACGGTGAGCCGGTCCAGCGGACGGGCGGCGCCCAGTTCGACGGTGAGCGGCTCGTCCTGCGCGGTGGGCGCCTTGGCGGCCCGGTACGCGGTGTCCGGGTTGCCGTCCAGCACCGCGGACGCCGAGGAGCCGGGCAGCGCGTCGGGGCCGCCGGTGACGCTGGCGGGGGCGTCGTCGGGCGCGGTGACGGTGAACTCGCGCACCGCGACGGCGGTCTTCTGGGCGGCGGTGGCCCGCAGCCGCACGGCCCGGACCACCGAGCCGGCCGGCAGCTGGGCGCTGACCGTCTTCTGGTTCTTGACCACGGCGAGCTGCTTCCAGCCGCCCTCGCCGGTGCTGTACTCCAGCACGCCGTCGTGGATGTAGTCGTCGACCGCGTTGCGGCCGTCCGGCCCGCTGCCCCAGGAGCCCATCAGCACGGTGACGGCGCCGACCGGGCGCCCGCCGCCGAGGTCGACGCCGACCGCGTCGCCGGGCTGCGGGGGAGCGGAGCTCCAGTAGAACGTGTCGGCCACGCCGTCGGTCATCAGCGCGGGCAGGTGGTCGTGCGCGGTGCCCATGGTGGTGGTCGGGGTGATCCCGCCGCCGGCGACCCCGGCCCAGTTGTCGGCGGCCAGGACGGCGCGCTCCAGGAACGGGTCGAGCACGCCCGCGCCGATCGTGGCCGGGCTCTGCGCCAGCTGCTCGCGCAGCCCGTTGAGCTGCACCCGGGCCTTCCAGGCGGCCGTGCCGTCGCCGCCGTGCTGCGCCAGCAGCATGTCCAGCGCGGACTGCCCGGCCAGCCCGTAGTCGTGCAGCGGGGCGAGCCAGGGCGCGGCCTCGGCGGCGAGCTGGGCGGTGGCCTGGGTGTCGGCGAGGGTCCGCTGGGCGGTGGTCATCGCGGCGAAGGCGTCCCGCAGGGGCGCGGCGGCCGCTATCAGCTTGGCGAGGTCCGACGCGGTGCCCGAGGTGGGCTCGGCGGCGGCCCAGAACCGGTCGAGCAGCGGTGTCAGGTAGCCGGACTCCTGCTTGGACAGCGGCGAGGAGGAACTGTTGCCGGCCAGCGCGGTGACCGCGGACAGGGCGGTGCCGGCGGGCGTGCTGCCCGCGCCGGTCGGGCCGGCGAGCGAGCGCACCGCGGCCTGCCAGGAGTCCTCCGGCTTGTAGCCGGCCGGGTTCCAGGCGAAGTCGCCGGCCGTGGCGAGGGCGATCCGGGAGGCCACCGGCTGCTGCATGGCGCCGGTCAGCAGCACCGCCGAGCGGGTGGCCACCTCCGGTTCGCGCCCGGTGTAGGCGCCGAGGAAGAGCCGGTCCGGGCTGGCGTCGTTGACCGGGTAGTTGTCCATGGTGACCAGCGGGTGGCCGTACAGGTCGCCGGTCTCGGCGGCCTGGGCGCCGGTGATCTTCTCCGGGATCACCCCGGCCCCGCTCCAGGCCACCTGCACCCCCTCCGGCAGGGCCGCGGCCAGTGCCTTGCGGTACGGCGTGACGCCCTGCCGGTGGTACTCGGTGGGCACGACGGACAGCGGCGCCAGCCCCGGGTTGCGCGCGATCAGCCGGTCCCGCACCTTGGCCACCAGGGCGGCCTGCGCCTTGGCGGCCGCAGCCGGCCCGGTGCCGTAGGTGTCGCGGTCGTCGCCGCAGTGCCACTCGTCGTAGCTGACGTCCAGGAACTGGAGCTGGAAGGCGGTGAAGCCGAGCTTGCGCAGCCCGTCCAGCTTGGCCACCAGCGCGTCCACGTCCTTGCCGGAGCTGAAGCAGAGCGACTGCCCCGGGTCGATCGCGTAGCCGAGCGTGACGTGGTTCTGCCGGGCCCGGGAGCCCAGTTCGCGCAGCTCGTCGGCCTGGGCGGCGGGGTAGGCGTCACGCCAGCGGGAGAGCCGGAGCGGGTCGTCACCGGGGGCGTAGAGGTAGAAGTTCTGCTTGGAGCGGCCGAGGAAGTCCACCTGGTCGAGCCGCTGCTGCGCGCTCCACGGGGCACCGTAGAACGCCTCCGCGGTGCCGCGCACCGGCGCGCCGCTCGGCCAGTCCCGCAGCGTGATCCCGGGCAGGCCCAGCCCGGCGGCGCCCGGCGCCTGCCCCTGCTCGGCCGGTACGGCGGCGAGCAGCTGGCGCAGGCTCTGCGCGGCGTAGAAGGTGCCCGCCGCGTCCGCGCCCGCCAGCACCACCGCGCCGTACGTCCCGCCGCCCTGGGCGGGCAGCTGACCGGCCGACAGCACGTACCCGCCGGCCGGCATGCCCGCGGTCGAGGGGGCGGCGCCGTCCTTGCCGCCGGCCGCGGCGGACAGTGCGCGCAGCGCCCGGTCCACCCCGCCGCCGGCGCCCTCGGCCGGCCCGCCGACGTACACCACCAGCGACCCGGCGGCCGGCGCGTCGGCGTCCGGCTGCGGCGTCACGGTCGTCGCCCCGGCGACCTCCAGCACCTCCCGGACGGCGTCCACCGCCCCGGGGTCCGCCTTCGGCGCCGTCACCAGCGTCACCGCGGCCGGCACCGCGACCGGCTTGCCGGCCACCGTCTGCTCCTGCGGCTGCGGGAACACCTGCGGGTTCGTCACGCTCCCCAGCGGCGTCTGCGGCGCGCTGCTCACCACGTCCGGCCCCGCCGACGCCGCGTACGCCGCCGACGGCATCGGCCCGGCCAGCAGCCCGCCGACCACCGCCGCCGCCGCGACGCCCGCCGCGATCCGCAGGGTCCGCCGCCCCGGCCGCCCCGCCGCCCGCCCGGCCCGCTCCGCCCGCACCGACGCCAGCAGCGGCTCCGTCCCCTTGAGGTCGGCGATCAGCCGATCCGCTGCCCTGGGCGCCAGTTGACGGCACGTCCGCGCGGTGGCCCGCCGGGCCGCCAGCGCCGCCGGGTGGTGCAGCACCTCCCGCAACGCCGCACTCTGCTCCAACTGCTGCCGCAGCCGCCGCCCGGCCACAACGGACACTCGGGCTTGCACAGGAGCCTCCTCGCCAGGCCTGAACCACATCGCCGCAACCCCACCAGCTACCCAACGCGGTGTCAACGCGACCGACGGCTATGCCTGGTTTGCCCTGGTTCGGGAGTTCGGTCCGGGGCCGCGGCAGCTCCCGCCCGCCCGGCCGATCCGCCCGCCCGGTCGTGTCGCGCAGCGTCGTCGGGCCGTCACCCGGGTAGGACTGTGGTCGTCCTGACCAGGCGTTGCCGAGACATCGCAGGAGTCGCGAGTGGCCGCTTATCTCGACCGTGACGGAGCCGACGGGCTGAGGGTGCCGACGCAGGACGCGCCGCCGCCACCGCCCGAACTGGTGGCGCTGGCGCAGGCGTACGGGGTGGACACCCGGTATCCCGGGACGGGGGGCGTGACCGTGGGCGCGCGCACGCTGGTCGCGGTGCTGGGGGCGCTGGGGGTGGCGGCGGGCACGCCGGAGCAGGCGCGGGAGGCGCTGGAGCGTCACCGGTCCGCACAGCAGGCCAGGTTGCTGCCACCCTGCGTGGTGGTGCGGGCCGGGCGGCGGACGGCGCTGGACGTGCCGGCCGACGCGCGGCTGCACGTGGAGCTGGAGGACGGCGGGGTGTGGGAGCTGCCGCGCGGTCACTCGCACTGGCTGCCGGCGGACTTGCCGCTCGGGCGGCACGCGCTCAGGGCGGAGAGCGGCGAGGGCAAGGCCCAGGCGGTGCTGATCGTCGCGCCGGAGAAGCTGCCCCCGCTGCCCGGCCGCAGCTGGGGCTTCCTCGCCCAGCTGTACTCCGTCCTGTCCGACCGCTCCTGGGGCATGGGCGACCTCGGCGACCTCGCCGAACTGGCCCAGTGGGCGGGCGCCGGCCTCGGCGCGGGCTTCGTCCAGATCAACCCGCTGCACCAGGCGTTGCCCGCAGCCCCCGCCGCCCCCGCCGACCCGTCCCCCTACCGCCCCTCCTCCCGCCGCTTCGCCGACCCGGTGCACCTGCGGGTCGAGGCGGTCCCCGAGTACGCCTACCTGACGGGCGACCAGCGGGCCGAGGCCGAGGAGCTGGGCCGCCGGGCCGCCCGGCTGCGCGACGAGGTGCTGGGACACGACGGCCTGATCGACCGGGACGCCGTCTGGGCGCTCAAGCGCGAGGCGCTGGAACTGCTGCACGAGGTGCCGCGCGGGCCCGGCCGGCAGGCCGCGTACGAGGCCTACCAGCGCCGCGAGGGCGACTGGCTGCGCCGGCACGCGCTGTGGAGCGCACTCGCCGAGGTGCACGGCGCCGACTGGCACGGCTGGCCGAAGGGGCTGCGTCACCCGGACGGCCCACAGGTGGAGCAGGCGGCCCGGGAGCTCGCCGACCGGGTCGAGTTCCACCGCTGGCTCGCCTGGCAGGTCGACCAGCAGCTCGCCGACGCCCAGCGCGCGGCCCGGCAGGCCGGCATGCCGGTGGGCCTGATCCACGACCTGGCCGTCGGCGTCCACCCGGGCGGCGCGGACGCCTGGGTGCTCCAGGACGTGCTGGCCGGCGGGATCTCGGTCGGTGCCCCGCCGGACGCCTTCAACGCCCACGGCCAGGGCTGGGGCCTGCCGCCCTGGCGCCCGGACGCACTGGCCGCGGCCGGCTACGCCCCGTACGCGGAGCTGCTGCGCGCGGCGGCCCGGCACGCGGGCGCGGTCCGGATCGACCACGTGATGGGCCTGTTCCGGCTCTGGTGGGTGCCGGACGGCCACCCGCCGACCGAGGGCGCGTACGTCCGCTACGACGCCGAGGCGATGCTCGGTGTGCTGGCCCTGGAGGCGCACCGGGCCGGGACGGTGGTGATCGGCGAGGACCTGGGCACGGTGGAGCCGGGCGTCCGGGAGGAGCTGGCGGCGCGCGGGATCCTCGGCACCTCGGTGCTCTGGTTCGAGCGGGACTGGCAGGCGGCGGGAGAGATCCTCGCCCCGGACCGCTGGCGCGCGGGCTGCCTGGCCACCCTCACCACCCACGACCTGCCGAGCACCGCGGCCCGGCTCTCCGGCGAGCACGTCGAGCTGCGGCACCGGCTCGGGCTGCTGGCCCGCCCGCTGGGCGAGGAGCAGGAGGAGGCGGCGGCCGAGCTGGCGGACTGGCGGGCCGAGCTGACCGGGCGGGGGCTGCTCGCGCCGGGCGAGCCACTGTCGATGCCGGTGCTGTACCGCTTCCTGCGCGCGACCCCGGCGGAGCTGGTCGGCGTCTGGCTGCCGGACCTGGTCGGCGATCCGCGCCCGCAGAACCTGCCCGGCACCTGGGACCAGTACCCGAACTGGCGCCTGCCGGTCGCCGACGGCGCCGGCGACCCGGTCACCCTCGACCGCCTGGCCGCGACCCCGTCCGCCCGCCTGCTCGCGCACCTGCTGGCCCCGCCCGGCCCCCACCCCGCCGTCTGATCCCGGGGCGGCCCCGGCACCGCCGGACGGCCCCGTTCCGGAAGGCCGACCCCGACGCGCGGGGGGTCATAAGCGGCGGGTAAGTTGGAAACGTGGACAAGAGGAACGCTTTGCGAGCCGGCGCGGTCTCCGCAACGGTCACGCTGATGATGCTGCTGTCGTCGCCCGCCATGGCCCTCACCAGGGACGACGGCGACGACCCGGGTCCTGGCCTGAGCGTCGGCCAGACCATCGGCCTGTACGTGCTGATCCCGCTCGCCGCCTTCGTGATCATCGCCGCCCTCGCGGGCCTGCCGTACGGCAAGGGCAGGAAGAAGTAACCCACCGCGTCCACCAAGGACCCGCACAACCCTCGAAGGGGCACCGGAGACCTCCGGTGCCCCTTCAGGCGTTCCAGCGCCCCGACGGCGCCTCAACGGGTCAGCGGGCGGCGCCCGCCGCCCGGTCGACCGCCTGGGCCTTGAGCGCGCGCTCGATCCCGGCCCGGGCCTCGACGACCTGGCGCCGCAGCGCCGGCGCCGGCTGGGCCTCGGCCAGCCACGCGTCGGTCGCGTCCACGGTGGCCTGCGTGACCTGCAGCGCCGGGTACAGCCCGCCGATGATCTGCTGCGAGATCTCGTGGCTGCGGGTCTCCCAGACCTCCTTGACGGCGGCGAAGTACTTGGCCGCGTACGGCGCGAGCAGCTCGCGCTGGTCGGACTGCTGGAAGCCCGCGATGGTCGCTTCCTGGACGTAGTTGGTGAGGGTGTCCGACTCGACCACGGCGGTCCAGGCCTCGGCCTTGGCCTCGGCGGTGGGCCGGGCGGCGCGGCAGGTGGCGGCGTGTTCCTGGCCGGCCGCGGTGTTGTCGCGGGCCAGCTCGGCCGTCACGGCGGCCTCGTCGGCGCGGCCGGTGGCGCAGAGCCGGGTGAGCAGGGTCCAGCGCAGCTCGGTGTCGACGGCGAGGCCCTTGACCTCGGCGGCGCCGTCGAGCAGGCCGGCGAGCAGGTCGAGCTGCCCGTCGGTGCGGGCGACGGAGGCGAGGGTGCGGGCCCAGGAGAGCTGGTGGTCGCTGCCGGGCTCGGCGGCGCGCAGGTGCTCCTCGGCGGCGGCGGCCCACCGGGCGAGGCCCTGCTCGCGCCAGTCGGGGTCGGTGTAGGCGTCGAGGGCGAGCCGGACCTGGCGCTGCACGGACTGCACGACGCCGATGTCGCTCTCCCGCCCGATGCCGGACAGGGCGAGCGCCAGGTAGTCGCGGGCGGCGAGCTCGCCGTCGCGGGTCATGTCCCAGGCGGAGGCCCAGCACAGGGCGCGCGGCAGCGACTCGGTGAAGCCGCCGAGGTGCTCGGTGACGACGGCCATCGAGTCCTCGTCGAGCCGGATCTTGGCGTAGGAGAGGTCGTCGTCGTTGAGCAGCACGACGGCCGGGCGGTGCCGGCCGACGAGCTCGGGCACCTCGGTGCGCGGGCCGTCGACGTCGAGCTCGATCCGGTCGGTGCGCACCAGCGCGCCGTCGGCGAGCTCGTACAGGCCGATGGCGATGCGGTGCGGGCGCAGCACGGCCTCGCCCTTGGCGCCGGCGGGCAGCGCGGGGGCCTCCTGGAGGACGGCGAAGGACTCGATCTCACCGTCGGTGTTCAGCGTGATGGCGGGCCGCAGCACGTTGATGCCGGCGGTCTCCAGCCAGGCCTTGGACCAGGTCCGCAGGTCGCGGCCGCTGGCCTCCTCCAGGGCCCCGAGCAGGTCGGCGAGCCGGGTGTTGCCCCAGGCGTGGCGCTTGAAGTAGGCCCGCACGCCCTGGAAGAAGGCGTCCTGGCCGACGTACGCCACCAGCTGCTTGAGCACCGAGGCGCCCTTGGCGTAGGTGATGCCGTCGAAGTTGACCTGGACGTCCTCCAGGTCGTTGATGTCGGCCATGATCGGGTGGGTGGACGGCAGTTGGTCCTGCCGGTAGGCCCAGGTCTTCATCTGGTTGGCGAACGTGGTCCAGGAGTGCGGCCACTTGGAGCCGGGGGCCTCGGCCTGGCAGACGGCCTCGGCGAAGGTGGCGAAGGACTCGTTGAGCCAGAGGTCGTTCCACCACTCCATGGTGACGAGGTCGCCGAACCACATGTGGGCGAGCTCGTGCAGGATCGTCGCCGCGCGGGCCTCGTAGGCGGCGTCGGTGACCTTGGATCGGAACACGTACTGGTCGCGCAGGGTGACGGCGCCCGCGTTCTCCATCGCACCGGCGTTGAACTCCGGGACGAACAGCTGGTCGTACTTCGCGAACGGGTAGGGGAAGTCGAACTTCTCCTGGAAGTAGTCGAAGCCCTGCTTGGTGACGGCGAAGATGTCCTCGGCGTCCAGGAACTCGCGCAGCGAGGGGCGGCAGTAGACGCCCAGCGGCACCTTCTGCGCGCCGTTCTCGTAGGTGTCGAAGACGCCGACGTACGGGCCGGCGATGAGCGCGGTGATGTAGCTGGAGATCCGGCCGGTGGGCTCGAACGTCCAGACCTGCGCGGCGCCCTCGCCGACCGGGGTCGGGGTGGGCGAGTTGGAGACCACGACCCAGCCCGTGGGAGCGGTCACGGTGAACGCGAACGCGGCCTTCAGGTCGGGCTGTTCGAAGGAGGCGAAGACGCGGCGGGCGTCCGGCACCTCGAACTGGGTGTACAGGTAGGTCTCGCCGTCGACCGGGTCGACGAACCGGTGCAGGCCCTCACCGGTGTTGGTGTAGGCGCAGTCGGCGACGACGCGCAGCTCGTTCTCGGCGGCCAGGTTCGGCAGCGGGATCCGGCTGTCGGCGAAGCTCGCCGGGTCGAGCGGCGCGCCGTTGAGGGTGATCTCCTCGACGCTCGGCGCGACGAGGTCGATGAACGTGTCCGCGCCGGGGGTCGTGGCCGTGAACCGGACCACGGTGGTGGACCGGAAGGTGCCACCTTCGCGGGCCGAACTCAGGTCGAGCTCGATGTCGTACGCGTCCACGTGGAGGAGGTCGGCCCGGGTGCGGGCCTCCTCGCGGGTCAGGTTGGTGCCGGGCACTCGCTGCACTCCTTCGTCAGGTTGATGGGGCGAATCCTCCCATGACCCAACGGATGAGCTCCCGGAAAAATCGCAGCGGGGCGGGCCCGGGCTGTTCGCCCGTTCCCGCCCCGCTCGGGGCGCGCCCCGAGGGCCCGCGTCCGAAGAGGGGTCAGCCCCCCGGTGTCACTTCTTCCACTTGGTCAGCGGCGCGTCGGAGCTGCCGCGGCGGAAGGCGTAGACGGCGCTGCCGTCGCTGGAGACGACGTACTCGGACGAGCTCATCCCGATGTCCAGGCCGTTGGGCATGGCCATGGTGCCGAGGTCGGTCATCGAGCCGTCGGTCGGCGAGAGCGTCACCAGCCGGGCGGGCTTGTTGTAGCCCTGGCTGACGATGGCGCGGACCTTGCCGTCCTTGTCGGTGCCGGACACCAGCCGGATGTCCTGGTTGGCCGTGGGGCTGGCGGCGGACCAGATGCGCTTGCCGGTGTTCAGGTCGTACGCGTTGACGGCCGACTTGGTGCCGGTGATCTGGGCGTACAGGGTGGTGCCGTTGACCACGTTCTGGGTGTAGGCGTCGGACTGGCCGGACAGGCGCAGGCTGTCCGCGCCGGGCTCCTTGACCGACATCTGGTTGCCAGGCTTGTTGCTCTTGTCGAACGGCAGGATGTAGTCGCCGTTCGGGCCGCTGCTCATCAGCAGCACCAGCGGCTGGTCCTGGACGACCTTGTCGATGCGCTCGATGCTGCCGGTGAGGGTGATCGGCGTGCTGGCGGCCTTGCCGCTGTCGGCGTCCACGACGACCAGCTGCGACTTCGGGCCGGAGCCGCCGTAGCAGCGGTCGCTGACCGCGATCTGGCTGCCGGCCGCGCGGCCGTAGAGGCTGCAGTCCTTGTCGCGCGGCTGGAACTGCCAGGCCGCCGAGCCGTTGTCGATGTTCAGGCCGCCGACCACGTTGCCGCCGATGGCGACCACCTTGTCGGTGACGCTGAGCGTCGGCGAGGACATCCGGTCGTTGGAGACCTTGACGGCCCAGAGCAGCTTGCCCTGGCTGACGTCGATGGCGCCGACGGTGGAGCAGTCGCTGTCACCGGTGTTGAAGGAGACGGCGGCGATGTTCTTCGCGTTGGTCGAGTAGGAGGCGGTGCACACCTCCTTGCTGCCGGCCGGGACGGGGATGTTCCAGGCCTCCTTGCCGTCCGAGGTGTTGAACGCCCGGATGCCGGTGCTGTCGGCGCGCACCGCGACCTTGTCGCTGCCCCAGATGCCGAGCATCTGCGAGCTGCTGTCCGAGTTGGCGGCCTTGGCGGCGCTCCAGGCGACGTTGTAGCCGGCCCCACCGGTGTTGCCGCCGGTGCTGCCACTGGTGCCGTCGACGGTCGGGGCGCTGGTGACGGTGCCTCCGGAGGTGCTGGTGCCACCGGACGTGGTGGTGCCGCCGGAGCTCGCGCTCGGCGCGGGGTCGGGGTCGTTGCCCTTGAGGAGCACGACCAGCCCGGCGACGATGGCGATCGCCAGGACGCCGCCGATGATCCCGCCCCAGAGCATCACGGGGTTGCGCTGCTTGGGCGCGGGGGGCACCGGCGCACCCGGGTAGTACCCGGGCTGCTGCTGCGGGTACCCGTAGCCGGCGCCGTAGGCCTGCCCGCCGTCCGGAGCGCCGTAGGCGCCGGCGGGCGTCGGGTCGTACGGGCCGACCGGCGCACCGGCCGGCGGCGGCGGTGCCTGGCTGGGGAAGGCGGCCGCGGTCGGTGCGTACGGCTGGTAGCCGGCACCGGCGGCGGGCGGCTGCGCGGGCGGAGCCGGCGGCTGGGCAGGCGGCGGCCCGGCGGGCGAGGCCGGGCCCGGGATCGTCGCGCCGTCGAGCTGTGTCATCTGGTCCGCCACGGCGGCCGGGTCCACGCCGCCGGGCGGGCGCCCGAACGAGACGCCCCGATTGTCCTGCGGGCCGCTGCCCGGCGCTTCGCCTGCCCCCGGCGTAGGGTGATCCCCTGCCATCTGATTCCCCGTCATGTCTGGAAGCATCCCCCTGCCCGTACCGTCCCGCGGTCCGGGGGGACGCGTGAGATAGGGCACCATGGTAGTGGTGAGTGGTTTTCGGTCGAACCCAGGACGCCGGTAGCCCGTTTCCGCAGCTCCCGGCCCTACCGCCGGTACCGCCGGCCGCCCCGCCCAGCGCTTGCCCGGGAGGCGCCGCCCGCGGCCCGATCCGCACCGATCCACGGCACAGGCCCTACCCTTCAGGAGTTGAAGGGGACGCCCGGCGGAGGGGTCCCCGCCCTGGGAGGGTGGATCATGTCGACGGACACACCGGGCTCGCAGTCGTCCTTGCACCGGGCGAACCTGGAGCGGGTGCTGCGCGCGGTGCGGACGGCCGGTTCGCTGACCCAGGCGGAGATCGCCCGCGGCACCGGGCTGTCCGCGGCCACCGTGTCCAACATCGTGCGGGAGTTGAAGGAGAGCGGCACCGTCGTGGTCGCCGACACCTCCTCGGGCGGCCGGCGTGCGCGCAGCGTCTCGCTCAGCGGGGACGCGGGCATCGTGGTGGGCATCGACTTCGGCCACACCCATCTGCGGGTCGCGGTCGGCAACCTCGCGCACCGGGTGCTCGCCGAGGAGAGCGCCCCGATCGACGTGGACGTCTCTGCGGCGCAGGGCTTCGACCGGGCCGAGGCGATGGTGGAGCGGCTGCTCCGGCAGGCCGGGTTCCGCCCGGAGAAGGTGATCGGCGTCGGCCTCGGCGTGCCCGGCCCGATCGACGTGGAGACCGGTGCGCTGGGCTCCACCGCGATCCTGCCCGGCTGGACGGGCATCGCCCCGGGCCGGGAGCTGACCGAGCGGCTCGGCATGCCGGTGCACGTGGACAACGACGCCAACCTGGGCGCGCTCGGCGAGCTGGTCTGGGGGGCCGGGCGGGGGCTGAGCGACCTCGCGTACATCAAGGTGGCCAGCGGGGTCGGCGCCGGCCTGGTGGTCAACGGCCAGATCTACCGGGGGCCGGGCGGCACCGCCGGTGAGATCGGGCACATCACCCTGGACGAGGCCGGGCCGGTCTGCCGCTGCGGCAACCGGGGCTGCCTGGAGACCTTCGTGGGCTCCCGCTACCTGCTCTCCCTGCTCACCTCGACCCTCGGACCGGACCTCACCCTGCCCCGGGTGGTCGAGCTGGCCCATCAGGGTGACCTCGGCTGCCGCCGGGTGATCGCGGACGCCGGCCGGCAGATCGGCACCGGCGTCGCCACCCTGTGCAACCTGCTCAACCCGCGCCGGGTGATCCTCGGCGGCGACCTCGCCGAGGCCGGTGAGCTGGTGCTCGCCCCGATCCGCGACTCGGTGGCCCGCTACGCCATCCCGAGCGCCGCCCGCCAGCTCTCGGTGGTCCCCGGCACCCTGGGCGGCCGGGCCGAGGTGCTCGGCGCGCTGGCCCTGGTGATGAGCGAGATGGGGGAGTCCGGGGCGCTGGGACGCGGCTGAGCCGCAGCCCGGATCGCACCCGAACATCCATTCGTCAATGAAAAGGTGACGCGTGACCCCCGGCCGACCTCCGGGAATGGCGGTAACGGATCGGTGGCACCGGCCGCGCCGCTCGGTGTCCGGCAAGCGGACATTAGACTCGACCGGTCGGCACCGGCCGCGACCGCCGGCCCGCCGCCAGACCGGGCAGCGACGCCCGTCGGACCGCCCGCGGTCCGCGAACACTGAACGAGGAGGAACGGGTGGCCCTGCTGACCCGCATTCGGGGACCGCGCGATCTCGACCGGCTCACGCCCGGACAGCTGGCCGCGCTGGCCCAGGAGATCCGGACCTTCCTGGTGACCGAGGTCGCCAAGACGGGCGGCCACCTCGGACCCAACCTCGGCGTGGTGGAGCTCACCATCGCGCTGCACCGGGTCTTCGACTCGCCGCGCGACCGCATCCTCTTCGACACCGGCCACCAGAGCTACGTCCACAAGCTGCTCACCGGCCGCCAGGACTTCTCGATGCTGCGGATGAAGGGCGGCCTGTCCGGCTACCCCTCCCGCGCCGAGTCCGAGCACGACGTGATCGAGAACTCGCACGCCTCCACCGTCCTCTCCTACGCCGACGGCCTGGCCAAGGCCAACAAGATCCTCGGCAAGCCGGACCCGGTCGTCGCCGTCATCGGCGACGGCGCGCTCACCGGCGGCATGGCCTGGGAGGCGCTCAACAACATCGCCGACGCCAAGGACCGCCCGCTGGTCATCGTCGTCAACGACAACGAGCGCTCCTACTCGCCGACCATCGGCGGCCTGGCCAACCACCTCGCCACGCTGCGCACCACCCAGGGCTACGAGCGCTTCCTCTCCTGGGGCAAGGACGCGCTGCAGCGCACCCCGGTGGTCGGCCAGCAGCTGTTCGAGACGCTGCACGGCGCCAAGAAGGGCCTCAAGGACTTCATCGCCCCGCAGGGCATGTTCGAGGACCTCGGCCTCAAGTACATCGGCCCGATCGACGGCCACGACCTGACCGCCCTGGAGTCCGCGCTGACCAAGGCGCGCGGCTTCGGCGGCCCGGTGATCGTGCACTGCCTCACCGAGAAGGGCCGCGGCTACCACGCCGCGGAGAACAACGACGAGGACCGCTTCCACGCGGTCGGCGTGATCCACCCGGAGACCGGCCTGCCGATCAAGAGCTCGGGCAAGGACTGGACCTCGGTCTTCGCCGAGGAGATGGTCGCGCTCGGCCACGAGCGGGACGACATCGTCGGCATCACCGCCGCCATGCTCCACCCGGTCGGCCTCGCGCCCTTCGCCGAGGCCTTCCCGGACCGCATCTTCGACGTCGGCATCGCCGAGCAGCACGCCGTCACCAGCGCCGCCGGCCTGGCCACCAACGGGCTGCACCCGGTCTTCGCGGTCTACGCGACCTTCCTGAACCGGGCCTTCGACCAGGTCCTGATGGACGTCGCCCTGCACAAGCTGGGCGTCACCTTCGTGCTCGACCGGGCCGGCGTCACCGGCACCGACGGCGCCTCGCACAACGGCATGTGGGACATGTCGATCCTCCAGGTCGTCCCGACCCTGCGGCTGGCCGCCCCGCGCGACGCCGACCAGGTCCGCGCCCAGCTGCGCGAGGCCGTCGAGGTCAAGGACGCCCCCACCGTGGTCCGCTACTCCAAGGGCACCGTCGGCCCGGCCGTCCCGGCGGTCGGCCGGATCGGCGGCATGGACGTGCTGCGCGCCGCCGAGGCGCCGGGCGGCACGCACCGCGCGGACGTGCTGGTCGTCTCGGTCGGCGCGATGGCCGCCACCAGCCTGGAGGTCGCGGACCTGCTGGCCGCCCAGGGCATCACCGCCACCGTGGTGGACCCGCGCTGGGTCAAGCCGGTGGACGCGGCCCTGCCGGGCCTGGCGGCCGAGCACCGGGTGGTCGTCACGATCGAGGACAACGGCCGGGTGGGCGGTGTCGGCGCCGCCGTGGCGCAGGCGCTGCGCGACGCGGACGTGGATCTGCCGGTGCGCGACTTCGGGATTCCGCAGGAGTTCCTGGACCACGCGAGCCGGAACGAGATCCTGGCCGAGATCGGCCTGAACGCCCCGGACATCGCCCGAAAGGTGACGGCCCTGGTCGCCAGCCTGGACGCGGCTCCGGTCGAGGCCTGAGAGCGGGCCCCGAACCTGTTCCGCCGACGACGGTTCGTCGTAAGTCCGTAACAGTTCGTCACGAAACAAGCTGACAATCGCACCGAAAGGCGGGACCGGCGCCGCCCGCGCCGATCCCGCCCGGTAGGTTGTCATCCGTGCCCACCCCCACCCGCTTCCGCCTCGCCGGACTGGCCGAGCGCCTGCCCGAGCGCGTCCGTACCCATGTGCAGACCGGGTACTGGACCAGGCTGGTGCCGGTGCTCGCGCTGGTCGCGCTGCTCACCCACATCCCGTCCTTCGCCCGGCCCGTCTGGAGCCCCGACGAGGGGTTCCTGGCCACCCAGGCCCGGATGCTGGCCGACGGCGGGGTGCTGTACGACACCGTGGTGGACCGCAAGCCGCCGCTGCTGCCCTGGCTCTACCAGGCCTGCTTCACGGTCTTCGGCTCCGCCTCGCTGTGGCCGCTGCGCACCCTGGCGGTGGGCGCCCACCTGGTCACCGCGATCCTGCTGGCGTCCATCGCCCGCGGCCGCTGGGGCAACCGGGCCGGGGCCGGCGCGGGGCTGCTCTACCTGCTGGTCTCCATCGGGCTCTCCCCGGAGGACACCCAGGCGGCGACCTTCGAGGTCTTCATGCTCCCCGCCATGGTGGCGGCGTTCCGGTACGCCGAGCGCCGCCGCTGGCTGGCCGCGGGCATCGCGGTGGCGCTCTGCTCGCTGACCAAGCAGACCGGCGGCGCGGTGCTGCTGCCGGTGCTCTGGATGCTGTTCCAGGACGCCCGTCGGCGCGGGGTGCGCTGGCCGCCCGCCCTGTTCAAGATCGGCTTCGGCTTCACCCTGCCGATAGCGCTGGTCGCGGTCATCCTGACCAAGCCCAAGGGCTTCCTGTTCTGGGTGGTCACCGGCAGCGGGGACTACGCCTCCTTCGGCGGCGCCTGGCTCCAGATGGTCGGCCGCGCACTCGGCAACTCGGCCATCCTGGTCGCGGCCGGGCTGGGCTTCCTGCTCCCGGTCGGGCGCCGGCTGTGGCTCAAGTACCGCCACCGCCCGCTGCCGGTCGCCGGGGAGGAGCACGGCTCCACCGGCGACCTGTGGGTCTGGCTGGCCTCCTCGGTCGTCGCGGTCAGCGTGGGCTTCCACTTCTTCGGCCACTACTACCTGCAGCTGATCCCCCCGCTGGTGCTGCTGGGCACCGGGGCGGTGGCCACCTCGGCGGTCCGCTGGAAGCCCGTCCTGGTGTACACCACGGTCGCCTCGACGGTCTTCTGGGCGCTGGCGCTGGCCTGGCCGGGGGAGCGGCTCAACCGCACCACCGAGGTCGCCACCGCGGTCGCCGCCCAGACCACCACCAAGGACACCGTGCTGGTCTGGGGCATGCACCCCGAGCTGTACTGGCTGGCCGACCGCAAGCCCGCCACCCGCTACCTGACCGCCGGCTTCCTGACCAACTACAGCGGCGGCAAGGACGGCAACGCCAACGTGGGCGAGCAGTTCAGCGTCAGCAACGCCTGGCAGACCTTCGACAAGGAGCTCGCCAACGGCCTGCCCGAGGTCGTGGTGGACGATTCCGGCATCGCCCCGTACCAGCCGGTGCTGGTCCCGCGGATCGAGAACCTGCTGGACACCCACTACGAGATGGTCGGCGTCTTCGCCGACACCGTGGTCTACCGCCTCAAGCGCTGACCACGCCCCCCGCACACGCCGGATCCCCGGTGACCGTCCAGGTCACCGGGGATCCGGCGTGCGGTGGCGCCATGCGTTACGCGGGCACCGAGGCCACGCCGGGGGCGAGGAAGCGCTTGCCGTTCACCCGCTCCGAGACGCCCTCACGGTCCAGGTACGGGGTGATCCCGCCCAGGTGGAAGGGCCAGCCGGCACCGGTGATCATGCAGAGGTCGATGTCCTGCGCCTCGGCGACGACACCCTCCTCCAGCATCAGGCCGATCTCCTGGGCCACGGCCTCCAGGGAGCGGTTCAGGACCTGCTCCTCGGTCAGCACGGTGTCGCCGAAGGACAGCAGCTCCAGCACCTCGGGGTCGAGCACCTGCTTGCCGTCCACCCAGGTGTAGAAGCCGCGCTTGCCGGCCTTGACCACCTTGCCGAGGTTCTCGGAGACGGCGAACCGCTCCGGGAACGCACCGTGCAGGGTCTCCGAGACGTGCAGCGCGATCGCCGGGCCGACCAGCTCCAGCAGCACGATCGGGGACATCGGCAGGCCGAGCGGCTCGACGCCCTTCTCGACGGTGGCGATCGGGGTGCCCTCGTCGATGATGGTCTGGATCTCGCCCATGAAGCGGGTGAGGATCCGGTTCACCACGAACGCCGGGGCGTCCTTGACCAGCACCGAGGTCTTCTTCAGCTTCTTCGAGACGCCGAAGGCGGTGGCCAGCGAGGCGTCGTCGGTCTGCTCGCCGCGGACGATCTCCAGCAGCGGCAGGATCGCGACCGGGTTGAAGAAGTGGAAGCCGACGACCCGCTCGGGGTGCTTCAGCTTCGAGGCCATCTCGGTGACCGACAGCGAGGAGGTGTTGGTCGCCAGCACACAGGTCGGCGAGACGACGTTCTCCAGGTCCGCGAAGACGGTCTGCTTGACGCCCATCTCCTCGAACACGGCCTCGATCACGAAGTCCGCGTCGCCGAAGGCGGTGGCCTTGTCGAGCGAGCCGCTGACCAGGCCCTTGAGGCGGTTGGCCTTGTCCTGGCCGATCCGGCCCTTGCCGAGCAGCTTGTCGATCTCGGCGTGGACGTAGCCGACGCCCTTGTCGACGCGCTCCTGGTCGATGTCGGTGAGGACCACCGGCACCTCCAGACGGCGGGCGAACAGCAGCGCCAGCTGCGAGGCCATCAGACCGGCACCGACGACGCCGACCTTGCTGACCGGGCGGGCCAGCGACTTGTCCGGCGCGCCGACCGGGCGCTTGGCCCGGCGCTGCACCAGGTTGAAGGCGTAGATGCCGCTGCGCAGCTCGCCGCTCATGATGAGGTCGGCCAGGGCCGCGTCCTCGGCGTCGAAACCGGCCTGCAGGTCGGAGTCCTTGACCTGCTGGATGATGTCCAGCGCCTTGTAGGCGGCCGGCGCGGCGCCGTGCACCTTGGCGTCGGCGACCAGGCGGCCCCAGGCGACGGCGTCGTCCCAGGCCTTGCCGCGGTCGATGTCCTCGCGCTCGACGACGACGTCGCCCTTGAGGACCTCGGCGGCCCACAGCAGCGACTGCTCCAGGAAGTCGGCCGGCTCGAAGATCGCGTCGGCGATCCCCAGCTCGAACACGTCCTTGCCCTTGAGCTGCTTGTTCTGGTTCATCGAGTTCTCGATGATGACCTTGATCGCCTTCGAGGGGCCGATCAGGTTCGGCAGCAGGGAGCAGCCGCCCCAGCCGGGGACGAGGCCCAGGAAGACCTCCGGCAGCGAGAACGCCGGGACGCCCGCGCTGACCGTGCGGTAGGTGGCGTGCAGGCCGACCTCGACGCCGCCGCCCATCGCCGCGCCGTTGTAGAAGGCGAAGGAGGGGACGGGCAGCGCGGCGATCCGCTTGAAGACCTCGTGGCCGCCCTTGCCGATGGCCAGCGCGTCCGCGTGCTCCTTGAGCAGCTCGACGCCCTTGAGGTCGGCGCCGACCGCGAAGATGAACGGCTTGCCGGTGATCGCGACGGCGACGACCTCGCCCTCGGCGGCCTCGGCCTCGACCTGGTCCAGCGCGGCGGACAGCTTCAGCAGCGAGCCCGGGCCGAAGGTGGTCGGCTTGGTGTGGTCGAAGCCGTTGTCCAGGGTGATCAGGGCCAGCCTGCCGGCCTGCAGGGGCAGGTCCAGGTGGCGTACGTGCGCGGTCGTGACGACCTCGCCCGGGAACAGCTCGGCGCCGTGCTGCAGCAGCTCAGTGGTGCTCGTCATGGTCACTTACCACCCTCGAAGTGGGGATTCTCCCAGATGACGGTCCCGCCCATGCCGAAGCCGATGCACATCGTGGTGAGGCCGTAGCGGACGTCCGGGCGCTGCTCGAAGCGGCGGGCCAGCTGGTTCATCAGGCGCACGCCGGAGGAGGCCAGCGGGTGGCCGAAGGCGATCGCACCGCCGTACGGGTTGACCCGCTCGTCGTCGTCCGCGATCCCGTAGTGGTCCAGGAAGGACAGCACCTGGACGGCGAAGGCCTCGTTGACCTCGAAGGCCTGGATGTCGTCGATGGTCAGACCGGCCTTGGCCAGCGCCTTCTCGGTGGCCGGCACCGGGCCGATGCCCATGACCTCGGGCTCCACGCCCGCGAAGGCGTAGGAGACCAGGCGCATCTTGACCGGGAGGCCGAGCTCCTCGGCGACATCCTCGGCGGCCAGCAGCGAGGCGGTGGCGCCGTCGTTGAGGCCGGCCGAGTTGCCCGCGGTGATGTTGCCGTGCGGGCGGAAGGGGGTCTTCAGACCGGCCAGGCTCTCCATCGTGGTGCCCGGGCGCATCGGCTCGTCCACGGTGGCCAGGCCCCAGCCGGTCTCGCCGACCTCGGGGTTGGTGTTGCGGATCGAGATCGGCACCAGGTCGGGCTGGATGTCGCCGTTGGCGTACGCCTTGGCGGCCTTCTCCTGCGAGCGCACGGCGTAGGCGTCGCAGCGCTCCTTGGTCAGGTGCGGGAACCGGTCGTGCAGGTTCTCCGCGGTCATGCCCATGAACAGGGCGGACTCGTCGACGAGCTTCTCGGAGACGAAGCGCGGGTTCGGGTCGACGCCCTCGCCCATCGGGTGGCGGCCCATGTGCTCGACGCCGCCGGCCACGACCACGTCGTACGCGCCGAAGGCGATGCCGCCGGCGGTGGCGGTCACGGCCGTGAGCGCACCGGCGCACATGCGGTCGATCGCGTAGCCGGGGACGGACTTGGGCAGGCCGGACAGCAGGGCGGCGGTGCGCCCGATGGTCAGACCCTGGTCGCCGATCTGCGTGGTGGCCGCGATGGCGACCTCGTCGATGCGCTCGACGGGCAGGTTCGGGTTACGGCGCACGAGCTCCCGGATGCACTTGACGACCAGGTCGTCGGCGCGCGTCTCGTGGTAGATGCCCTTCGGGCCGGCCTTGCCGAACGGGGTGCGGACGCCATCGACGAAGACGACGTCCCTCGCGGTACGAGGCACGGGGGCTCTCCTCCCAGGGACCAACATTTGAGGTGGGCAGGCTGCCGCCGGTGAAGACCCGAGCGGCGCCGCTCCACCGTCATGCTACCGGTCGGTAACCAACCTGCCCAGGCCTCACGGAGGGTTCACCCCGTGTGTCCCGCGACACGTCCGACCGGCGGGAGCCGGAAGACGGACCCCGGATACGCCGAAGGGGGCGCCGTCGCGAGGACGGCGCCCCCTCCGGGAGGACTCGGTCAGGCCTGGGCGGCCGCGGCCGCGGCGAACGCGGCGGCCACCACCGGCGCCACCAGGTCGACCTGCCACTGCCGGGCGCCGAGCCGGCGCAGCGCGGCTGCCACGCCCGCGGCGGCCGGATCGGCCGGCGGCTCCCAGGAGACCCGGCGGACGAGGTCCGGGGTGATCAGGTTCTCGGCCGGCAGGTTGTGCCGCTCGGCGAGGTCCGCGACCGCGGCGCGCGCCCCGGACAGCCGGGCGGCGGCCACCGGGTCCTTCTCGGCCCAGGCCCGCGGCGGCGGCGGCCCGTCGTGCGGCGCGGAGGCCGGCGGCAGCTGGTTCTCCGGGACTTCCCGGCCCCGCTGGACGGCGGCCAGCCACTGCTCCAGCTGGCGCCGGTGCACTCGTGGCCCGAAGCCCTGGACGCCCTGGAGCGCGGCGATGTTCAGCGGCATGGCCAGCGCGGCGTTGACGATCGCGGCGTCCGAGAGCACCCGTCCGGGGGAGACGTCGCGTTCCTGCGCCAGCCGGTCCCGGGCCAGCCACAGCTCGCGCACCACGGCCAGCTGGCGGCGCCGGCGGACCTTGTGCAGCTGCGAGGTGCGGCGCCACGGGTCGGTGCGCGGGGCCGGGCGCGGTGCGGCGGCGATCGCCGCGAACTCCTCCAGGGCCCAGCCGAGCTTGCCCTGGGCGTCCAGCTCCTGTTCGAGTGCGTCGCGCAGCTCGACCAGCACCTCGACGTCCAGAGCGGCGTAGCGCAGCCACGGCTCGGGCAGCGGGCGGGTGGACCAGTCCACCGCGGAGTGCTCCTTGGCCAGGCTCAGCCCGAGCACGCTCTCGGTCATCGGCCCGAGGCCGACCCGGGCGAAGCCGGCGATCCGCCCGGCCAGCTCGGTGTCGAACAACTGCCGGGGTCTCATGCCGACCTCGGCCAGGCAGGGCAGGTCCTGGGTGGCGGCGTGCACCACCCATTCGGTGTCGGCGAGGGCGTCGCCCAGGCCGCTGAGGTCCGGGCAGGCGATCGGGTCGATCAGTGCGCTCCCGGCGCCCGCGCGGCGCAGCTGGATGAGGTACGCGCGCTGCCCGTAGCGGTAGCCGGAGGCCCGCTCGGCGTCGACGGCGACCGGTCCGGTGCCCTCGGCGAAGGCGGCGACGGTGGCGGCCAGCGCCTGCTCGTCCGCCACGACGGGCGGGATCCCCTCCTTCGGTTCGAGGAGCGGGACCGGGGCTGCTTCTTCTGGGATGGCTGCTACGGCGTCGGTCACCCACCAAGGGTACGACGGTCCTCGCGGCCGGGAGTGTTGTCGGACTGGTCAGACCGGGTCCGTGACTATGCCACGGGGCCCGGGCGGTGGCTGCGGGACACGGCTACGGCGGTCGAGGAGGAAACGTTCCTCCTCGACCGCCGCAGCGGGCCCGTTCGAGGACTCAGTGGATGATGCCGGTGCGCAGCGCGACCGCGACCATCCCGGCGCGGTCACCGGTGCCCAGCTTGCGGGCGATCCGGGCGAGGTGGCTCTTGACGGTGAGCGCGGAGAGGCCCATCGCCACACCGATCGCCTTGTTCGACTGTCCTTCGGCGACTAGCCGCAGCACCTCGACCTCACGGCCGGACAGCTCGCGGTAGGCGGACTGCTGCGCGCCCGGCGCACCGGGGGCGCCGGGGGCTCCGTGGGCGCCCGGCGCCCCCACGGCGCCCGGCACGCCCGGCATACCGGGGCGGCGCATCCGCCCGGCCAGCCCGGCGGCGCCGAGCGGCAGGCCCGGGCGGCCGGGCATCGCGACGTTGGTGCGGGTGCCCGTGACGACGTAGCCCTTGACACCGCCGGCCAGCGCGCTGCGGACGGCGCCGATGTCGTCGGCGGCGGACAGGGCCAGGCCGTTGGGCCAGCCCGCGGCGCGGGTCTCGGCCAGGATGGTCAGGCCGGAGCCGTCCGGCAGATGTACGTCGGCGACGCAGATGTCGCGTGGGGTGGAGACCCGGGGGCGGGCCTCGGCGATCGAGGACACCTCGATCACGTCCCGGACTCCGAGCGCCCACAGATGGCGGGTGACGGTGTTTCGGACGCGAGGATCGGCGATGACCACCATGGCGGTGGGCTTGGTCGGGCGGTAGGCGACCACGTTTGCGGGGTGCTCAAGAAGGACCGACACCAGGCCTCCTGCGGGGAGTGGCGGACGGAACCCCGATGGGGGCGGTCGGAGTGTTCCGCGTTCGGAAAGGGTCACAGTCTGCTTCGGCAGCTACCGTGCCGGGCTTTAGCGAAAGATCACGATCTAGTGAGTAACAATACGGACAAATCGCGCATATGAGTGATGCGACCCGCCCCGAATTCGCACAAAATAGATCAGATCTGGTGCTGATCGGTCGGTTTCGGCCGGTTAATTGACCCGGAGCGGGATCGAAGTCACACTCCGTCAGTCCTGGGGGTGGCATCGGGCCGGCCGGTGTCGTCCGGCCCCGGGCGCCACTCCTCAGTGCGAACGCGGACGCCGCCGCGCGGGCATCGGGACCACCCCACCGAGTGACGGCACATCGGCCGGCGCCTGCGGGGCCGGCGCGGCCGGCGGCAGGCCGGCGCTGATGCACAGCAGGTCCCCCCAGGCCGCCAGGTGCCGCTCGAACCGGCCGTCGGCCGGCGTCCAGGAGGCCCGGATCTCGATCTCGGTCGAGGACGGACGGTCCGACAGCCCGCCGAAGTACTGCGAGGCGCAATGGCTCACCGTGCCGGACGGCTCCGCGTACCCGGCGCCGTGCGCCTGCAGCGCGTCCAGCAGCCAGGCCCAGCCGACCTCCGAGAGCATCGGGTCGCCGGCCATCTCCGGCTCCAGCTCCGCCCGGGTCATCGTCACCACCCGGAACTCCCCGTTCCAGGCCTCCTGCCCGGCCGGGTCGTAGAGCAGCACCAGCCGGCCGTCCGCCAACTCCTCGCCGTCCACCTCCACCGAGGCGGTCACCGCGAACGCGTGCGGGGCCAGCCGGCGCGGGGCCGGCGCGGGGGAGAGCTGGACCTCGGGCCGCAGCCGTGCTCCGTCGAGGGCCTCCACGGCAGCCCGGAACTCGCTCGGCGCCCCCTCCCGAGCTGTTCCGCCACCTGCTCCGCCACCCTGCGCGGGGTGCCCGCCGACCGCTGCCATGCCCCGAAGACTAGGTCGAAAACCGTGGTTAAGGCCGCAACTTCCGTCCGAGCGGCGTGCCGGAACGGCAAACCCGGCCAGATCTTGGAGGAACCCACGAGACCGGCCGGGAGGAGCGCCCCGAGGCGCATGCGAAGATTTGGACCGTGAGCGAGACTACGGCAGACACCACGGCGGCCACCCCCGACGGCCGGACCACCCCCGCGCGCCGCGGCGCCGCGTACGACTCCGCGTTCCTGCGCGCCTGCCGGCACGAGCCCGTGCCGCACACCCCGGTGTGGTTCATGCGCCAGGCCGGCCGCTCGCTGCCCGAGTACCTGAAGGTCCGCGAGGGCATCCCCATGCTGGAGTCCTGCATGCGGCCCGAGCTGGTCAAGGAGATCACCCTCCAGCCGGTCCGCCGGCACAAGGTGGACGCGGCGATCTTCTTCAGCGACATCGTGGTGCCGCTCAAGGCCGTCGGCATCGACGTCGAGATCAAGCCCAACGTCGGCCCGGTCATCGCCGACCCGATCCGCACCGCCGAGGACCTCAAGCGGCTGCGCCCGCTGGAGCCCGACGACGTCCCCTACATCACCGAGGCCGTCGGCCTGCTGGTGGACGAGCTCGGCGAGACCCCGCTGATCGGCTTCGCCGGCGCCCCCTACACGTTGGCCAGCTACCTGGTCGAGGGCGGCCCGTCCAAGAACCACGAGCACACCAAGGCCATGATGTACGGGCAGCCCGACCTGTGGGCCGCCCTGGTCGACCGGCTCGCCGACATCACCTCCGCCTTCCTGAAGGTGCAGATCGAGGCCGGCGCCTCGGCCGTCCAGCTCTTCGACTCCTGGGTCGGCTCGCTCGCCCCCGACGACTACCGCCGCTCGGTCATGCCGTCCAGCACCAAGGTCTTCGACGCCGTCGCCTCCTACGGCGTGCCGCGGATCCACTTCGGCGTCGGCACCGGCGAACTCCTCGGCCTGATGGGCCAGGCCGGCGCGGACATCGTCGGCGTCGACTGGCGGGTGCCGCTGAACGTCGCCGCCGAGCGCGTCGGCCCCGGCAAGGGCCTTCAGGGCAACCTCGACCCGGCCGTGCTGTTCGCCCCCACCAAGGTCGTCGAGACGAAGGCCCGCGAGGTGCTGCACGCCGCCCAGGCCCTCGGCACCAGCGGCCACATCTTCAACCTCGGTCACGGCGTCCTGCCGTCCATGGACCCGGACGCCCTCTCCCGCCTCGTCGCCTTCGTCCACGAGGCCAGCGCCCGCTGACCCCCGCGGTGAGTCCGAGGCCGGGTGGCGCTCCGCTACCCGGCCTCCACCTCGATCCCCGCGCGCCGCAGCAGCGCCGCCGTCACCCCGTCCCCGGGGCGCAGCTCCCCGGTGAACGTCCCGTCGTACACCCGCCCGCAGCCGCAGGACGGGCTGCGCGCCATCAGCACCGCCCGCCGCGCCCCCGCCGTCTCGGCCGCCGCCAGCGCCGCCCGGGCCCCGGCCACGAACTCCGCCGTACAGTCCGCGCCCGCCGCGTCCACCACCCGGGCCCGCCCGTCCAGCACGTCCGCCCCGTCCCCGCCCACGATCTCCGCCGGAGGCCGCGGGGTCGGCAGCCCGCCCGCCCCCTCCGGGCACACCACCACCGCCCGCCCCGCCTCGACCAGCCCCACCACGTCCGGCGAGGTCCTCGCCCGCCCGTCGTACCGGCACGGCACCCCGGCCAGACACGCACTCACCACGATCGGTTCCATAGCACACAGCCTAGGCAGCGGCTCGCAGGGCCTCGGAACTCGCTATCTTGGGAGCATGAGCGAGCTGCCGGACTGGATGTACGCGCCCAGAGACGAGGGCTGGTTTGCCGATGACCTCGACCACCTGCCGCAGGCGCCGCGGCACACCGAACTGATCGATGGGGCACTGGTCTTCATGATGTCTCCGCAGCGTTCGTTTCACGGCAGGGTCGTGCGAAACCTGACCGCTGCGCTGGAGGCGTTGGCACCGGACGGGACGATGGCCGAGGACCAGATGACGGTCAAGCTTGACCGGTGGAACCGGCCGGAGCCGGATGTGGTGGTTGCCACGGCGGAGTACGCCACCGGCCGTACCTGGTTCGCCGTCGCTGACGTGGCGCTCGTCGTAGAGGTCGTCTCCCCCGAGTCCGCGCACCGCGACCGTACGGTCAAGGTCCGCAAGTACGCCGAGGCCGGGATCCCGCACTACTGGATCGTCGAGGAGGAGGACGGCCTGCCGGTCGTGCACGTCTTCGAGCTGGAGCCGGCGACGTCCTCCTACGTTCCGGCCGGGATCTTTCGCGGCAAGCTCGAACGCCCGGTGCCGTTCCCGATCACGATTGATCTGGACGGGCTGGTGCCGGCCGGGCGGCGTGCAGCGGATTGAGGGCCCGGTGTAAAGACCTGCGAGACTGCGGGGCATGTCGGATGCACAGGTCGTCGTCGTCGGTGGTGGGATCGCGGGGCTGGCTGCGGCCGCTTTTCTGAGCGGGGCGGCCGGGGGGCCGGTGCGGGCGCGGGTGACGCTGCTGGAGGCGTCGGAGCGGGTCGGCGGGAAGCTGTGGGGCGGCCAGGTCGGTGGGGTCCGGGTGGACCTGGGGGCCGAGTCGATGCTGGCGCGGCGGCCGGAGGCGGTGGAGCTGGCACGGGCGGTCGGGCTGGGGGAGGAACTGGAGCCGCCGACCACCGCGAAGGCCTCGATCTGGACGCGGGGCGCGCTGCGTCCGCTGCCGGGCGGGCAGGTGATGGGCGTCCCGGGCGATCTGGACGCGCTGGCGGCCTCCGGGGTGCTCACCGCCGAGGGGCTGGAGCGGGCCCGGCACGAGGGCGCGACCGAGGTCGGGGAGGACGTGGCGATCGGCCGCTACGTCGCCGACCGGCTGGGCCAGGAGGTGGTGGACCGGCTGGTCGAGCCGCTGCTGGGCGGTGTCTACGCCGGGCGGGCCGACGAGATCTCGCTGCGCGCCGCCGTACCGCAGTTGCTGGCGATCGCGCGGGGCGGCGGCTCGCTGGTCGACGGGGTGCACGAGCTGGCCTCGCGGCCGAAGGTGGTTGGTGCGCCGGTGTTCCAGGGCCTGCGCGGCGGGCTCGGCACCCTGCCGGAAGCCGTCGCCACCGCCTGCCGGAAGGCGGGCGTGGACCTGCGCACCGGTGCGCCGGTGGACGGACTGCGCCGCACCCCCGGGGGTTGGCGGGTGGTGACCGGCGACGGCGAGGTGCTGCACGCGGACGCCGTGGTGCTGGCCGTCCCGGCGCCGGCCGCCGCCCGGTTGCTGCGCGCGGACGCGCCGACGGCGGCCGCCGAGCTGGACACCGTCGAGTACGCGGGCATGGCGCTGGTGACCCTGGCGTTCCGCCGGGCCGACCTGGCGGAACTGCCGGTCGGCAGCGGGTTCCTGGTGCCGCCGGTGGACGGGAGGCGGATCAAGGCGTCGACCTTCTCCTCCAACAAGTGGGGCTGGCTGGAGCGTTCCGCCCCGGACGCGTTCCTGCTGCGCACCTCGCTGGGCCGCTACCGCGAGGAGGAGGCGCTGGAACTGCCGGACGAGGAACTGGTGGCCCGGTCGCTGGCGGACCTCGGGGAGGCGATCGGCCTGACCGCCCGGCCGTACGACACCGCCGTCTCGCGTTTCCGGGCGGGCCTGCCGCAGTACCCGGTGGGCCACCTGGACCGGGTGGCCCGGATTCGGACCGCGGCGGCCGGGGTGGGCGGACTGGCGCTGTGCGGTGCCGCGTACGACGGGGTCGGCATTCCGGCCTGCATCGGCTCGGCGGCCGCCGCGGTGGCCGCCCTCGACAAACTGTTGACCCCGGCAACCGGGGAAGGTTCCACGGAGAGGACAATGGGCGCATGACTGAGACCGTTGAGCAGCAGCCGGAGAAGAAGAAGGCGCGCGACCTGAACCAGGTCATCCGCTACACCATGTGGTCGGTGTTCAAGCTCAAGGGCGCGCTGCCCGAGGACCGCACGGCGCTGGCCGCCGAGGTGGACGAGCTGTTCGCCCAGCTGGCCGCGAAGGACGTGACGGTGCGCGGCACGTACGACGTGTCCGGTCTGCGTGCGGACGCCGACCTCATGGTCTGGTGGCACGCCGAGGACTCGGACGACCTGCAGGAGGCGTACAACCGCTTCCGCCGCACCGGCCTGGGCCGCCAGCTGGAGCCGGTCTGGTCCAACATGGCGTTGCACCGCCCCGCCGAGTTCAACAAGTCGCACATCCCGGCGTTCCTCGCCGACGAGCGCGCGCGCGACTACGTCTGCGTGTACCCGTTCGTCCGCTCCTACGAGTGGTACCTGCTGCCGGACGCCGAGCGGCGCGCGATGCTCGCCGAGCACGGCCAGATGGCCCGTGGCTACCCCGACGTGCGGGCCAACACGGTGGCCTCGTTCGCGCTCGGCGACTACGAGTGGCTGCTCGCCTTCGAGGCGGACGAGCTGCACCGGATCGTCGACCTGATGCGCGACCTGCGCCCTTCCCGGGCCCGGCTGCACGTCCGCGAGGAGGTGCCGTTCTTCACCGGCCGCCGCAAGCCGGTCAGCGAGCTGCTCAACGGCCTGGCCTGAGTTCCGCGGGATCGGTGAACGGGGTCCGCTTCGGCGGGCCCCGTTTCGCGTGTCACGTCCGGTGGGGGCGGAGGGCGGCGCGCAGGCGGGGGTCGGGGAGGACGGCGGGGCCGTTCATGGCGACGGCGGTGAGCAGTTCGCGCTCCTCGTCGTCGGCGAGGCCGCGCTGGCGGGCCGGACGGACCTCGCGCAGCACCTCCTGGCCGACCGGGGACGCCCAGCGGGTGTAGGGGTAGACGTCGACCCGGGCCATCAGCAGGGTGCCCGAGGTGAGCACCAGCGGCAGCGAGAACCAGGCGACCGGGGCGACGGTGTCGCCGCCGGTGAAGCCGCTGAGGGCCAGCGCGGCGGCCAGCAGGAGGAGCGTCAGCAGCAGCGCGTGCCGCACCTGCCGGACCACCAGGACGGTGCTGCGCTGGACCAGGGCCGGGGTGGCCAGGCCGGCCAGCGAGAGCCGGGCGCCGATCTCCAGGACGGTCGGGTGCTCGGCCATCGCCCGGCGCAGCTCGTCGGTGCGGCACTGGCCGTCGGGGCCGACGGTGGCGATGACCGCGCGCTCCAGGCGGCTGCGGCCCCTGGGGTCGACCACCGTGGTCCAGCCGGTGTGCGCCAGGTGCAGCCGGCCCCGGCCGGCCATCAGGACGAGGGCGAGTTCGACCACCCGGTCCGGGCCGCCGGCCAGGTAGGCCGTCTCGTACAGCCCGATCCCGACGGCCTCGGGCGGGCGCAGGCCGTCCGCCTCGGTCAGGGCGTCGGCGGTGGCGGTCGTCCGGACCAGCCGGAGACACGAGAGGACCGCCGCGACGCACGCCGGTATCAGGAACAGCAACCACATGGGCTTGTTGTATGCCTGGGCCGATGGCGCGGGGAACGGCTTCCCGGACCGCGATACCGAACTGTGACGTCAGGAGCCGCAGCCGCCGCCGCCACCGCAGCTCGACGAGGACGACCCGCAACTGGAGGAGGACGACCCGCAGCTCGACGAGGAGGAGCCGCAACTGCTGGAGCCGGAGCCGCAGCTGGAGGACGAGGATCCGCAGCTGCTGCTGCTTCCCCCGCAGCCGGAGGAGCCGGAGTGGGAGGAGCCGCACCAGGACGCGGAGCCCCCGCAGGAGGACCCGGACGAGCCACCGGTGGAGGAGCTGGAGGAGGAGCTCGTCGAGGCGGAGGCGTAGGAGCTCGCGGCGGCCGACTTCATCGCCTCGTCCTGGGCGGCCGCGGCCAGCATCGCGGACTGCAGCTCGTCGTCCTCCAGCCCGGCGGCGGCCAGCCCGCCGAGCGCGAGGGCGCCCAGCAGCACGCCGCCGGTCATCTTCGGGGACAGGCCGGCGCTCGGCGTCCACGGCGTGCCGATCTTCATCAGGGAGAGCTGGCGCTCCCCGGCCGGGGTGATCCGGCCCTTGGCCGGCCGGGTGACGAGCAGGCTGAGCCCGCCGATGAGCAGGAGCAGCACCGGGATCCACAGCGCGGGGCGGTCGGAGCCGGCGCCGTCCAGCACGTGGGCGAGGACGGTGGAGACGACGGCGCCGAGCAGGGCGAGCCAGAGCAGCCGCCGGGCGGTGCGGGCCCGCCGCAGCCGCTCGGGGCGGCGCATCAGGCCGCGGTCGGCGAGCCGGTCGCCGATCTCCTGCACGGCGGCGGAGCGCATCACGGCGCGGCGCAGCGGGGCGAGTTCACGGCTGCCGCCCGGGCCGACGGCGTCCAGGACGGCCTGGTCGACGGCGTCGTACGGCTTGTGGCCGGTGAGGGTGACCAGGCCGGCGCGGCTGATCACGGCCCGCTCGGAGAGGTGCATCCGGACCAGGGCGGTGTCGAAGACCCGGCCGGGGCCGCCGGACAGGAAGGCGGCGTCCATCAGCGGCAGGCCGCGGCCGGGCAGGCCCTGGACGTGCGGGACGTGGCCGACCCGCTGCCTGGTCCGGGACGCGTACAGCGAGGCCGCCGCCAGCAGGACGGCGGGGATGACGAAGTAGGTGTTGTGCCACATGGGCGGTTCCCCCGAGGTGTGCGGTGAAGACGAGTACGCGGCCGCGGTGTGCGGTGAAGGCGGATGCTCAGCGCCGCAGGGCCTGGCGCAGGCGGGCGAGCGGGCCGGGTGCCCGCTCGGGGGCCGGGCGGAGCCACTGCTCCAGGGCCCGGCGGTGGTCGGCGGCGAGCGGGCCGCCGTCGGTGAGTGCCCAGGCGGCGAAGGCCCGGGCGTCGGCGCGGTAGCCGCCGGTCTGCGGGTGCCGGCGGGCGTAGTCGAGGAACAGCGGCCCGTACGGCCGGCCGAGCAGGCGGGGCAGTTCGGGGGCCACCTTGGCGACGGTGTCCCGCCGTTTGGTGGCCAGGCCGGTGGACTGGGCGCGGACCTGGTCCGGGTCGAAGCCGGGCGGGACGGGCCCGCCGGCCACCAGGGCGGCGAGCAGGTCCTCCTGGCGCCGCGCCAGCCTGGCACGGGAGCCGCTCGGGCACGCGACTGAGGGGTGGCGGGACCAGGCCTCCCGAGGCGCGTCGCGGGGGGCCGGGTCGGCCATCCGCCGGGTGCTCCCCTCCAGCACCCGGCGGATGGCGTCCAGTTCGCCGGCCAGTTCGGTCGGCGGCGGGAAGTCGGCGTCCCGCTCCAGCAGGACGCCGGGTGGTGCGACCCGTGCGCAGAGTTCGGCCAGGACCTCCAGCACCGGCTCGGTGACGGGGTGGGCGTGGGTGTCGTGCCAGACACCGTCGACCAGGGTGCCGCCGGCGACGTGGACGTAGGCGAGCGCCTCCAGCGGCAGGCGGTCCAGTTCGGCGGCCGGGTCGACGCCGAGGTTGACCCGGTTGGTGTGCAGGTTGGCGACGTCGATCAGCAGTCGGACGCCGGTGCGTTCGACGAGTTCGGCGAGGAACTGCCCCTCGGTCAGCTCGTCGTCGGGCCAGGCCAGCTGGGCGGCGATGTTCTCCAGGGCGAGCGGCACCGGGAGCTGGTCCTGGGCGATCCGGACGTTCTCGGCGATCACCCGCAGCGAGTCCCGGGTGCGCGGGACGGGCAGCAGGTGGCCGGCCTCCAGGCCGCCGGCCCGGACGAACGCCAGGTGCTCGGTGACCAGCGGGGAGTCGAGGGCGAGCGCCGCCCCGGCGAGCTTGGCGAGCCGGGCGGGGTCGGGCAGGTCGGCGCCGCCGAGGCCGAGCGCGACGCCGTGCGGGATGACGGTGACGCCACGGGCGCGCAGGACCGTCAGGGACTCGGGCAGGTGGTCGGCGCAGATGTTCTCGGCGACCACCTCGACCCAGTCCAGGCCGGGTTGGCGTTCGACGACGGTGTCGATCTCGCTGCGCCAGCCGAGGCCGACGCCGAGGCGGGGTGCGCCGCCCCGCGCCGGGGTGGCGGAGCCGGGCAGGTCCAGAGCAGGGGAGGTCATCGGTTCGCCCCCTTCGGAGGGCCGGGTGGGGAGGCCGTCGGGCGGTGCGGGCTTCGTCGCCAGGACCGCGCGGCCGTGTTGCAGAGGATGTCCCCGGGTGGGGTGGTTGCCAAGCCCCGCCCGGTCTTCTCAGAGCATTATTTGAGCTTGCCGCCGCGGGGGTGAGGGACTTTGGTCCCGAGCCGGGGGCGTTGCCGCAGGTGGGGCGCACCGGCGGGGGGAAATTCGGAGGCGCCGGACGGGTCGGCGGGGCTAGCGTGGGAACCCATGACTTCTTTGACGATCCGTGATTTCCGCCCCGACGACGCCGAGGCCGTGGCCGCCGCCCACCGGGCCGGGCGCGAACACCTGGTGATGACCGCCGAGGCCCTGCTCTGGCTGAACGACCGGCAGAGCCCGGGCGAACACTTCCGCACCTTCGTCGCCGAGTTGGACGGCCGGGTGGTCGGCGCGGTGCGCTGTGCGGTGGTGCTCGGGACGACGACCACCGGCGTCGGGTACGCCAACGGCAGCGTGCTGCCGGAGTTCCGGCGGCTCGGCGCGGCCACCGCGCTGCTGGCCGCGGCCGAACGGCACCTGGCCGGGCACGGGGTGGTCGAGCTGCACACCTGGGTGGACGACGATCCCGGCTCGTCGGCCTTCGCCGCCGCCCGGGGCTACGAGCTCGGGCGCTCGGCGCAGTTCGGCGGACGGGACTTGACGCTGCCGCTGCCGCAGGCACCCGTACGGCCGGCCGGCGTCGAGCTGCGTCCGGCCGCCGACTGGGCGGCCGACCCGCGCCCGTTGTTCCTGGTCGAGGCGGACGCCATCCGGGACGAGCCCGGCGAGGTGCCGATGGACGCGCTGGACTACGAGGACTGGCTGCGGGGCGACTGGGCCCGACCGGACCTGGACCGGGAGCTGACCGTCGTCGCCGTGGTGGACGGCGAGCCGGCCGCGCTCAGCTTGGCGCAGACCGACGGGGTGGACCGCTACTGGTCCGCGTTCACCGCCTGCCGCCGGGAGTTCCGCGGGCGCGGGCTGAGCAAGCTGGCCAAGCTGGAGTCGCTGCGCCTGGCGGCCGCGGCGGGCTACCGGCGCGCGTACACCTCCAACGACGCGACCAATGCGCCGATGCTCGCGATCAACGCGTGGCTGGGGTACGAGCGGTGCGCCGGGGAGCGCAAGGGGATCAAGCGCTTGAAGTAACCCTCGGTGCGGTGATTCTGACGCTCGGTATTGCCGTGAGGTGGGTATTTTCGGCCACGGCGGGGACTTAACCAGGGCACACAGTTCGTGGTCGAGTCTTCCTCCGTGGGGATGATATGGAGATCCTGCTCCAGGTGTTCATCGCATCGGTTCCGGCCGTGATCGGATTCCTCGCGGCCCGCTCCCTTGCCCGGACCAGACTGTTCCTGCGCTACGGCTTCCTGCGGGCGCTGCTGGCGCCGTACAGCCGGGTGCAGATCATCACGCCGAGCATCGAGGTCGCGGAGTTCGCGTTCACCACGGATGGTTGCCAGCTGACCAGCCGCGGGCCGAAGAACGTGCTGTTCATGCCGATGGCCGAGGCCAGGGCGATAGCGGGGCTCACCGACCTGCTGCGGAAGGTCAACCGGAAGGCGACGATCGAACTGGTGGTGGCCGGCGCGCAGGACCCGCGGATGCCGACCTTCTCGATCGGCGGCCCGAGCGTCAACTCCTACTCCGCCGGCGTGCTGGACGCGGTGTTCCCGGACTTCGCCATCGAGTACCCGGACGAGGCCCGGGCCCGGTGGGGCGGAATGACCTTCGAGGCGCTGTACAACCCGGCCGGGGAGCTGATCCGTGACCACGGCTTCATCTTCGTGACCCGCACGCCCCGGCAGGCGCCCTGCGTCGTGCTGTGCGGGGTGTTCGCCTTCGGCTCCGCGATGGCGGTGGAGGCGTTGGCCGCGGCGAGCCGCAACTCCCCGCTGGCGGCGCTCTTCCGCTCGGGGGAGAAAGGATTCGTCGCGGTGGAGGGGCGGGTGATAGGCCTGGACACCGTCGACGTCACGGTCGAGGTCTGCCGCACCCTGCCCGCGCCCCGGTCCGACGTCCCGTCGGGATTCCGGGGCGAGGTGTCCACGGGCCGTCCCGACGGTTGAGACGATTGGTCTCGACCACAGGGGGCGAAACCGGACAGCTCGGGAGAGTTTGGGGCAGTAACTCCTACTGTCCGCACAGGTTTTGCCCCGACCCTGACACGCTTTGGGCATAATCGCGCACATGACGATCAACCGTGCGAACGTGAGCGCGATTGCCGAGGACCTGCACGTGTGGCTCCCCCCGAAGCGGGGCTGGGGCCTGGCCAACTGCGGGCTGCTGGTTTCGGCGAAGACCGCGCTCTGGATCGACACCCCCTACGACCCCACCCTGGCCGGGGAGTTCCTCGCCGCCAGCCGCCGCCTGCTGCCGGCCGGGGTCGAGGTCGACCGGGTGATCGTCACCCACGCCAACGGCGACCACCTGTGGGGCGCCGGAGTCGTCCCGGACGCCGAGGTGATCTCCACCCGCGAGGCGCTGGAGCACATCCACTACGAGCCCACCCCGCAGCAGCAGCACGCCCTCGTCGTCGGCGGCGACCCGGACTCCCCGCTCGGCGGCTACCTCAGGGAGCACTTCGGGCGGTTCGACTGGTCCGCCACCGACCCCGTGCACCCGGACACCGTCTTCACCGGCGAGCTGGAACTGCGGGTGGGTGAGTACCCGGTGCAGGTGACCGGCCTGCCCGCCGCCCACACCGGCGGCGACCTGATCGTCCACCTCCCGTACCAGCGCGCCGTCTTCACCGGCGACGTGATCTTCGGCTCGACCCCCGAGTACCCCGGCGACCACCCGGTGCACTGGGCCGGCCCGCTGGAGAACGTGATCACCGCCTGCGAGCGGATCCTGGCCACCGGCGCCGAGATCTTCGTCCCCGGCCACGGCCCGGTGCTCGACCGCGACGGCGTCCGCCACCACATCGCCTACCTGACGTACGTCCGGGAGCGCGCGCACGCCCTGCACACCGCCGGAATACCCGCGCTGGACGCCGCCCGGCGGGTGATAGCCGAGCAGCGCCACCCCGAACTCGGCCTGCCCGAGCGGCTGGTGCTCACCGTCGCCGCCGAGTACCGGCACCTGGACGGCACCGAGGTGCCGAACGTCCTGGAGGCCATGGGCCAGGTCGCCCAGGTGGCCCGCGAACTGGCCGAGGACGCCGCCCGCAGCCCGCGCCCGCACGCCGCCGCCCGGGACTGATCTCCCGGGCCCGACCGCCCGCCGCGCCCGGGGCGGACCACCGGCCCCGGCCCCAGCAGCCAACCCGCCAGGACCCCCGAGGACTTCGATGACGCAGATCGCGCTGATCGCCCTGGCGCTGGTCGCCGCCGCGACGGCGGGCGTGCTCGCCCGCGGCCGGGCCCGGGCCCTCACCCGGGCGGTCGCCGCCGAGACCGCCCGCGGCCACGGCGAGGAACGCGCCCGCACCGCCGAAGGCCGACTGGCCCGCGCCGAGCAGCAACTGCGCGAGGCGCAGGAGGCCGCCCGGCGCGCCACCGAGGAGGCCCAGCACGCCGAGAGCCGTTACCGGGCCGCCGAGGAGCGCACCCGGGAGGCCGAGAGCCGTGCCCGCGCCGCCGAGGACGCCACCCGGGAGGCCGACCAGCGGGCCGCCGCCGCGAGCACCCGGGCCGGGGAGGCCGAACGGCGGCTCACCGCCGCCGAGGAGCACACCGCCGCCCTGCTCGCCGAGATCGGCCACCTCGCCCAGGAACGGGTGGCCGCCACCGCCGTCAGGCTCAGCCACGCCAACGCCCCGCTGGTCGGCCCGCTGGACCCGCAGGCCGTCGGCCCCGAGGCCGTCCGGGCGCTGCAGTCCGTCCTGGACGCCGCCTCCGCCGCCCTCACCGACGAGCGCGAACGGGTCGACGCCGCCGCCCGCGCCGCCATGCGCGGCGCCACCTCCCGGATCCAGACCCTGCTGTACCAGATCCAGAGCCTGGTCCAGCAGCTCCAGCACGACAACGACGACCCCCGGCTGCTGGAGGTCGACTTCCGCAACGAGGTCGCGCTGCGCCGGATCCAGACCGTCGCCGTGCTCTGCGAGGCCTGGCCCGGCCTGGCCCGCACCGACTCGCCGCTCGCCGAAGTGGTGGTCGGCGCACTCTCCCGGGTGCCCGGCTACGCCCGGATCAAGGTCGCCAACCACCTGCGGGAGCAGCGCCTCGCCGTGGTCGCGCGGGCCGCCGAGCCGCTGGCCATCACCGTCGCCGAACTCCTCGCCAACGCCTCCGCCTACTCGCACCCGGAGACCGACATCCCGGTCACCGTCCAGCAGGGCGGCCGCGGCGCGCTGGTGATCATCGACGACAGCGGCATCGGCATGGACGACGACCAGCTGCGCCGGGCCCGCCGGCTGCTGGCAGGCCCGCCCGACGTCCTGCTCACCGAACTCGGCAACCCGCCCAAGACCGGCTTCGCGGTGATCGGCAAACTGGCCCGCCAGTACGGCTTCTCCTGTCACATCGAGCCCTCGCCGTACGGCGGGATGCGCACCATCCTGCGCATCCCGGCCGCACTGGTGACCGTCGTCGACGACGAGCAGCCGCTGTCGGTGCTCACCCCGCTGCCGCTGCGGGCCGGCGCCGGCCCGGCCCCCGCGCCCACCGTCCAGGCCGTCCCGCCGATGCGCGACGCCGACGAGGGCGACGGCCCGCCCCCGCTCGCCGACCGGCACAACCAGCCGGGCCCGCACCCCGCGCCCGCCATCCACGCGGTGCCCGACGCGCCGGCCGGCCCCGCCGGCCCGGTCGACGACGGCACCGGCCTGCCCAGCCGACGACGGCGCCGACCGGTCACCGCCGACGGCCCCGGCCCCGGCCCCGGCGCCCCCGAGCCCGCCGCCCGGCCGTCCGCCGCCCCGGCCGAGCCGCCCGCCCGGGCCCCCGAGCGGACGCCCGAACGCGCCGCCGCCCACTGGCAGGCGCTCCAGCAGGGCACCGACTCCGGCCGCGCCGCCGTCGCGCAGGCCGCCCGCGAGACCAGCACGACCGGCGGGAGCGGCCCGACCGCGGCCGCCCGCGAAGCCGGTGTCCACACCACCGGCCGCCCGCCCGCCCCGACCCCCGAAGGAGCCGAGCAGTGAGCAGCACACCCAGCCCGACCACCACCGACGAGATCTCGTGGGTGCTGACCCCGCTGCTGGAGCTGCCGGGGGTGCTGCACGCGGTCATCGCCACCGGTGACGGCCTCGTCGAGGGAGCCTCGGACGGGCTCGACCGCGCCTCCGCCGAGCGGGTCGCCGCGATGACCGCCACCGTGCACGCCGCCGCCCGCGCGTTCACCAGCGCCTTCACCGGCACCGAGCGGCCCCGGCTGGCCCAGACCGTGGTCGAGTCCGACCTCGGCTACGCCGTCGTCGTCCCGGCCGGGGAGAACACCTCGCTCGCCGTGTTCACCTCCCCGGAGGCCCAACTCGGCAACGTGGCCTACCAGATGCAGGTGCAGGTCGCCGCCCTGGGCCGCGCCCTCGCGAGCCCGACCCGGCAGCAGGACACCACCGTCCGGTCATGACCGCCGTACCCCGCAGGCGGATGGTGCCCGCCTACCTGGCCACCGGTGGGCGCAGCCGCCCCGGCAGCGCCGGTTTCGACCGGCTCACCGTGCTGTTCGCGGACAGCACCGAACCGCCCCGCGAGCTGGAACCCGAACACCAGCGGCTCTGGGAACTGCTGCGCCCCGGTGCGCTGACCGTGGTGGAGGCCGCCGCGCACCTGTGCCTGCCGGTCAGCGCCACCGTCTTCCTCGCGGCCGACCTGGTCGAGGCGGGCTGCCTGCGCGCCCGCGCGCCGATCCCGCGCGCCCAGCAGACCGACCGCTCCATCGTCGAGAGGCTCCTCGTTGGACTCCGTGCGCTCCGGTAGCCCGGCCGACCGGCCGAGCCGGGTGGGCTACCTGCCCGACCGGGACCAGACGCTGATGAAGCTGGTGGTGGCCGGCCCGTTCGGGGTCGGCAAGACGACGCTCATCCGCACCCTCTCCGAGATCGCCACCCTGCACACCGAGGAGGCGATGACCGAGACCGGACGGCCGGTGGACGACCTGGCCGGCCTGCCCGAGAAGGCCACCACCACGGTCGCCGTCGACTTCGGCCGACTGACCCTGCCCGGCAACCTCGTGCTCTACATGTTCGGCACCCCCGGCCAGCGCCGCTTCTTCCCGCTCTGGCAGGACATCGCCCGTGGCGCCCTCGGCGCCCTGGTGCTCGCGGACACCCGCCGGCTCGCCGACTCCTTCGAGATCATGGACATGGTCGAGGAACAGGGCCTGCCCTACGCCGTCGCCGTCAACTGCTTCCCGGACGCGCCGGTCCACTCGGTCGAGGTGCTGCGCACCCACCTGGACCTGCACCCCGCCACCCCGCTGCTGCTCTGCGACGCCCGCGAGCGCGGTGCCAGCCTGGACGCGCTGATCGCGCTGGCCGAGCACGTCCTCGACGGCCTGCCCACCGATCCCGCCGCCGACCCTGTGGACGCCGCCGACCCCGCCGCCCCTGCCGACCCCGCCGCCTCCGCCGCCGAGGAGCGCCCGTGACCACCGACACCCGCCCGACCCCGATCTACGGCCCGGTCTTCGCCGCCGACCCGCAGCTGGTCTACGACCGGCTGCGCCGCTACGGCGCGGTCGCCCCGGTGGAGATCGCGCCCGGCGTCGAGGCCCTGCTGGTCACCGACTACCAGGCCGCCCTGGACCTGCTGCGCGACACCGACACCTTCTCCAAGGACTCCCGCGCCTGGCAGCGTACCGTCGCCCCCGACAACCCGCTGCTGCCGGTGCTCGGCTACCGCCCGACCGCCCTGTTCAGCGACGGCGAGGTGCACGCGCGCTACCGCGCGGTGATCACCGACGGCCTCGCCCTGCTCGAACCGCACCGGCTCCAGCGCCGGGTCGCCGAGGTCGCCCACCAGCTGATCGACCGCTTCGAGGCGGCCGGCACCGCCGACCTGATCGCCGAGTACGCACGCCAGCTGCCGGCCTTCGTCCTCACCACCTGGTTCGGCGTGCCCGAGGAGCACCGCGCCCGACTGGTCGCCGGGATCGCCGGGAGCATCGAGTCCACCGAGAAGGCCGTCGCCGCGTACGGGGACCTCGTCGCGGTGGTCACCGCCATGGTCGTCGAACGGCGCGAGCGGCCCCGGCACGACCTCACCTCCTGGTTCGTCACCCACCCGGCCGGGCTGGACGACGACGAGGTGATCCGGCAGATCACCCTCACCATGATCGCCGGGCACGAGCCGACCACCAACCTGATCGGCAACGCCCTGCTGCGCCTGCTCACCGACGCCCGCTACGCTGGCTCCCTCATCGGCGGCGCGATGACCGCCTACCAGGCGATCGACGAGGTGCTCTGGCACGAGCCGCCGCTGGCCAACCTCTCCGCCCACTACCCGCGCTACGACATCACCTTCCACGGCCGGGAGATCCCGGCCGGCACCCTGGTGCTGGTCTCCTACGCGGCCGCCAACTCGCAGGCCGCGCCGCCCACCGACGGCACCGAACTGCGCAGCGGCGAGAGCGCCCACCTGGCCTGGGCGGCCGGCCCGCACGGCTGCCCGGCCCGCGACCCGGCGCTGCTGATCGCGATCACCGCGATCGAGCAGCTGACCAGCCGGCTCAGCGACCTCGAACCGGCCACCCCGGCCGAGGACCTGCTCTGGCGCCCCGGCCCGTTCCACCGCGCCCTGGTCCACCTCCCGGTCCGCTTCGCCCCGGTCGCCGGATGAGCGGAAAGGCCCGGGCGCGTGCCCGGGCCTTCGTGCTGATCGCCGGTGCTACTCGGCCGGCTTGAGCGTCAGCGAGACGCTGTTGATGCAGTAGCGCTGGTCCGTCGGCGTGCCGTAGCCCTCGCCCTCGAACACGTGGCCCAGGTGCCCGCCGCAGCGGGCGCAGCGCACCTCGACCCGGCGCATGCCGAGCGTGGTGTCCTCGATGTACTGGACCCGGTCCCCGGCCAGCGGCGCGTAGTACGACGGCCAGCCGCAGTGGCTGTCGAACTTGGTCTCGGAGCTGAACAGCTCCGCGCCGCAGGCCCGGCAGCCGTAGACGCCGACGGTCTTGGTGTCGGTGTACTCACCGGTGAACGGGCGTTCGGTGCCGGCCTCGCGGAGCACGTGGTACTCCTCGGGGCTCAGCTCGTCCCGCCACTCGGCCTCGGTCTTCTCGATCTCGTAGCTCATCACGGCTCCCGGTCGGGGTACGTCAGACGTTGGAGGCAACGTTCGAGAGGTGCTGCACGCTTCCCCGGATCTCGTCCAGGATGGCGGGGCCCAGGTTGGTGACGTCGCCGGCGCCCATGGTGAGCAGCAGGTCGCCGGGGCGGGCCAGGCCGGCCAGCACGGCGGGGGCGGCGGCGAAGGAGTGCTCGGCGGTGACGTCGGCGCCGGCCCGGTGGGCGGCGTCGATGATCAGCTCGCTGGTCACGCCGGGGATCGGGTCCTCGCGGGCCGGGTAGATGTCCAGCACCACCGAGGCGTCGGCCAGCGCCAGCGCCCGGCCCATCTCCTCGGCGAGCTGCTGGGTGCGGCTGAACAGGTGCGGCTGGAAGACCACCAGCACCCGGCCCTCGCCCTCCAGGCCCTCCCGGATCGCCTCCAGGTCGGCGGTCATCTCGGTGGGGTGGTGGGCGTAGGAGTCGATCACCTGGACGCCGCCGGCCTCGCCCTTGAGCTGGAGCCGGCGCCGCACGCCGGTGTAGGCGCCGAGGGCCTTGGCCAGGTCGGCGGCCGGGACGCCCAGCGCGACGCCGGCGGCCAGCGCGGCGACCGCGTTGTGCGCGTAGTGCCGACCGGGCACCGAGACGGTGAAGGACAGCTCGGCGCCGTCCAGCTCGACGGTGACCTCGCTGGTCATGCTGCGGGCGACCACCGAGCGGACCCGGACGTCGGCGTCCTCGGCGGCGCCGACGGTCACCACGGTGAGGCCCGCGCGGCCGGCCACCCGGGCGGTCAGCTCGCGGGCGCCGTCGTGGTCGGCGGAGACCACCAGGGTGCCGCCGGGGGTGATCCGGCCGACGAAGGTCTCGAAGGACTCGTAGATCTCCTCGATCGAGGCGTAGTTGGCGTGGTGGTCCAGCTCCACGTTGAGCACGATCGCCACCTCGGGCGCGTACTTGTGGAAGCTGCGGTCGCTCTCGTCGGCCTCGGCGACGAAGATCTCGCCGGCGCCGTGGTGGGCGTTGGAGCCGGGCGTGTCGAGGTCGCCGCCGATCGCGTAGGACGGGTCCAGGCCCAGTTCGCCGAGGGCGACGGCGAGCATGCTGGTGGTGGTGGTCTTGCCGTGGGTGCCGGCCACCGCCAGCGCCCGGCGGCCGCCCATCAGGGCGGCCAGCGCGTCGGAGCGGTGCACCACCGGGATGCCGCGCTCGTGGGCGGCGGCCAGCTCCGGGTTGTCGGCGCGGATCGCGCTGGAGACCACCACGCTGCTGGTGCCGTCCGGCACGTGCTCGGCGGCGTGGCCGACGTGCACGGTCGCGCCGAGGGCGCGCAGCGCGAGGACGGTCTCGGACTCCTTGGAGTCGCTGCCGGAGACGCTGGCGCCGCGCACCGCGAGGATCTTCGCCAGGCCGGACATCCCGGCGCCGCCGATGCCGATGAAGTGCGGGGCGTGCAGGTCGTGCGCGGCGTCGTTCAAGGCGGGGCTCCGTAGGGCGGGGGCGGAATGGTCGGGCGGACGGGATGGGGAATCGTCCTCGCGGGCGGACCGCAAGGACGATTCTGCACCACCGGCCGGGATCCCTAGGAGTCGCTGGCGAACAGCCGTAGCACCGGGACCCCCACCTTGTGCCGGGCCTGGGAGGCCCAGTCGCGGTGGAAGAACTCCTCCACGAAGTGCGGCGAGGTGAGCACCACCACCTCGTCCGCCCGGTGCTCCTCGACCGCCGTCCGCAGCCGGTCCAGGGGCTTCTCCTCGACCAGCTCGCCGACCGCCTCGGCCCCGGCCGCGCGCAGGTGGCGCAGGCTGTGTTCGAGCGATTCGGAGGCCACGGTCGGCTCGGACTCGGACTCGTCGTGCTCGTGCACCACCTTGTCGAGGTGGCCGAGCGCCACGTCGTCCAGCGCCCGCAGCAGCTCGTCCTGCTTGCCGCGCGGCTGCATCAGGACGACGAAGGAGACCTTCTCGTCGCTGTGGAGCGTGGTGACGAGTTCCACGTCCGCGGCGGAGAGAGCCTTTTCGATCATCAGTACCGTCTTGAACACGTGAGTCCCTTCCAGTGACCGGCCCCCGGGCCCCGGCATCGCATTAACGGGATCACGACCCGTCGGTCACGGGGTCGGCGGACGCAGGTAGCGGGTGAAGAGGAATCCTTTCTGCTCGATCAATGAGACCAGCCGCATCCGCTGCACGTCAGGCATTTCCGCATCGTGGATGATGCGCGGCGCGTCGCCGCCCGTGATCAACGGAGCCAGTGACAGGCACAACTCGTCCAGCAGACCCGCCGCCGCCAGCTGTCCCAGCAGCCGCGGGCCGCCCTCGCTCAGCAACCGCGTCCAGCCCCGCTCCACCAGTGCCGACACGCCCGCCCGCAGGTCCACCGACCCCTCCCCGGCGAGCACCAGGTCGGCCACCTCGGCGACCGCCCGGCGGCGCTCCTCGGGCGCGTCCGCGGTGGTGATCACCACCGTCCTGACCGACGGGGCGGTGAACAGCGGCGCGGTCAGGTCCAGGGTCAGCGAACGGCTCACGACCGCGATCGCCGGAGCCGGGGCCTGCCCGGCCGCCGCCCGCGCCGCCGCGAACTCGGCCCGGGCCCGGGCCGGCCGGTAGCCCTCCGCGCGGACCGTCTCCGCGCCCACCAGCACCACGTCCGACAGCGCGCGCAGCACACCGAAGATCCGCTTGTCGGCGTCCCCGGACAGGCCCTCCGAGAGGCCCTCCAGCTTCGCCCCGCCGTCCAGGCCGGCCACCATGTTGGCGCGCAGCCAGGGCCGCCCCCGATTCACCTGGTCGGGGTACGCGTAGACGGCGGCGAGCGACTCCAGCGAGGCCGGGTCGGCGACCGGCTCGTCCAGCGGGCTGATCAACTGTTGCATGCCACCAGTCTTCCACCGGCCGCCCGTCCCGAGGGGGTCTCCACCAGGCGTACCCTCTACTAACGTGCCAGCAGCCCCCCGCCCCGACACCGCGACCGAGTCCATAGCCGCCGCGAGTGCGGCCGGCTCCCCGATCGCGCTCGCCGACCGCCGCCCCGTCGTGCCCGCCGAGCGGCTGGTCGCCGAGATGGTCCCGCCGCCCCGGTTCTCCGACGTGAGCTTCGGGACGTACATTCCGGATCCGAACCAGCCCAGCCAGTACGAGGCCGTCCAGGTCCTGGAGCAGTTCGCCGCCACCCTCGGCGGGGGAAACGGTTCCGCACCCAAGCGCAGCTGGTTCCGCCGCTCCGCCCCCGCGCCCACCGGCCCGGCCGGCGTGTACCTCGACGGCGGCTACGGCGTCGGCAAGACCCACCTGCTCGCCTCGCTCTGGCACGCCGCCCCCGGCCCCAAGGCCTTCGGCACCTTCGTCGAACTGACCAACCTGGTCGGCGCGCTCGGCTTCCAGCAGGCCGTCCGGACCCTCTCCGGGCACACGCTGCTGTGCATCGACGAGTTCGAGCTCGACGACCCGGGCGACACCGTCCTGGTCTCCACCCTGCTCGGCCGCCTCGTCGAGAACGGCGTCAAGCTCTGCGCCACCTCGAACACCCTGCCGGAGAAGCTCGGTGAGGGCCGCTTCGCCGCCGCCGACTTCCTGCGCGAGATCCAGGGCCTGTCCGCGCACTTCCGCCCGATGCGGATCGACGGCCAGGACTACCGCCACCGCGGCCTCCCGGACGCCCCGCCGCCCTACCCCGACGCGGCCGTCGACGCCGTCGCCGCCCGGACCCCCGGCGCCTCCCTGGACGACTTCGACACCCTCCTCGCCCACCTCTCCGCCGTCCACCCCAGCCGCTACGGCGCGCTGCTCGACGACGTCACCGCCGTCTGCCTGCGCGGCGTCCGCCAGGTCGACGACCAGTCCACCGCCCTGCGCCTGGTCGTCCTCGCCGACCGGATGTACGACCGCGAACTCCCCATCACCGCCTCCGGCCTGCCCTTCGACCAGGTCTTCCCCGACGACATGCTCCGCGGCGGCTACCGCAAGAAGTACCTCCGCGCCGTCTCCCGCCTGGTCGCCCTGGCCCGCGACAGCGCGAAGGGCTGAGTCCTGAGTCCGTAACCTCCGCCCCGTTCGGGCGCTGTTCCCTCGCGGAGCGGAGGGGGACGCATGGCCGGTGGCAGGCCCGCAGCGGGCTACTCGATCGAGATCGAACCCGAGGTACGCGAGTGGCTACAGCAGTGTCCGCTCCCCGAGTGCCGTGCGGTCGAGCGTGCGGCGGACCGACTGGTCGAGGCCGTGTACGCCCGCCGCTCCGCCCTCGGCTGGACCCTCGCCGAGCTCGCGGAGCGGGCCGGGCTGGACGGGGAGACCGTCGAGAGCATCGAGGAGAGCGGCATCGGGCCGACCCTGCCGCTGATCGAGCGCCTCGCCGCCGCCTTCGACTCGGTCGTCCGCATCGACCCGGCCCGCGAGCCCGCCATAACGTTCGAGGCGCACGCGGCCTGAGGAACCTGCGCCGCTTGTCGGTGGTGGGTCGTACGGTGGACTCGTGCGACCCATCACGAGTATTGAGCGGTCAGTGACGCCCTTCGAGGTCGTCAGTCCCTTCCAGCCGAACGGGGACCAGCCGGCGGCGATCGCCGAGCTGGAGCGGCGGGTCAAGGGCGGGGAGAAGGACGTCGTCCTGCTCGGCGCCACCGGCACCGGCAAGTCGGCCACCACGGCCTGGATGATCGAGCGGTTGCAGCGGCCCACCCTGGTGATGGCGCCGAACAAGACGCTGGCCGCCCAGCTGGCGAACGAGTTCCGCGAGCTGCTGCCGAACAACGCGGTCGAGTACTTCGTCTCGTACTACGACTACTACCAGCCCGAGGCGTACGTCCCGCAGACGGACACCTACATCGAGAAGGACTCCTCGATCAACGAGGAGGTCGAGCGGCTGCGGCACTCGGCGACCAACTCGCTGCTCACCAGGCGGGACGTGATCGTGGTCGCGTCGGTGTCCTGCATCTACGGCCTCGGCACCCCGCAGGAGTACGTGGACCGGATGGTCCCGCTCAAGGTCGGCGAGGAGATCGACCGGGACGTCCTGCTGCGCCGCTTCGTGGACATCCAGTACGCCCGCAACGACGTGGCCTTCACCCGCGGCACCTTCCGGGTCCGCGGCGACACCATCGAGATCTTCCCGGTCTACGAGGAGCTGGCCGTCCGGATCGAGATGTTCGGCGACGAGATCGAGGCGCTGTACACCCTGCACCCGCTCACCGGCGAGATCATCAGCCAGGACGAGTCGGTGTACGTCTTCCCCGCCTCGCACTACGTGGCCGGCCCGGAGCGCATGGAGCGGGCGATCACCGGCATCGAGAAGGAGCTGGAGGAGACGCTCGCCCGGCAGGAGAAGCAGGGCAAGCTGCTGGAGGCCCAGCGGCTGCGCATGCGCACCACCTACGACATCGAGATGCTGCGCCAGATCGGCACCTGCTCGGGCGTCGAGAACTACTCGATGCACTTCGACGGCCGCGAGCCCGGCTCCCCGCCGAACACCCTGCTCGACTACTTCCCGGAGGACTTCCTCCTGGTCATCGACGAGTCGCACGTCACCGTCCCGCAGATCGGCGCGATGTACGAGGGCGACGCCTCGCGCAAGCGCACCCTGGTGGAGCACGGCTTCCGGCTGCCCTCCGCGATGGACAACCGCCCGCTGAAGTGGGAGGAGTTCCTGGGGCGGATCGACCAGACGGTGTACCTGTCGGCGACGCCCGGCCCGTACGAGCTGTCCCGCGGCGACGGCCAGGTCGAGCAGATCATCCGCCCGACCGGTCTGATCGACCCGGAGGTGATCGTCAAGCCGACCGAGGGCCAGATCGACGACCTGGTGCACGAGGTCCGCAAGCGGGTGGAGCGGGACGAGCGCGTCCTGGTGACCACGCTGACCAAGAAGATGGCCGAGGACCTCACCGACTACATGCTCGGCCTGGACATCAGGGTCCGGTACCTGCACAGCGACGTGGACACCCTGCGCCGGGTGGAGCTGCTGCGCGAGCTGCGCGCGGGCAGGTACGACGTGCTGGTCGGCATCAACCTGCTGCGCGAGGGCCTGGACCTGCCGGAGGTGTCGCTGGTGGCGATCCTGGACGCGGACAAGGAGGGCTTCCTGCGCTCCGGCACCTCGCTGATCCAGACGATCGGGCGGGCCGCCCGCAACGTCTCGGGCCAGGTGCACATGTACGCGGACCGGATCACCCCGTCGATGGAGAAGGCGATCGACGAGACCAACCGCCGCCGGGTCGTGCAGCAGGCGTACAACAAGGAGCACGGGATCGACCCGCAGCCGCTGCGGAAGAAGATCGGCGACATCCTGGACACCCTCGCCCGTGAGGACGTGGACACCGACGAGCTGCTGTCCACCGGCTACCGCGGGGCCGCCGGGAAGGGCAAGGCCCCGGTGCCGGCCCTGGGCATGGAGCGCAAGCAGGGCGAGAGCCTGCCGGCCGCCGAGCTGGCGGAGCTGATCCAGTCGATGACGGACCGGATGCACGCGGCCGCCGCCGACCTCCAGTTCGAGGTCGCGGCCCGGCTGCGCGACGAGGTGAAGGAGCTGAAGCGGGAGCTGCGCCAGATGCGGGAGGCCGGCGTGGCCTGAGCGGGGGTCGAGGGGCCGACGGGGGTCTGAGGCGGGTCGAGGCGGCCGTCGGGCCGGGCCGGTGTGACACCGGTCAAGCCCGGCGGTGTCTCAGCCTTGCCACAATGCGGCGACCGCCGGGAGGTGCGGGGTGCCGCAGGCCCTAGGCTGGCCTGCGGCATCGACCTCGGGACGGGGTGGTGCGACAGCAACAGGGGGCCTCAGCCGGGGGACGGCACGGGGTGTTCCACCGTGGCGCCGCGCGGGGAGCGACCGCGTGGCCGGGTAGAGAGGACAACGCCGTGTCGGTGAACCTTGCCAAGGGACAGCGGGTCAGTCTCCAGAAGGGTCCGGGCGGCGCGTTGACCGTGGTCCGGATGGGGCTCGGCTGGCAGGCCGCGCCGAAGCGGGGCCTGTTCGGCAGCCGCACCAGGACGATCGACCTGGACGCGTCGGCGCTCCTGTACGCCGAGAAGACCCCGTCCGACGTGGTGTTCTTCCAGCACCTGGAGAGCACGGACGGTTCCGTCCGGCACACCGGGGACAACCTGGAGGGCGGCTCGGGCACGGAGGACGACGAGGCGATCCTGGTGGACCTGCTGCACGTGCCGGCGCACATCACCCAGGTGGTGTTCACGGTGAGCTCGTACACCGGGCAGACCTTCGCGGAGGTGCGGGGCGCCCACTGCCGGCTGGTGGACGAGACCACGGGCGAGGAACTGGCCCGGTACGAGCTGGCCGGGGGAGGGTCGCACACCGGGCAGATCATGGCGAAGGTGTTCCGTGACGGGGCCGGCGGCTGGGAGATGCAGGCGATCGGCGCGCCGGCCAAGGGGCGGACCTTCCAGGACCTGCTGCCGGCGATCGAGCCGTACCTCTGACGGCACCTCCAACGGCACCTCTGGCGGGCACCCCGGACGTCGCCCCTGACGGTTCTTTACCTTCTTTACCTTTCTTTGGGCTTCCTGTTACTCTCGATGGCAGCGGAGGGGAGTATTCCCCCGCAGTTGTCCCCGTCATCACGGGCGCCCACGAGCGGCGCCCCGGGGCGCTGGTCCGTGCGGACGCCCCGAGAGCGGGCCCGACGGGCGGAAGAGACCTCCGGCAGTGACGATGACTGTCTCGCCTACCTGCCGGAGGAGCAGTAGTGGACGTTTCCATAGCCATGTGGGTCACCACGATCGGTGTGCTGATCGCACTGATCGTGGCGGACTTCTTCATCGGGGGCCGCAAGCCGCACGAGGTCTCGGTCAAGGAGGCCGGGATCTGGACCGCGGTCTGGATCGTGCTGGCGCTGATCTTCGGCGGGTTCCTCTGGTGGCACTCCGGCGCGCAGCCGGCCGGTGAGTTCTTCGCCGGTTACATCACGGAGAAGTCGCTCAGCGTCGACAACCTGTTCGTCTTCATCCTGATCATGGGCAAGTTCGCGGTGCCGAGGATCTACCAGCAGCGCGTGCTGATGTTCGGTGTGATCATCGCGCTGGTGCTGCGGGCGGTCTTCATCGCCGGCGGCGCGGCGCTGGTCACCCAGTTCTCCTGGGTGTTCTTCATCTTCGGCGCCTTCCTGATCTGGACGGCCTGGAAGCTGATCAAGGAGGCCCGGGCCGGCGAGGAGGAGGACGAGTTCGAGGAGAACCGCCTGCTCAAGTCGATCGAGCGGCGCTTCCCGTCCACCGACACGTACCACGGTACGAAGTTGTTCATCCGGGAGAACGGCCGCCGGCTGATGACCCCGATGCTGATCGTGATGCTGGCGATCGGCACCACGGACGTGCTGTTCGCGCTGGACTCCATCCCGGCGATCTTCGGCCTCACCCAGGACCCGTACATCGTCTTCACCGCCAACGCCTTCGCCCTGATGGGCCTGCGCCAGCTGTACTTCCTGATCGGCGGCCTGCTGAAGAAGCTGGTCCACCTGTCGTACGGCCTGTCGGTGATCCTCGGCTTCATCGGCGTCAAGCTGGTGCTGCACGCGGCGCACGAGGCGGGCGCGAACGTGCCGGAGATCGGCATCCCGCTCTCGCTGGGCGTCATCGTGGTCGTGCTGGCCGTCACCACGGTGACCAGCCTGATCGCTTCGAAGAAGCAGGCCGAGCGCGAGACGCAGAAGCTGGACGCCTGACCCCCCGACGGCCGAGGCTTCCCGACGGCGAGGCCCCCGCGACCCGGAAAGGTCGCGGGGGCCTCGCCGTGCCCGGTGGCCGAGGTCACCAGCCGCGCTCGCGCCACTCCGTGAGGTGCGGGCGCTCGGCGCCGAGGGTGGTGTCGTTGCCGTGGCCGGGGTAGACCCAGGCCTCGTCCGGCAGCACGTCGAAGACCTTCTCGGTGACGTCCCGGAGGAGCGTGCGGAAGGCCTCCGGGTCGCCCCAGGTGTTGCCGACGCCGCCCGGGAAGAGGCAGTCGCCGGTGAAGACGTGCGGGTGGCCCTGCGGGTCGTCGTAGACCAGCACGATCGCGCCCGGGGTGTGTCCGACCAGGTGCCGGACGGTCAGCTCGACCTGGCCGACCCGCAGCCGGTCGCCGTCCGCGAGCAGCAGCTCGGTGGGCACGTCGACGCCCTCGGCGTCGTACGCGCCGGCGGCGGTGCGGGCCCCCGTCACCGCGACCACCTCGGCGAGCGCGGCCCAGTGGTCGTGGTGCCGGTGGGTGGTGACCACGGTGGCCAGCTCGTCGCCGACGGTCTCCAGCAGCACCGGGGCGTCGGCGGCCGCGTCGATCAGCAACTGCTCGTCGGTGGCCCGGCAGCGCAGCAGGTAGGCGTTGTTGTCGTACGGGCCCACGGCCACCTTGGTGATGATCAGGTGCGCCAGCTCCCGCACGTCCGGCGGCCCGCCGACCTTGACCGCTCCGTGGTACGTCATCCGTCCGCTCCTCGTCCGACTGCAGGGGTCAGCATCATCCTCGCGCCGTCAGCCCATGGGGGGAAGCTGGGGGAGCGCGGTGCCGGGGGTGCGGCGGAGGGTGGCGCCGTCGGAGCGGCCGGAGAGCCAGGCGGTGAGCGCCCGGACGGGGCCCTCGACGGTCAGGGCCGGGGTGCCCGCTCCGATCACGGCGCGGTCCTCGGTGTCGTCGGCGACCAGCTGGACGGCCGGCAGCTCGGCGTCGCCGGCCAGGCCTTCGGCGAGCTTGTGGAACTCGGCGACGGCGAAGGCCTCCGGCCAGTGCGCGGGGGTGTACCCGGCGTCCAGGTCGACGTGGTGGTACTCCAGTTCCAGCAGGCGCTTCCGGGGGATGTCGGAGGCCGGGAAGACGTAGCCGGTGCGGTGGCGGACCTCGGTCGTCCAGGCCTCGGCGGGCAGCGGCGCGGCGGCCGCGGCGAAGCGCCGGTGGCTGGCCTCCAGGTCGGCGAGCTGGACGTCCACCGGGCGGGGCGCGTCCTCCTCGATCTGCCGGTCGCGGGCCTCGGAGCTGGCGTACTGCGGGATGTCCGTGCCGGTGCGGGCGCCGTTCAGCAGGTTGACCAGGGAGTCGGCGTTGCGGGCGATGTGGGCCAGCACGTGACCGCGGGTCCAGCCGGGCAGGGCGGAGGGCCCGGCGACGGCCTCGGGCTTCAGCTCGGCGGCGGTGTGCAGCAGGTGCCGGGTGCTCTCCTCGACCTGGGCCAGGTACTGCGCGGCGGAGGCGGCGGCGGTCTGCGGGTCGGTCATCGAATCGGCCTTCTGTGGGAGACGGCGCGTTGCCCGCGGGGGGCTCCGCTCGTTGACCAGCTGACGCTACCGCCGAATCCGGCCGCTGAGCAGGGCCTTTTTCGGTCCGGGTACGGAGGGTCCGAGAGGCGCTCTCACTCGTTCGGGTGGACTCCGCTGGACAAGGTCGATATTCGAACGTCTGAGCTAGTAGGCTGGCTGCCGCATCCTGGAAGAAGCACACATCTCCCCGCAAGTCCTCTCGCCCCGGAGAAAGGCGCCAGAAGCAGTGGCCGACCGCCTCATCGTCCGCGGTGCTCGCGAGCACAACCTCAAGAACGTCTCGCTCGACCTGCCCCGCGACTCCCTCATCGTCTTCACGGGCCTCTCCGGCTCCGGCAAGTCCTCGCTCGCCTTCGACACGATCTTCGCCGAGGGCCAGCGCCGCTACGTCGAGTCGCTGTCCTCCTACGCCCGGCAGTTCCTCGGGCAGATGGACAAGCCCGATGTGGACTTCATCGAAGGCCTCTCCCCGGCCGTCTCGATCGACCAGAAGTCCACCAACCGCAACCCCCGATCGACCGTCGGCACCATCACCGAGGTCTACGACTACCTGCGCCTGCTGTTCGCCCGGATCGGCAAGCCGCACTGCCCGCACTGCGGCCGCCCGATCGCCAAGCAGTCGCCGCAGGCGATCGTCGACAAGGTGCTGGAGCTCGCCGAGGGCACCCGGTTCCAGGTGCTCAGCCCGGTGGTGCGCGAGCGCAAGGGCGAGTTCGTCGACCTCTTCGCCGACCTCCAGTCCAAGGGCTACGCGCGCGCCCGGGTGGACGGCGAGACGATCCAGCTCGCCGAGCCGCCGAAGCTCAAGAAGCAGGAGAAGCACACCGTCGAGGTGGTGATCGACCGCCTGACCGTCAAGGGGAGCGCCAAGCGGCGGCTCACCGACTCGGTGGAGACGGCCCTGCGGCTGTCCGGCGGCATGGTCGTGCTCGACTTCGTCGACCTCGCGGAGGACGACCCGGAGCGCGAGCGGATGTACTCCGAGCACCTCTACTGCCCGTACGACGACGTGTCGTTCGAGGAGCTGGAGCCGCGCTCGTTCTCCTTCAACTCGCCGTTCGGCGCCTGCCCGGACTGCTCGGGCCTGGGCAACCGGATGGAGGTCGATCCGGAGCTGGTCGTCCCGGACCAGGAGCGCTCGCTGGAGGAGGGCGCGATCCACCCGTGGTCGGCCGGCCACGCCAAGGAGTACTTCCAGCGCCTGATCGACGCGCTGGCCGGGGAACTGGGCTTCCGCACCGACATCCCCTGGGCCGGGCTGCCGGCCCGCGCCAAGAAGGCGCTGCTGTACGGGCACAAGCACCAGGTGCAGGTCAGCTACCGCAACCGCTTCGGGCGCGAGCGCTCGTACAGCACCGGCTTCGAGGGCGCCGTCCCGTTCATCCAGCGCCGGCACACCGAGGCGGAGAGCGACAGCAGCCGCGAGCGCTTCGAGGGCTACATGCGCGAGGTGCCCTGCCCGACGTGCGAGGGCACCCGGCTCAAGCCGGTGGTGCTCGCGGTCACCGTCGAGGAGAAGTCGATCGCCGACGTCTCGGCGATGTCGATCAGCGACTGCGCCGAGTTCCTGGGCGCGATGAAGCTCAACGACCGGGACAAGCAGATCGCCGAGCGCGTCCTCAAGGAGGTCAACGAGCGGCTGCGCTTCCTGGTCGACGTCGGCCTGGACTACCTCTCGCTGAACCGTGCGGCCGGCACCCTGTCCGGCGGCGAGGCCCAGCGCATCCGGCTGGCCACCCAGATCGGCTCCGGCCTGGTCGGCGTGCTGTACGTGCTGGACGAGCCGTCCATCGGCCTGCACCAGCGGGACAACCACCGGCTGATCGAGACGCTGGTGCGGCTGCGCGACATCGGCAACACGCTGATCGTGGTCGAGCACGACGAGGACACCATCAAGACGGCGGACTGGGTGGTCGACATCGGCCCGGGCGCCGGCGAGCACGGCGGCAAGGTGGTGCACTCCGGCTCGTTGAAGCAGCTGCTGACCAACAAGGAGTCGCTGACCGGCCAGTACCTCTCCGGCAAGCGGTCCATCCCGATCCCGGCGGGCCGCCGCGACCGGGACAAGAAGCGCCAGCTGACCGTCCACGGCGCCCGCGAGCACAACCTCAAGGACGTCACGGTCGGCTTCCCGCTCGGCACCTTCACCGCGATCACCGGCGTCTCCGGATCCGGCAAGTCGACGCTGGTCAACGACATCCTCTACACCCACCTCGCCCGGGAGCTGAACGGCGCCCGCAGCGTGCCCGGCCGGCACACCCGGATCACCGGCACCGACCTGGTGGACAAGGTGGTGCACGTCGACCAGTCGCCGATCGGGCGCACCCCGCGCTCCAACCCGGCCACCTACACCGGGGTGTTCGACCACGTCCGCCGGCTCTTCGCGGAGACGCAGGAGGCGAAGGTCCGCGGCTACCTGCCGGGCCGGTTCTCCTTCAACGTCAAGGGCGGCCGCTGCGAGAACTGCTCGGGCGACGGCACCATCAAGATCGAGATGAACTTCCTGCCGGACGTCTACGTGCCGTGCGAGGTCTGCCACGGCGCCCGGTACAACCGGGAGACGCTGGAGGTGCACTACAAGGGCAAGTCCATCTCCGAGGTGCTGGACATGCCGATCGAGGAGGCGCTGGCCTTCTTCGAGGCCGTCCCGGCGATCGCCCGGCACCTCAGGACGCTCAACGACGTCGGCCTCGGCTACGTCCGGCTCGGCCAGTCCGCGCCGACGCTCTCCGGCGGCGAGGCCCAGCGCGTCAAGCTCGCCTCCGAGCTGCAGAAGCGCTCCACCGGGCGGACGGTCTACGTGTTGGACGAGCCCACCACCGGCCTGCACTTCGAGGACATCAGCAAGCTGATCAAGGTGCTCAGCGGGCTGGTGGAGAAGGGCAACACGGTGATCGTCATCGAGCACAACCTCGATGTGATCAAGACCGCCGACTGGGTCGTCGACATGGGCCCCGAGGGCGGTTCCGGCGGCGGCATGGTGGTCGCCGAGGGCACCCCGGAGCAGATCGCCGCCGTCCCTGAGAGCCACACCGGCAAGTTCCTCCGGGACATCCTGCCGGGCGAGTTCGCGGACGCCCCGGTCGCCCCGGTGAAGAAGGCGCCGCGCAAGCGCGCCGCCGCGGCGAAGAAGTAGCGAAGCAGGAGAAGCAGCCCGCGACACCGGCCCCGCCGCCCCACCCACCAAGGCGGCGGTGCCGGTGCCGCATAGACTTTCCGACGTCCCACGCAGAAAGCCGAACCGCAGGAGCGCACCGATGTCAGAGGCCCCCGAGACCCGCCCCGCCACCCCCCGCCGCACCGTGCTCTGCGGCGCCGCGGCCGTCCTGGCGGCCGGCGGCACCGTGGCGGTCGCCGGCTGCGGCTCGTCCTCGGGCTCCTCGGGCTCTTCCTCGGGCTCCTCCGGCGTCAGCGGCGCGGCCAAGGGCCCGGTGGACCTCGGCCCGGCCTCGGCGGTGCCGGAGGGCGGCGGCAAGGTCTTCCGCAACCAGAAGATCGTCGTGACCCAGCCGACCGCGGGGGAGTACAAGGCCTTCAGCGCCGTCTGCACCCACGCCGGCTGCGTCGTCGACCAGGTGAAGAACCAGCAGATCCAGTGCCCCTGCCACGGCAGCCGGTTCGCCATCGCCGACGGCGCCGTCCAGGACGGCCCGGCCCCCAGGCCGCTGCCCGCCTACGCCGTCACGGTCGACGGCGGGAACCTCAAGGTGACCCCGAGCTGAAGCAGTTGATCTCCGCCCAGTCGATCTCCGCCCAGTTGATCTCCCCTTCGCGGCCCCGACCCCACTCGGTACGGTGGACACATGGCTGACCCGAGCACCTACCGCCCGGCGCCGGGCGCGATCCCGACCTCACCGGGCGTCTACAAGTTCCGTGACGCCCACGGGCGGGTCATCTACGTCGGCAAGGCCAAGAGTCTGCGGCCGCGCCTGTCGTCCTACTTCCAGGACCTGGCCGGCCTGCACCCGCGCACCGCGACCATGGTCACCACCGCCGCCTCGGTGGAGTGGACGGTGGTGGCCACCGAGGTCGAGGCGCTCCAGCTGGAGTACTCCTGGATCAAGGAGTTCGACCCGCGGTTCAACGTCAAGTACCGCGACGACAAGAGCTATCCGGAACTCGCCGTCACCCTCGACGAGGAGTACCCGCGGGTCCAGGTGATGCGCGGGGCGCACAAGAAGGGCGTGCGCTACTTCGGCCCGTACGGGCACGCCTGGGCGATCCGCGAGACGGTCGACCTGCTGCTGCGCGTCTTCCCCGTCCGCACCTGCTCCAACGGCGTGTTCAAGCGCGCCCGGCAGGTCGGCCGGCCCTGCCTGCTCGGCTACATCGGCAAGTGCGCCGCACCCTGCGTCGGCAAGGTCTCGCCGGACGAACACCGGGCGCTGGCCGAGGACTTCTGCGACTTCATGGCCGGGCGCACCGGCAACTACCTGCGCCGGCTGGAAGAGCAGATGCGGGAGGCCGCCGAGGAGATGGAGTACGAGAAGGCGGCCCGGCTGCGGGACGACATCGGCGCCCTCCAGCGCGCGATGGAGAAGAACGCCATCGTGCTCGCCGATGCCACCGACGCCGACCTGCTGGCCGTCGCCGAGGACGAACTGGAGGCCGCCGTCCAGATCTTCCACGTCCGCGGCGGCCGGGTCCGCGGCCAGCGCGGCTGGGTCACCGACAAGGTCGAGGACGTCGACACCGCCGGCCTGGTCGAGCACGCCCTCCAGCAGCTCTACGGCGGCGCCAACCCGGACGAGCGCAACGAGTCCGTCCCCCGCGAGGTGCTGGTCCCGGCGCTGCCCGAGCCGGCCGGCCCGGTCCGGGACTGGCTGAGCGGCCTGCGCGGCAGCCAGGTCGACCTGCGGATCCCGCAACGCGGCGACAAGAAGGACCTGATGGCCACCGTGCAGCGCAACGCCCAGCAGGCGCTGGCACTGCACAAGACCAAGCGCGCCTCCGACCTCACCACCCGCAGCCGCGCCCTGCAGGAGATCGCCGACGCGCTGGAGCTGGACTCGGTGCCGCTGCGCATCGAGTGCTTCGACATCTCCCACCTCCAGGGCGAGGACGTGGTCGCCTCGATGGTCGTCTTCGAGGACGGCCTGGCCCGCAAGAGCGAGTACCGGCGCTTCCAGATCAAGGGCTTCGAGGGCCAGGACGACGTCCGCTCGATGCACGAGGTGATCGGCCGCCGCTTCCGCCGCTACCTCCGGGAGCGCGAGCAGACCGGCGAGTGGGCCGTCCCCGAGGCCGACGACCCGGGCGCCGCGGCCGACGGCACCGGGGCCCCGGCCGGCCCGATCGACCCGGAGACGGGCCGCCCGCGCCGCTTCGCCTACCCGCCGCAACTGCTGGTCGTCGACGGCGGCCAGCCGCAGGTCGCCGCCGCCAAGCGCGCCCTGGACGAACTCGGCATCGACGACGTCGCGCTGTGCGGCCTCGCCAAGCGCCTGGAGGAGGTCTGGCTGCCCGGCGAGGACGACCCGGTCGTGCTGCCGCGCTCCAGCGAGGGCCTCTACCTGCTCCAGCGGGTCCGCGACGAGGCCCACCGCTTCGCGATCACCTACCAGCGCAGCAAGCGTTCCAAGCGACTCACCGCCGGGGAACTGGACTCCGTCCCGGGCCTCGGCGAGACTCGCCGCCAGGCGCTGCTCAAGCACTTCGGCTCGCTGAAGAGGCTCCGGGCCGCCACCGTCGACGAACTCTGCGCCGTACCCGGCATCGGACGCCGTACGGCGGAGACTGTTGCGGCGGCGTTGTCCTCCCGTACACCCGTCGCACCAGCGGTGAACACCGCTACCGGCGAGATCATCGAGGACGGGGCCGAACCGGCCGCCGAGCCGGTGGCCGCAGCATCCCAGACCGCACCATCCCAGGAGACGCCATGACGGTCGACGCCGACCGTCAGACGGCGCGCCCAGCCCCCGCCCGCCTGTCCGGGCAGGGGAAGGGCGGCCGCGCCGTGCGCGTTCTCCTCAGTAGGAAGACCGAGAGCGGGGAACCGAAGTGACCGTGTCAGACGTGGCCGAGAACGCGCCGGAGCTGGTGATCATCTCCGGCATGTCCGGAGCCGGCCGCTCCACCGCCGCGAAGTGCCTGGAGGACCTGGGCTGGTTCGTGGTGGACAACCTGCCACCGGCCCTGATCCCGACCATGGTCGACCTGGGCGCCCGCTCCCAGGGCAACGTCGCCCGGATCGGCGTGGTCGTGGACGTCCGGGGCCGCCAGTTCTTCGACGACCTGCTCACCTCGCTCGACGAGTTGGAGAAGCGCGGCGTCCGGCTCAGCGTGGTCTTCCTGGACTCCTCCGACGATGCGCTGGTCCGCCGCTTCGAGAGCGTGCGCCGCCCGCACCCGTTGCAGGCCGACGGCCGGATCGTGGACGGCATCGCCCAGGAGCGCGACCTGCTGCGGGACCTGCGCGGCGAGGCCGACCTGGTGATCGACACCTCCAACCTCAACGTGCACCAGCTGCGCGCCAAGCTGGACGCCCAGTTCGCCGACCACGACGAGCCCGAGCTGCGCGCCACCGTGATGTCCTTCGGCTTCAAGTACGGCCTGCCGGTCGACGCCGACCTGGTGGTGGACTGCCGCTTCCTGCCCAACCCGCACTGGGTGCCCGAACTGCGAGCCCGCACCGGCACCGACGCGGACGTCGCCGACTACGTGTTCCAGCAGCCCGGCGCCAACGAGTTCCTGGACGGCTACGCCGAGCTCCTGCGCATCATCACCGAGGGGTACCGCCGCGAGGGGAAGCGCTACATGACGCTTGCCGTAGGCTGCACCGGTGGCAAGCACCGCAGCGTCGCGATGTCCGAGCGCCTGACCAAGCGTCTCATCGCCGACGGAGTGGAGACGGTGCTCGTCCACCGTGACATGGGACGGGAGTGACCGCCGCCTCCTAGCCGGGCCGCCGGCGGGGCCGGCGGCCGCGGCGAGGAACGCGAGGTGAGTGTGGCGGGATACGTGCCCGGGCGGCAGCCGCAGAACAGGAGTGCCGACCGGGCGGGTGGCCCGGCCCGGCCGTCGGCCCCGAGCCGGCCGCGCAGCAGCCCCGCCCGGGCCAACCCGGCCCCCCGGATCACCGCGCTCGGCGGCGGCCAGGGGCTGTCCGCCTCGCTCTCCGCGCTGCGCCGGCTCACCAGCGACCTGACCGCCGTGGTCACCGTCGCCGACGACGGCGGCTCCAGCGGCCGGCTCCGCACCGAGCTGGGCGTGCTGCCCCCCGGCGACCTGCGCAAGGCGCTGGCCGCGCTGTGCGGGGACGACGACTGGGGGCGCACCTGGTCCGAGGTGATCCAGCAGCGCTTCACCGGCACCGGCGAGCTGGGCGGCCACGCCGTCGGCAACCTGCTGATCGTCGCGCTCTGGGAGAAGCTCGGGGACCCGGTGGCCGCCCTGGACTGGGTCGGCCGGCTGCTGAACGTCCAGGGCCGGGTGCTGCCGATGTCGGCGGTGCCGCTGGACATCGAGGCGACGGTGCGCGGCCACGACCCGGAGCGCCCCGGCGAGCTGTCGGCCGTCCGCGGCCAGGCCAACGTCGCGGTCACGCCCGGCACCGTGCAGTCGATCCGGCTGCTGCCGGACGGGCCGCCGGCCGTCCCGGAGGCGGTCACCGCCGTCCGGGAGGCGGACTGGGTGGTGCTCGGGCCCGGCTCCTGGTTCACCAGCGTGCTGCCGCACCTGCTGGTGCCGGAGCTGGCCAAGGCGCTCACCGAGACCCGCGCCCGCCGCCTGCTCACCCTGAACCTGGCCCCCCAGCCCGGCGAGACCGAGGGCTTCACCCCGCAGCGCCACCTGGAGGTCATCGCCGACCACGCCCCGGGCCTCGCGGTGGATGCGATCCTGGTGGACGAGCGCGCCGTCACCGGCGGCGCCTTCGGCCAGGCGGACCTGGCCGGCCTGGAGAAGGCCGCCGAGCGGATGGGCGCCGCCCTGGTACTGGGCCGGGTGGCCCGCACCGACGGCACCCCGCGACACGACCCGGAGCTGTTGGCGGCCGCGTACGACCGGATTTTCCGGACACATGGAAGGATCGGGCCATGGCGATGACTCCAGCGGTGAAGGACGAGATCAGCCGGCTCCCGGTCACCCGGGCCTGCTGCCGCAAGGCGGAGGTGTCGGCGATCCTGCGGTTCGCGGGCGGACTGCACATCGTGAGCGGCCGCATCGTGATCGAGGCGGAGCTGGACACCGGCGCGGCGGCGCGACGGCTGCGCAAGGACCTGCTGGAGATCTTCGGACACTCCTCCGACCTCGTGGTGATGGCCCCCGGCGGGCTGCGGCGCGGCAGCCGCTTCGTCGTCCGGGTGGTCAAGGACGGCGAGCTGCTCGCGCGCCAGACCGGCCTCGTGGACGGCCGCGGTCGGCCGATCCGGGGCCTGCCCCCGGCGGTCGTCTCCGGGGCCACCTGCGACGCCGAGGCGGCCTGGCGGGGGGCCTTCCTGGCGCACGGCTCGCTCACCGAGCCGGGCCGCTCCTCCTCGCTGGAGATCACCTGCCCCGGCTCCGAGGCCGCCCTCGCCCTGGTCGGCGCGGCCCGCAGGCTCGGCATCCCGGCCAAGGCCCGCGAGGTGCGCGGCGTGGACCGGGTGGTGATCCGCGACGGCGACGCGATCGGCGCGCTGCTGACCCGGCTCGGCGCGCACGAGTCGGTGCTCGCCTGGGAGGAGCGCCGGATGCGGCGCGAGGTCCGGGCCACCGCCAACCGGCTGGCCAACTTCGACGACGCCAACCTGCGCCGTTCGGCCCGTGCCGCGGTGGCGGCCGGCGCCCGGGTGGCGCGGGCGCTGGAGATCCTCGGCGAGGAGGTGCCCGAGCACCTGGCCGCGGCCGGCCAGCTGCGGATGCAGCACAAGCAGGCCTCGCTGGAGGAACTGGGCGCGCTCGCCGACCCGCCGCTGACCAAGGACGCGGTGGCCGGCCGGATCCGCCGCCTGCTGGCGATGGCCGACAAGCGCGCCTCCGAACTCGGCCTGCCGAGCACCGAGGCCAACCTCACCGACGAGATGGCGATGAACTGACCGCCACGCTGCGTGACCGATTCGCGGCCGGTGTCCGGATTCCGGGCACCGGCCGCGGTCGTCTCCGGACGCGGTGCCCGGCGCGCCGGTTCGCGCAAATTGGTAGAGACCACTGGGTCGGGACCAACTGCCCTGACGGCCAAGGACGGTCGGCCTGATTTCGCGCCACGCCAGGTCGTCGCACGTGGCGCGATGTGCCGTCCCAGGCCTGGGAGGGGTAGGGTCATAGGCGGTCGGGGACTTCCCAAATCTCACCCCCGTCGGCTTAGCTCCGGCGTACCTAACGAGGAGATCGGTTCGTGACGATCCGGGTAGGCATCAACGGATTCGGCCGCATCGGCCGCAACTTCTTCCGCGCGGTCAAGGCGCAGGGCGCGGACATCGAGATCGTCGGTGTCAACGACCTGACTGACACGAAGACCCTGGCTCACCTGCTCAAGTACGACACCACCCTGGGCACCTTCCCGGGCGAGGTCTCGCACACCGAGGACAGCATCACCGTCGACGGCAAGACCTTCAAGGTCACCGCCGAGCGTGACCCCGCCAACCTGCCGTGGGCCGCCCTGGGCGCCGACATCGTCGTCGAGTCCACCGGCATCTTCACCAAGGCCGAGGCCGCGAAGAAGCACCTCGCCGCCGGCGCCAAGAAGGTCATCATCTCGGCGCCCGCGAGTGACGAGGACGTCACCATCGTCCTGGGCGTCAACGACGACAAGTACGACGCCGCCAACCACTCGATCATCTCCAACGCCTCGTGCACCACCAACTGCGTGGCGCCGATGGCCAAGGTGCTGCACGAGAACTTCGGCATCGTCAAGGGTCTGATGACGACCGTCCACGCGTTCACCAACGACCAGGTGACCCTGGACTTCCCGCACAAGGACCTGCGCCGCGCCCGTGCCGCGTCGCAGAACATCATCCCGACCTCGACCGGTGCCGCCAAGGCGACCGCCCTGGTCCTGCCGGAGCTGAAGGGCAAGCTGGACGGCACCTCGCTGCGCGTCCCGGTCCCGACCGGCTCCATCACCGACCTGGTCGTGACCCTGGAGCGCGAGGTCACCAAGGACGAGGTCAACGCGGCCTTCCAGAAGGCCTCGCAGGAGGGCCCGCTCAAGGGCATCCTGACCTACACCGAGGACCCGATCGTCTCCTCGGACATCGTCAACGACCCGGCCTCCTGCATCTTCGACTCCCAGCTCACCATGGTCCAGGGCAACCAGGTCAAGGTGCTCGGCTGGTACGACAACGAGTGGGGCTACTCGAACCGCCTCGTCAACCTGGCCTCCCTCGTCGGCGGCCAGCTCTGACGCAGCGGGAGCTGACGTGATGTAGGGGCGAGGGCCCGGCTGGCGCACTGTGCCGACCGGGCCCTCGCTCTGCGCACAAGGACTTCCCAGGCGGCCCCTGCGCCGTGCCGCCTCTGCGCATCAACCATCTCCCCAGGAGAGCCAATCCCCGTGAAGACCATCGAAGAGCTCCTCGAAGCCGGAGTCGAAGGCAAGCGCGTGTTCGTCCGCGCGGACCTGAACGTCCCGCTGGACGGCAGCACGATCACCGACGACGGCCGGATCCGCGCCGTCGCCCCGACCATCGCCAAGCTCGCCGCGGCCGGCGCGAAGGTCGTCGTCGCCTCGCACCTGGGCCGCCCCAAGGGTGCGCCGGAGCCGCAGTTCTCGCTCGCCCCGGCGGCCGAGCGCCTCGGCGAGATCCTCGGCAAGGACGTCGCCTTCGCCACCGACACCGTGGGCGAGAGCGCCCGGGCCACCGTGGCCGCGCTGGGCGACGGCGAGGTCGCGCTGCTGGAGAATCTGCGCTTCAACGCCGGCGAGACCAGCAAGGACGACGCCGAGCGCAAGGCCTTCGCCGAGCGGCTGGCCGCCCTCGCGGACCTGTACGTCGGCGACGGCTTCGGCGCCGTGCACCGCAAGCACGCCTCGGTCTACGACCTGCCCGGCCTGCTGCCGCACGCGGCTGGCGACCTGATCGCCACCGAGGTCGGTGTGCTCAAGAAGCTCACCGAGGAGGTCACGCGCCCGTACGTGGTCGTCCTCGGCGGTGCCAAGGTCTCCGACAAGCTCGGCGTGATCGACAACCTGCTGAAGAAGGCCGACCGGATCCTGATCGGCGGCGGCATGGCGTACACCTTCCTCAAGGCCAAGGGCCACGAGGTCGGCATCTCGCTGCTGCAGGAGGACCAGATCCCGGTCGTCCTGGACTACCTGAAGCGCGCCGAGGAGACGGGCGTCGAGTTCGTCCTGCCGGTGGACGTCCTGGTCTCGGCGGACTTCCCCGACCTCAAGACCAAGGCCCCGGCGAGCTTCGAGGTCGTCGCCGCGGACGAGATCCCGGCCGACCAGGAGGGCCTGGACATCGGCCCGAAGACCCGCGAGCTCTTCGCGGCGAAGCTGGCCGACGCCGGGACGGTGTTCTGGAACGGCCCGATGGGCGTCTTCGAGCACCCGGACTACGCGAACGGCACCAAGGCCGTCGCGCAGGGCCTGCTGGACAGCGACGCGTTCACCGTGGTCGGCGGCGGCGACTCCGCCGCGGCCGTCCGCATCCTGGGCTTCGACGAGAACGCATTCGGACACATCTCGACCGGCGGTGGCGCCAGCCTCGAGTACCTGGAGGGCAAGACCCTCCCCGGTCTCGCCGCCCTGGAAGGCTGAAAGCAATGACTGAGCGTCTCCCGCTGATGGCGGGCAACTGGAAGATGAACCTCAACCACCTTGAGGCCATCCAGCACACCCAGAAGCTGGCCTTCGCGCTGGCCGACAAGGACTACGAGGCCGTCGAGGTCGCCGTCCTGGTGCCGTTCACCGATCTGCGCTCGGTGCAGACCCTGGTCGACGGCGACAAGCTGAAGATCAAGTACGGCTCGCAGGACATCTCGCAGCACGACTCCGGTGCCTACACCGGTGAGGTCTCCGGCCCGATGCTGGCCAAGCTGAAGTGCACCTTCGCGGTGATCGGCCACTCGGAGCGCCGCCAGTACCACGGCGAGGACGAGGAGATCGTCAACGCCAAGGTCAAGGCCGCCTACCGGGCCGGGATCACCCCGATCCTGTGCATCGGCGAGCCGCTGGACGTCCGCAAGGCGGGCACCCACGTCGAGCACACCCTCGCCCAGCTGGACGGCGCCCTGGCGGACATCCCGGCCCACCAGGCCGAGTCCATCGTGGTCGCCTACGAGCCGGTCTGGGCGATCGGCACCGGCGAGGTGGCCACCCCGGAGGACGCGCAGGAGGTCTGCGCCGCCATCCGCAAGCGGATCGCCGAGCTGTACGACGCCGAGCTGGCCGAGAAGGTCCGCGTGCTGTACGGCGGTTCGGTCAAGTCGTCGAGCGCGGCCGGCCTGATGGCCAAGCCCGACATCGACGGCGGCCTGATCGGTGGTGCCTCGCTGGACGCCGACGAGTTCGTCAAGATCGTGCGCTACCGTGAGCAGGCAGTAGGCTAACGCCGCCGCAGCAACGTAGGCTTTGGGGCCGGACCGCCGTCAGCGGCCCGGCCCCGTCGCCGAAGATACGAGAGAGTTGGTCCCGTCGTGGTTCTCGGGTTCTCGATTGCCCTGATCATCTTCAGTCTGCTGATGATCCTTCTGGTGCTGCTGCACAAGGGGAAGGGCGGCGGCCTGTCGGACATGTTCGGTGGCGGCGCGATGTCCACCGGCGGCGGCTCGGCGGTGGCCGAGCGCAACCTGGACCGCATCACGATCGTGGTCGGTCTCGCCTGGTTCGCCTGCATCATCGTGCTGGGCCTGGTGCTGAAGTACAAGAGCTGACGTAACCCTGACGCCCCGTCGCCCGAGCGCCTATCCTGGGACGGTCGGGGGCGGAGGCGATGGCGGCGGACGCTTAACTCCTGCTTACACTAGGACGACTTTCGCCACCGACGCGCACCGCGGCGGGTCGGCGCACCAGCACGCAGGGAGTCAGACCGTGGCAAGTGGCAACGCCATCCGTGGCAGCAGGGTCGGAGCGGGCCCGATGGGTGAGGCGGAGCGCGGTGAGTCCGCCCCGCGCAACCGGATCTCCTTCTGGTGTGCCAACAAGCACGAGACCAAGCCGAGCTTCGCCGCCGAGGCCGTCATTCCGGACACCTGGGACTGCCCGCGGTGCGGTTTCCCGGCCGGGCAGGACGAGCACAACCCGCCGGCGCCCTCGCGCAACGAGCCGTACAAGACCCACCTCGCCTACGTCCGCGAGCGGCGCACCGACGCCGACGGCGAGGCGATCCTCGCCGAGGCACTGGCCAAGCTGCGCGGCGAGATCTGACCCGGACGACAGAAGGGCGGCCCCCGCCCCCCCCGGGGGGCCCCCCCCCCCCGGGCCGGGGCCCGGGCGCCCCCGCCGGCGGGGGCACGGGGGGGGGGGTGAGGGACCCCCCGGGCCCCGCGCGCAGCCCCACGGGGCGGGGGCGGCCCCCGCCGGCCGCGGGGGGGGCTACCCCCGCGGCGCCCCGGCCCTCGGGGGGGGGCGCGGCCGCCCCCCCCCCCCGGCGGGCCCCCCGGCGCCGGGGGGGGCCCCCCCTTCCGCGTTGCCGGGCCCGTTACGCCGAGGCCGGCGGGTACAGCTGGGGCGGGATCTGCTCCGCCGCGGCCCGGTCGAGCAGCCACAGGGTGCGGCTGCGGCCGTACGCGCCGGAGGCGGGCGCCTGCAGCTCGCCGGGGCCGGTCAGGGCCATCGCGACCGCGCCCGCCTTGTCCGCGCCGGCCGCCAGCAGCCAGACCTCGCGGGCCGCCCGGATCGCCGGGAGGGTGAGCGAGATCCGGGTCGGCGGGGGCTTGGGGGCCCCGCGCACGCCGATCACGGTCAGCTCGGTCTCCCGCACGCCCGGGTGCTCGGGGAAGAGCGAGGCGACGTGGGTGTCCGGGCCGACGCCGAGCAGCAGCACGTCGAAGGCCGGGACGCCGAGCCGGTCGCCCGGGCCGGCCGCCTTCGCCAGCTCCTCCGCGTAGCGGGCGGCGGCGGCTTCCACGTTCGAGCCGTCCGCACCGTCCGAGGCGGGCATCTCGTGCACCCGTGCCGGGTCGAGCGGGACGGCGTCCAGCAGTTCGGCGCGGGCCTGGACGGCATTGCGCTCCGGGTCCCCGGCGGGGACGAAGCGCTCGTCGCCCCACCAGAGGTCCAGCCGCGCCCAGTCGACCGCGTCGCGCGCCGGGGAGGCGGCGATCGCGGCCAGCAGGGCGTTGCCGTTGCGCCCGCCGGTGAGCACCACCGAGGCGGTGCCGCGGGCGGCCTGGGCGTCCACGATCCGGGTGATCAGCCGGGCCGCGGCCGCCTGGGCCATCAGCTCCTTGTCCCGGTGGACGACCAGCTGCGGGGTCGCGTTGGTCATGCGCTCCCCTTGGCGGCGCGCTTGGCGGGCTTCTTGGCGGGAGCCTTCTCGGCGTCCTCGGGCGTGGCCTCGGTCGCGTCCTTGGCGGTCACCCGGGCGGGGTTGGCCACCGCGGCCTCGGCGACCGCCGCGCGGGCGACCCGCTCGGCCGCCGCCGTCTCGGCGGTGTCCGGCTCGCGCAGCTGGTCGACGGGCGTGCGCACGGCCGTCGCGTAGATGTCGTCCGGGTCGAGCCGGCGCAGTTCCTCGGCGATCAGCTCCGAGGTCTCGCGCCGCTTGAGCGCCACCTGGCGGTCCGGGGAGCCGACCATGGAGAGCGTCCCCATCAGGCCGTCCGGGCGGTCCAGGGTGATGTCGCCGTCCTTGGTGCGCAGGTGCACCGCGGTGATGCCGGGACCGCCGGTGACGACCCGCTCGACCGGCACGCTCAGCCGGTTGTGCAGCCAGAGGCCGAGCAGTTCGACGCTGGGGTTGTAGGACTCGCCCTCGACCACCGCGGAGGTGATCGCGGCCGGTCGCTGGTCCAGCGCGGCGGCCAGCATCGAGCGCCAGCCGGTGATCCGGGTCCAGGCCAGGTCGGTGTCGCCCGGGGTGTAGCTCTGGGCCCGCTGGGCGAGCTGGCCGACCGGGGACTCGGCGGTGACGGCGTCGGTGATCCGGCGCTGGGCGAGCGCGCCCAGCGGGTCCTGCGCCGGGTGCAGCGGCGCGTTGTCGGGCCACCAGACGACGACCGGGGCGTCCGGCAGCAGCAGCGGCAGGACCACCGACTGGGCGTGCGCGGCGAGTTCGCCGTGCATGCGCAGGATGACCGTTTCTCCTGAACCGGCGTCGGTGCCGACCAGGATCTCGGCGTCCAGGCGGGTCTCGGCGCGGGCCCGGGGCGAGCGCCCGGCGCGCTTGATCACTGCGAGGGTGCGCGAGGGGTGCTCGCGGGAGGCGTCGTTGGCGGCCTTGAGGGCGTCGTACGCGCTGCCCTCGTCGGTCACGATCACCAGGGTGAGCACCATGCCGGCCGCGGTGGAGCCGCTGGCCCGACGCGCCTCCATCAGCGAGGCGTTGATCTTGCTGGACGTCGTGTTGGTGAGGTCGATCTTCATGGCCGGCGCCAGCTCCTGCCGTCTCGTGCGAGCATCTCGTCCGCCTCGGCCGGGCCCCAGGTCCCCGCGGAGTACTGGGCGGGCTTGCCGTGGGTGTCCCAGTACTTCTCGATCGGGTCGAGGATCTGCCAGGAGAGCTCGACCTCCTGGTGGCGCGGGAACAGGTTGGCGTCGCCGAGCAGCACATCGAGGATGAGCCGCTCGTACGCCTCCGGGCTGGACTCGGTGAAGGACTCGCCGTAGGCGAAGTCCATCGTGACGTCCCGGACCTCGAAGGAGGTGCCCGGCACCTTGGAGCCGAACCGCACCGTCACGCCCTCGTCCGGCTGGACCCGGATGACCAGGGCGTTCTGCCCCAGCTCCTCGGTCGCGTAGGAGTCGAACGGCAGGTACGGGGCGCGCTGGAAGACCACCGCGATCTCGGTGACCCGGCGGCCCAGCCGCTTGCCGGTGCGCAGGTAGAACGGGACGCCCGCCCAGCGGCGGTTGTTGATCTCCAGCTTGATGGCCGCGTAGGTGTCGGTCTTGGAGTCAGGGTCGATGCCGTCCTCGTCCAGGTAGCCGACCACCTCCTCGCCGCCCTGCCAGCCGGCCGCGTACTGGCCGCGCACGGTGTGCCGGCCGAGGTCGGCCGGGAGCTTGACGGCGCTGAGCACCTTGAGCTTCTCGGCCACCAGAGCCTTCGGGTGGAAGGACGCCGGCTCCTCGATGGCGGTGAGCGCCATCAGCTGGAGCAGGTGGTTCTGGATGACGTCGCGGGCGGAGCCGATGCCGTCGTAGTAGCCGGCCCGGCCGCCGATGCCGATGTCCTCGGCCATGGTGATCTGCACGTGGTCGACGTACGACCGGTTCCAGATCGGCTCGAACATCTGGTTGGCGAAGCGCAGCGCCAGGATGTTCTGGACCGTCTCCTTGCCCAGGTAGTGGTCGATCCGGAAGACCTCGTCCCGGGGGAAGACCTCGTGGACGATCCGGTTCAGCTCCTGGGCGCTCTCCAGGTCGTGGCCGAAGGGCTTCTCGATGACCGCGCGGCGCCACGAGCCCTGCGGGGGGTCGGCCAGGCCGTGCTTCTTCAGCTGCTGGACGACGGTCGGGAAGAACTTCGGCGGGACGGACAGGTAGAAGGCGAAGTTGCCGCCGGTGCCCTGCGCCTTGTCCAGTTCCTCGATGGTCTCGCGGAGCTTGTCGAAGGCGTCGTCGTCGTCGAAGGTGCCGTGCACGAAGCGCATGCCCTTGGCGAGCTGCTGCCAGACCTCCTCCCGGAACGGGGTGCGGGCGTGGTCCTTGACCGCGTCGTGGACCTCCTTGGCGAAGTCCTCGTCGTCCCACTCGCGCCGGGCGAAGCCGACGAGAGAGAAGCCCGGCGGCAGCAGACCGCGGTTGGCCAGGTCGTAGATGGCCGGCATGAGCTTCTTGCGGGACAGGTCGCCGGTGACTCCGAAGATGACCAGACCGGACGGCCCCGCGATGCGCGGGAGCCGTCGGTCGGCCGGGTCACGAAGCGGGTTGACGGGGGCCGGCGGGAGATCGTCCGCGTCCGACTCCGAGGTCAACTCGGGGAAATCAGTGCTCACTTGATGGGCTCCGCTTTCGTGCGCTGGCTGTGTGAGCGAACGGTCACTTCTCGCCGGCGAAGGAGGCGAGCGAGGCGGTGACGGTGTCGAGCAGTTCGTTCCAGGACTGCTCGAACTTCTCGACGCCCTCGTCCTCCAGCACCTGGACCACGTCGTCGTAGTCCACGCCGGCGGCGGCGATGGCGTCCATCACGGCCTTGGCGTCGGCGTAGTTGGGGACGATGGTGCCGCCGGTGACCACACCGTGGTCGGCGGTGGCGTCCAGGGTGGCCTCGGGCATGGTGTTGACCGTGCCGGGGGCGACCAGCTCGGTGACGTACAGGGTGTCCGGCAGGGCCGGGTCCTTGACGCCGGTGGAGGCCCACAGCGGGCGCTGCGGCTTGGCGCCGGCGGCCTCCAGGGAGCGCCAGCGGGCGCTGCCGGCGGACTTGCCGTCGACCGAGCCGAAGACCTCCTCGTACGCCTGGTAGGCGAGGCGGGCGTTGGCCAGGGCGGCCTTGGAGCGCAGGTTCCGGGCGTCGCCGCCGACCTTGTCCAGGCGCTTGTCGATCTCGGTGTCCACGCGGGAGACGAAGAAGGAGGCGACCGACTCGATCTGGGAGAGGTCCAGGCCCTTGGCCTTGGCGGCCTCCAGACCGGTCAGGTAGGCGTCGATGACGGCCTTGTAGCGCTCCAGCGAGAAGATCAGCGTGACGTTGACGCTGATGCCCCGGCCGATCACCTCGCCGATCGCGGGCAGGCCGGCCTTGGTGGCGGGGATCTTGATGAAGACGTTCGGGCGGTCGACCAGCCACCACAGCTGCTTGGCCTCGGCCACGGTGGCCGCGGTCTCGTGCGCCAGGCGCGGGTCGACCTCGATGGAGACCCGGCCGTCGCGGCCGTTGGAGGCGTCGTAGACCGGGCGCAGCACGTCGGCCGCGTCGCGCACGTCCGAGGTGGTGATCATGCGGACGGCCTCGTCGGTGGTGACCTTGCGGACGGCGAGGTCACGCAGCTGGCCGTCGTAGGAGTCGTCGCCGCCGCCGATGGCCTTCTGGAAGATGGTCGGGTTGGTGGTCACACCCACCACGTGCTTGTTCTGCACCAGCTCGGCGAGGTTGCCGGTGTTCAGCCGCTTGCGGCTGAGGTCGTCCAGCCAGATCGCCACGCCTTCGTCGCTGAGGCGCTTCAGTGCGTCAGTCATGGTGCTTCAGTCCTTTTTTCTGCTGCTTCGTGGGGTAGTCAGGGGGGGCCGTGCGCCCGCGTGCGGGCGGGCGCACGGCCCAAGGGGGCGTCAGCGGTTGACGGCCTCAAGGGAACGGAGGGCGTTGTGGGCCTCGGCCACCACGCGCTCGGCGGTCAGGCCGAACTCCTCGAAGAGGACCTTGTAGTCGGCGGAGGCGCCGAAGTGCTCCAGCGAGACGATCCGGCCGTGGTCGCCGACCAGCTCGCGCCAGCCCTGGCCGATGCCGGCCTCGACCGACACCCGGGCCTTGACCGACGGCGGCAGCACGCTGTCGCGGTAGGCCTGGTCCTGCTCCTGGAACCACTCGAAGGACGGCACCGAGACCACCCGGGTGGCGATGCCCTCGGCCTCCAGCACCTCGCGGGCCTTGACGGCCAGCTGGACCTCGGAACCGGTGCCCAGCAGGATCGCCTGCGGGTCGCCGGTGGAGGCCTCGGCCAGGATGTAGCCGCCCTTCGCGGTGCCCTCGGCGGAGCCGAAGACCTCGCGGTCGAAGGTCGGCACGTTCTGGCGGGTGAGCGCCAGGCCGACCGGGCCGGGGTTGGTGGTCTGGCGCTCGATGACGGTGCGCCAGGCGACGGCGGTCTCGTTGGCGTCGGCCGGGCGGACCATGGACAGGCCCGGGATGGCGCGCAGCGAGGCCATGTGCTCGACCGGCTGGTGGGTCGGGCCGTCCTCGCCGAGGCCGATCGAGTCGTGCGTCCAGACGTAGGTGACCGGCAGCTTCATCAGCGCGGCCAGGCGGACGGCCGGGCGCATGTAGTCGGCGAAGACCAGGAAGGTGCCGCCGTACACGCGGGTCTTCCCGTGCAGCGCGATGCCGTTCATGGCCGAGCCCATGGCGTGCTCGCGGATGCCGAAGTGGATCGTCCGGCCGTACGGGCTGGCGCTCTTCAGCGGGTTGCCCTCGGGGAGGAACGAGCTGTCCTCGTCGATGGTGGTGAGGTTGGACTCGGCGAGGTCGGCCGAGCCGCCCCACAGCTCCGGGATGACCGCGCCGAGCGCCTTGAGCGTCTCGCCGGAGGCCTTGCGGGTGGCGACGTCCTTGCCGGCCGGGAAGACCGGGACGGACTTCTTCCAGCCCTCGGGCAGCTCGCCGGCCTGGATGCGGTCGAACTCGGCGGCGCGGTGCGGGTTGGCGGCGCGCCAGGCCTCCAGGGACTGCTCCCACTCGGCGTGGGCGGCCTTGCCGCGCTTGATCACCTCGCGGGCGTGCTCGATCACCTTGTCGGAGACCTCGAAGGTCTTCTCCGGGTCGAAGCCCAGGACCTTCTTGGTGGCGGCGATCTCGGCGGCGCCGAGCGCGGAGCCGTGCGCCTTGGCGGTGTTCTGGGCGTCCGGGGCCGGCCAGGCGATGATCGTGCGCATCGCGATGATCGACGGACGGGCGGTCTCGGCCTTGGCCGCGGCCAGCGCGTCGGCCAGGGCGGCCACGTCGATGTCGCCGTTGGCCTTCGGGGTGACCCGCTGGACGTGCCAGCCGTACGCCTCGTAGCGCTTGAGGACGTCCTCGGAGAAGGCGGTCTCGGTGTCGCCCTCGATCGAGATGTGGTTGTCGTCGTACAGGGCGACCAGGTTGCCCAGCTTCTGGTGGCCGGCCAGCGAGGAGGCCTCGGCGGAGATGCCCTCCTCCAGGTCGCCGTCGGAGACGATGGCCCAGATGGTGTGGTCGAAGGGGGACTCGCCGGCGGGCGCGTCCGGGTCGAACAGGCCGCGCTCGTAACGGGCGGCCATCGCCATGCCCACCGCGTTGGCGATGCCCTGGCCGAGCGGGCCGGTGGTGGTCTCCACGCCTGCGGTGTGGCCGTGCTCCGGGTGGCCCGGGGTGCGGCTGCCCGCGACGCGGAAGGCCTTGAGGTCGTCCAGCTCCAGGCCGTAGCCCGACAGGTACAGCTGGGTGTAGAGGGTCAGGCTGGTGTGCCCGGGGGACAGGACGAACCGGTCGCGGCCGACCCAGGAGGGGTCGGTCGGGTCGTGGCGCAGGAACCGCTGGAAGATCAGGTACGCCGCCGGGGCCAGCGTCATGGCCGTCCCGGGGTGTCCGTTGCCGACCTTCTGGACGGCGTCCATGGCCAGGACCCGCGCTGTGTCAACCGTGCGCTCATCCAGTTCGGACCACTCGAATGCGTTCGTCGGCGTCGTGCTCACCCTGTCTCAGGGCTCCTTCCGTTGTGAAGAGTGACCCCGTGAATGGGGACCGGGTCGGCCACGGCGCTGTGGTCTCGACGCTGGGTGGTGCCGGTCACGGAGGGTAGATCCCGCTTCTCCGGGCGAGCCTACCGTCCGGGCCGGGGCTCACCCTCCGTGCTGGGACAACCAGGAATTCCGTAGGGTGATTCCCACTAGGGCGGTCTGCCTGGTTTTGTCCCAGGCTCTCCTGTTTTACGGCACCCTGCCGCTCCAGTGGTCAGGACGGGGGAGCGCGGCGCGTCGGAGCGGTTTCGCCGCTTCACCCGGTCGGTTCACCCGGGGGTGTGCCATCGGCCTCGCCGGGGGACCCCGGAGCCGGATGGGATATATGGAGCGTCTAAGGTGGCGTGGTACGCGCAGAGCGGACGATTTGGGACCCTTCGTTCCTGTGGACGCCTGCGAGGATTCATCTTCAGTTGGGGTGTTAGTGACCGCCGTCGAAACCCGTCCCGCCGGGGTCACCGGGGCGACTCCTGCGCACCGGCCCATCGGGGCCCGTGTCGGCGCCTTCGTCGCACTGACCAAGCCACGGATCATCGAACTGCTGCTGATGAGCACGGTGCCGGTGATGTTCCTGGCCCAGCAGGGCGTCCCGAACATGCTGCTGGTGCTGAAGGTCGTGGTCGGCGGCTACCTCTCGGCGGGCGGCGCCAACGCCCTCAACATGTACATCGACCGCGACATCGACGCGGTGATGTCCCGCACCGAGCGGCGGCCGATCGTCACCGGGATGGTGTCGCCGCGCGAGGCGCTGGTGTTCGGCATCGTCCTCGCGGTCGTCTCGACCCTGCTGCTGGGCTTCGGCGTCAACTGGCTCTCCTCCGGACTGGCGCTCGGCGCGCTGCTGTTCTACGTGTTCGTCTACACGCTGGGGCTCAAGCGGCGCACCTCGCAGAACATCGTCTGGGGCGGCATCGCCGGCTGCATGCCGGTGCTGATCGGCTGGTCCTCCGTCACCAACTCGGTGTCCTGGGCGGCGGTGGCGCTGTTCCTGGTGGTGTTCTTCTGGACGCCGCCGCACACCTGGGTGCTCTCGATGAAGGTGCGCGAGGACTACCAGCGGGCCGGTGTGCCGATGCTGCCGGTGGTCAAGGGCAACGTCGCGGTCGGCAAGCAGGTCGTCGCCTACTCCTGGGTGATGGTGGCGACCTCGCTGGCGGTGTGGCCGCTGGGGCACATGAGCTGGCTGTACCCCGTCGCCGCGGTGCTGCTCGGCGCGTTCTGGCTGCGCGAGGCGCACGCGCTGTACGGCCGGGCCAAGGCCGGGGTGGTGGGCGCGAAGCTGAAGGAGATGCGGCTGTTCCACTGGTCGATCACCTACCTGTCGCTGCTGTTCGTGGTGTGCGCGATCGACCCGTTCGTGAAGTAGGGCCCGTCCGACGTCGAAGAGCCCCGGTCCACCGGACCGGGGCTCTTCGCGTTCTCACCGGGCCGGCAGCTCGGACGGGCCGACGTGGTCGTCCAGCCAGTCCCGGAGCGGCTGGGAGGCGCGCAGGAAGGCGGTGATCCGGGTGCGGGCGCCGCGGGTGCCGAGCCACTTCGCGGGCGCCCACTCCTGCCAGGCGACCAGGCCCTTGTGGCGCAGCAGCTCGATCCTCGGGTGGTCCTTGGGGAAGCCGCGCGGAGCGGTCCTGAGGGAGTCCCGGCCGTGCACCTGGGGGCCGTCCTGCTCCACCGCGGCGATCACCCGCTCCAGTTCGGCGCCGCTGACGTCCTCGGCGACGGCGGCGCGGTAGCGGTCCAGCTGGTCGGGGGCGAGCTGGTACATCCCGTTGCCGCAGGCCAGGCCGTCGGCGGAGAGCTGGACGTAGCCGCCGGTCTCCAGGTGGGCGCCGATGTGCGTCTTGTACGGGGACTTGTCGGCGCTGAACCGGACGTCGCGGTTGGGACGGAAGATCTTCCCGGGCCCGAACTCCGGTTCCAGCTCGGCGAGCAGCAGCTCCATCGGGGTCCGTACGTCGTTGTCGTACTGCTCCTTGTGGGCCTGCCAGAAGGTCTTGGAATTGTCGGCTTCGAGGTGCTCGTAGAAGTCGAGCGCCTCGGCCGACCAGCCGGAGAAGGTCACGCCTCCAGTATGTGGCCCGGTGCACAGGGCGCTCCCGTCGCCAGCTCGACTACCGGTGGGTAGCATGCGGGCATGAGCAGCGCAGAGACCGCCACCGCCACCGCGCCGGACGCCCGTACCGAGCGCCGCGCCAAGCGCATCGCCAAGCACCTCAGCAGCTTCGCCCGCCAGCACGGGGGCGGCGCCGACGCGGTCGTCGAGTACGTCGGCGCCGTGGCCACCCGGATCGTCGTGGTGGGCGCGGACGGCGCCTGGGGCGACCAGGTGGCCCCGAGCTACGCCGTCGGTCGCCGGGCCGCCGAACTGGCCGGGCTGACCCTGCACGACGACTTCGAGGGCGAGCTGGCCCTCAAGGTGAAGACCGGCCCGTACGAGTGGAAGCGCATGGCCGGCATCCAGCTCGGCGGCTGATCACTTCGGCGCCCACGGCGACGGCCCGGCTCCCCGCCTGGGGGAGCCGGGCCGTTGCCGTGGGCTCAACGGGGCAGCTCCTCGCGGTCGAGCACCCGGACGAGTCGGGCGGGTCGGTCCAGCCAGGCCCACTGCCTCTCCGTGGTGACGGTGAGCCCGAAGCGCTGGGGTGCCGGGCGGTCGTGCTCCTCCCACCAGCGGTGGGCGGCTTCGATTTCGTCCCAGAGCCGACGAGGGCCGTGCTGCCAGACGGTGAAGCGTTCGCTCGGGCGGCCGTCGTGGTCGACGGCCGCCCACGAACGGGTATCGGTGGCCGCGACCCAGAGCCGGGCGGCGACGCCGTCGACGCCCGGCTCGTCCTCCCAGGCGGTCCACACGTCGCCCAGCCGCAGGCCGAGGGCGAACCGGGCCTCCCAGTGGTCGCCCGTGATGTTCCACGGTGGCAGCGTGGTTTCGGATTCCTTCGGTACGTGGTCGTCGCGGACGACATCGCGGAAGATCCGCAGGTCCTGCCGCTGGTTGCGCATCAGCATGAACGCGGAGTGAGGGCTGAAGCGTCCCTGGGCCCGGTCGCGTTCGACGGTGAGCTTGAGCAGCCCCCAGCAGAGCATAGGGGTGTCCCAGGGGGTGAGGACGATGCCTCCAGGCCGGGTCTGCTCGATCCAGGCCCAGGGCACGCGGCGGACCGAACAGGTGGAGATGATCCGGTCGTACGGCTGACGTCGGGGCCAGCCGAGGGAGCCGTCTCCGCAGATCAGGTCCATCTAGGCCCGACGCGTTCAGGGACGCCCGCGCCTGCTCGGAGACCTCGGAGTCGATCTCGATCGAGGTGACGTGTCCGGAGTCGAGGCGGTGAGCGAGGAGGGCCGCGTTCCAGCCGGTGCCGGTGCCGATCTCCAGGACGTTCATTCCGGGTCGGACGTCGAGGTCGTGGAGCATGCGGACGACGATCGAGGGGGCGGAGGCGGAGGAGGAGGGCCAAACGTCGGCTGGGTCGGGCGGATCGGCTGATGCCTGGCCGTCATTGACCTGGGTGACGACGGGGGCGTCGGTGTAGGCCGCCTCGAACCAGCGCTGGTGGTCGGTCGAGAGGTTGCAGGGCTCGTAGCCGCCCCGGTCGTCCTCCAGCCAGATCCGCTCGGGGAGGAAGCGATGGCGCGGGACCGCCTTGATCGCCTCCTGCCACTCGTGAGGGGCGGGGCCGCCGAGCGCTTCGCCGACGGCCCGGAGCAGGCCGCGCACGGCGGCCTGCTCCGGTCGATGCACAGGGTCCGTCACTTGTCGCCCTCGTCCTTCTTATGCTTCGGGTCGGGCGCCGGGTTCTGTCCGTCGGGGGACGGCTTGCTCGTGCCGGGGTCCTTCTTTCCGCCGTGCTTGCCGCCGCTGGGCTTGGACGAACCGGCGGGCAGCGCCCACAGACTCCGGCAGGTAGGGCAGCGACAGCTCCGCTGCCGTCGACACCGACATTGAGTTGGTGTCGGGAGTCGCGCGACTCTCCGTCGAAGCGTGCTGCATGGGAACTTCCAGGACGTCGGCCTCGAACACGACCATCTCCTCTAAATGAGGTGTTTCCATGCACTCATGTACATGAGTGATGAGTAGAAGAGTGCCCGACTCCTATACATGAGTCAACCCGTCGCGGGAGGAATCTCGTGACGGGTTGGGAGAGTTGATCGTTAGTCAGTCATACGCGGGAAAGCGATAGTCGAGAACGAACTGGTCTGCCGCCATGACGGTGTCGCACACCTCCACCACTCGGCCATCCGCGGTGATGGCATCGCGAACGAGATGGATCACCGGCGCGCCGGGGCTCAGGGTGAGTGCTTTGGTCTCCGGCTTGGTCGCGAGTCTGGCCCGTACGGACTCGGTGAACTCGACAAGGGAGTGGCCGTGTTCTTCGAGCCGGGCGTAGATGCCGCCGCCACCGGGGTTCTCGGCGAAAACCTCAGGGATGTCCTTGACCACGTCCCACGGCAGGTATGACGTGGCCTCCTCGGTGGGCACCCCATCTCGGAAGTACCGGCGTTTGCGGGCCAGCACCTGGGTACCGGCGGGAAGTCCCAAGCGATCGGCGATCGCGGGAGGTGCTGCTGTGGGGCCCACGAACAGCACGGTCACGGACGGGATGCCGCCGGAGGTCTCTGCCTCTGCGAGGTACGCGGCCTTGCCGGCGTTGCGATGGGCGCGGCGGAATCGGTCCGCAGACTTGCGCTGAACCGGCGGGCGCGAGCGGACGAACGAGCCTCGACCATGGTGCGTCTCGATGAGCTGAGTCGTTCGGAGTTCGGCGATGGCCTTGCGAACTGTCCCGGATGCGACTTTGTACCGCTGCATGAGCTCGGCCTCGCTAGGCACGGTCGCACCGGGAGCGAGAGCGCCCGACTTGATCTGCGCGGCAAGATCAGCCGCGATCTGCAGGTACTTCGTCGTGGCCGACGAGGCCACCTCACTACTCGCCATAGTCCTTCAGGGCTCCTATCCTCCTGCACATGAGTAACAGCGTCGGGAAGTTCCAGTCAACGCCGCTCCACTCGGTGTCCGTCGCGGGGGTGGTGGTGCGGGAGGACGGCCGGGTGCTGGCGATTTGCCGGGCCGACAACGGGGCTTGGGAACCTCCGGGTGGCGTGCTGGAACTGGGCGAGGCCATCGAGGACGGCGTGCGACGCGAGGTCTACGAGGAGACCGGGGTCAAGGTCACCGTCGAGCGGCTTACCGGCGTGTACAAGAACGTAAGCCGAGGGATCGTCGCCCTCGTCTTCCGCTGCCGACCGGAGAGCGGTGCCGAGCGGCCCTCGGACGAGTCGGTCGAGGTCGACTGGCTCACCCCGGCCGAGGTCTCCGTGCGCATGGCGGAGGTCTATGCCGTGCGGGTGTTGGACGCGCTTCGGGGGGACACGTCGCCGAGTATCCGGAGCCACGACGGGCGGCGGCTGTTGTGACACGTCGAAGGCCCCCATCCGAGGATGGGGGCCTTCGACGAGGTTCAGACGGTGGCAGCCTGCGGGGTCTGTGCGGGCAACTGCTCGGGGGCGGGGGCCTCGTCGGCGCGGGTGCGCAGGGCGAGGGGGATGCGGAGGGCGGCGATCCAGGTGAGGGTGGCGCCGAGCATGTGGAGGCCGACCATCAGCTCGGGGGCGTCCGTGAAGTACTGGATGAAGCCGAGGACGCCCTGGAGGAGCAGGACCGCCAGCAGTTCCCTGGTGCGGGCCTTCGCCGCCGGCGGGGCTTTGATGGCGGCGAAGACGAAGATCATCGCGATGGTCAGGCCGACCGAGACGAACGCGAGGTCGGCGTGGAACTGGGCCAGCCTGTCGTAGTCGATCGGGATCCGGGGGACGATCTTGTTGTCCTTCGGCGTGCCCGGGTGGTGGCCGGCGCCGGTGACCAGGGTGCCGGCCGCGACCAGCAGTCCGACGACCAGGACCAGCACGTAGGAGAGCTGGTGGATCGGGCGGGCCACAGAGAGCTCGGGGGTGCCGTCGCCCTCCTTCGACCGCTCCCACATCAGCAGCGCGACCCAGACCAGCGCCATCGCGGCGATCATGTGCAGCGCGACGGTGTACGGGTTGAGGCCGGTCAGCACGGTGATGCCGCCGAGTACCGCGTTGCTCATCACCAGCCAGAACTGCGCCCAGCCGAGCTTGGTCATGCTGCGCCGCCACGGCCGGTGGCAGCGGGCGGCCAGGATCGCCCAGCCGACCGCAGCGCTCAGCACGTAGGTGAGCATCCGGTTGGTGAACTCGACGATGCCGTGGAAGCCCATCTCGGCGGTCGGGGTCAGGCTGTCGGCGGTGCAGCGGGGCCAGGTCGTACAGCCGAGGCCGGAGGCGGTGAGGCGGACGGCGCCGCCGGTGACGACGATCACCACGCTCATCACCAGCGCGGCGAACGCGGCGCGCCGGACCATCGCGGCGGACGGCTGCCAGCGGTCGGCGAGCAGGGAGAAGGGGTTAGGCACGCGCTCCATCGTAGGCGGCCTTACGGGCGATCTTGGGGCGGGGCGCGGGGTGCGGCGCGCGGGGAGCAAAGCGGACTGTTCGGGCAAGGCGGTCAATGGTCTTGACCAATCACCCGTTCGGCCGAAAGAGTGCGGATTGGTCCATACCATTTTTCGGACCTCTCCCACTCCTCCCGCACGTAAGCGGAGATCCTGCACATGCGCATACCTACGTCCGCCGCCGCGCTCGCAGTCGGCGGCTCGCTCGCACTGGCTGGCCTGATCGCCCCCGCCGCCGCCCACGCCGCCGACCCCGGCCAGGAGTGCCGCAGCCTCGGGGTCGCCAACCTCTACGGCGAGTTCATCGAGGGCGACGACCACCATGTTCCCGACGCCGAGGGCGCCGTCGCGGTGGGTGGCAACGCCTACTTCGCCGGCGACAACCCGAAGGAGCCAAAGAGCTTCTCCGTCGGCCAGGAGCTCACCCCTGAGCAGGTCGCGGCGCTGCCTGGCGGCAACGCCCTCGTGGTCGCCGGCAACCTGAACGGCCACAACACCCAGGTGATGAAGGGCAACGGCGTCTACGCCGGGAAGCTGTCCGGCGTGCTGGAGGCGCACCAGGGCAAGATCACCCAGGGCCCTTCCCCGATCGACTTCAAGGCCGAGTTCGCCAAGCTGCGCGCCGCCTCGACCGCGCTGGCCGCCGTGCCGCAGACCGCCGGCGCCACCGTCCGGGCCGAGGGCGCCGAGCTGACGTTCACCGGCGGCGACGCGAAGTACAACGGCTTCACCGTCGACGCCGCGAAGCTGCAGGGCGCCAAGGACGTCTTCCTCAAGGTGCCGGCCGGTTCGGTCACCGTGGTCACCGTGACCGGCGGCTCGTACGACATGGCGGCCGCCGGGACCACCGGCTTCCACCTGTGGGACGAGGCCAAGGCGTCCTTCGTCCTGGACGACAAGAACCAGAGCGCGGCGGGCGGGGCGGTCCGGGCCAAGCTGCTCTGGAACTTCCCGACCGCGACCAAGGTGGTCAAGAACAGTCAGGCCGCCTGGGCCGGCACCGTGCTGGCGCCCAACGCCGCCTTCGACCTCGGTAGCGGCGGCCCCGTCAACGGCTCGGTGATCGCCGCCTCGCTGACCGGCAAGGGTGGCGCGGAGACGCACCACTACCCGTTCGCCGGCTGCCTGCCCGGCGTCGTCGTCCCGACGCCGTCCACCACGCCCACCGTGCCGCCGGTGGTGCCGAGCGGGACGCCGTCGGCCTCCACCACGCCCGGGACGCCCGGCACGTCGGCCACCCCCGGGACCTCGGCGAGCCCCACGGCCACGCCCTCAGCCCCGGTGAGCGGCAAGCCGAGCGCGGGTGCCTCGGCGAGCCTGTCGGCCACCGCCTCGGCGGGTGTGCCGGCCGCCTCGGCGAGCCCGTCCGCCCAGGCGAACGCGGGCGGCGACCTCGCGCACACCGGCTCCGGGCCCGTCGTGCCGCTGGCGATCGGCGGCGCGGTGGTGCTCGCGGCCGGTGGCGCGATCGTGGTCGCCACTCGGCGTCGGGCGGCCAGGAAGGCCTGACGGTTTCGCCGGTCGACCGGTGCTGCGCCCTCGGTGATTGAACCTGATCACCGGGGGCGCACGTTTTTCAGTCAGGTGACGAAGTTCATTCAAGTTTGCCGAATCCGCGTTCTGCGAGGTGGCGGCTGTGATGGGCTGGTCATACACATCAGACGACGGACCAACAGACGAAATTCGGTCGTACGGCGGGGTGTGGAGAGGTGCGGGAGTGCCGGTAGAGTCCCCCGGACAGTCGTAGCGGGCCACCGCGAAACCTTCAACACGCCTGCTGCGCAAGACCGTTCGGAGGGGAACAGCGTAAATGGCGCGACAGCAGCGGCACATGCGGATCGGCGCGGCGGCACTCGCCGGTACGGCGGCGGCCGGAATTCTCCTGCCCCTGGCACTGGCCGGCAACGCCTCGGCGCACGTGCCGAGTTGGTCGGTGACCTGCGACAAGATCGTGGTCGATCTGATCAACTACAGCCCCAAGTCCGAGGTGACGAACACCGTCAGCCTCACCATCGACGGTGAGAAGGTGCTGGACGGCAAGACGTTCCCGAAGGAGTTCCACGGCACCTTCCCGGTGAAGGACCACTCCGCCCCCGTCAAGGCGCACCTGGTGGTGAACACCACGGAGACCCCGAACGAAAAGGGGTGGAACATCGACGAGACCAAGACGATCGAGCCGTGCCACACGCCGACTCCGACGCCCACCCCCACTCCCACGCCCACCCCGACCCCGACACCCACCCCGACCCCGACTCCGTCGCGGACCGTGACGCCGACCCCGAGCACCACCCCGTCGGCCACCCCGACCCCGTCGGCCTCGCCCACCGCGAGCAAGACCGCGACCCCGACCCCGGTCCCGACGCCCACCACCAGTGGCCCGGCGCTCGCCCAGACCGGTAGCAACGACGCCACCCCGATGATCGCGGCGGCCGGCGGCGGCGTGCTGCTGGTCGGCGGCGCGCTCGTCCTGCTGGCCCGCAAGCGTCGCGGCAACCAGAGCTGACGTTCGTCGGTGACGTGAACCGCCCCCCGGCCGCTTCGGCCGGGGGGCGGTTCACGTGCGGGACCGGCTACTCCCAGCGGAAGAAGCGGGCCGCGGCGGCCAGGCCGAGGACGGCCCAGCCGGCCAGGATGCCGAGGTCCGACCAGGGCACCCCGGCGCCGTGCTGGAGGACCGACCGCAGGCCGTCCGAGAGGGCGGAGATCGGCAGCAGCTCCAGCACCGACTGCACGGCCGAGGGGAACTTGCCCAGCGGCACGATCACCCCGCCGGCCAGCAGCAGCAGGATGAACACCAGGTTCGCGGCCGCCAGCGTGGCCTCCGCCTTGAGCGTGCCGGCCATCAGCAGGCCGAGCCCGGAGAAGGCCGCGGTGCCGAGGACCAGCAGGGCGACGACCACTAGGGGGTTGCCCTGCGGGGACCAGCCGAGTGCCAGCGCGATCACCGACAGCAGCGCGACCTGCAGCGCCTCGGTGACCAGCACGCAGCCGGTCTTGGCGGTCAGCAGCGCCCAGCGCGGGAGCGGGCTGGCGCCGAGCCGCTTGAGCACGCCGTAGCGGCGCTCGAAGCCGGTGGCGATGGCCTGCCCGGTGAAGGCGGTGGACATCACGGCCAGCGCGAGCAGGCCGGGGGCCAGGAAGTCGACCCGCTTGCCGGGGCCGTCCACCGCGACGATGTCCACGGCCGAGAACAGCACCAGCAGCACGGTCGGGATGATCACGGTGAGCAGCAGCTGCTCGCCGTTGCGCAGCAGCATCCTGGTCTCGAAGGCGGTCTGGGCGAGCAGCATCCGGCTGACCGGGGCCGGGCCGGGCTTGGGGGAGTAGTCGGTGGTCGCACTCACGAGCGCAGCTCCCGTCCGGTCAGGTCGAGGAAGACGTCTTCGAGGCTGCGGCGCTGGACGGACAGCCGTTCGGGCAGGACGCCGGAGGCCGCGCACCAGCCGGTGACGCTGGCCACCAGCTGCGGGTCGACGGGCGCCTCGACGCGGTAGCTGCCGGGGGCGGTCTCGGTGGCGGTGGCGCCCTCGGGCAGTTCCTTGAGCAGCGGGCCGAGGTCGAGCCCGGGCGGGCCGTCGAAGCGCAGGGCGTTCTCGGCGCCGCCGCGGCACAGCTCCTCGGGGCTTCCGGTGGCGATCACCCGGCCGCGGTCGACGACGGCGACCTGGTCGGCGAGCTGTTCGGCCTCGTCCATGTGGTGGGTGGTGACGACCACGGTGACGCCGTCCCGGCGCAGGTCGCGGACCAGCTCCCAGGTGGCGCGCCGGGCCTGCGGGTCGAGGCCGGCGGTGGGCTCGTCCAGGAAGACCAGCTCGGGGCGGCCGACCACGGCCATGGCCAGGGCGAGCCGCTGCTGCTGTCCGCCGGACAGACGCCGGTAGGTGGTGCGGCCGCAGGAGCCGAGGCCGAGCCGTTCGACCAGCGCGTTGACGTCCAGCGGGTGGGCGTGCAGCGCGGCGGTGTGGCGCAGCATCTCGACGGCGCGCGCGCCCGCGTACACGCCGCCGGACTGCAGCATGACGCCGATCCGGGGGCGCAGCTCGGCGTTCTGGGCGACCGGGTCGAGGCCGAGGACGCGGACGGTGCCGGCGTCGGGGCGGCGGTAGCCCTCGCAGGTCTCGATGGTGGTGGTCTTGCCGGCGCCGTTGGGGCCGAGGACGGCGGTGATCGCGCCGCGTGCGATGGTGAGGTCGAGGCCGTCCACCGCGGGCTTGGCGCCGTAGTGCTTGACCAGCCCGGCGATCTTCACCGCGGGTTCGGAGTGCATACCGGCGAGTGTAAGAGGCTCCGACGCCGGGCCCGGACGGCGCCTCGGTGATCGTTTTTGCAGGTCAGGTAAGGCTTACCTGCGTGACAGATGACACGAGTGAGGCCTGCATCACGGCTTGTCCTGCCGGAAGTAATTACGCAACACTGGTGTTGTGAAAAACATGCGCGAGCACGCCACGCCCCAGGAGGCCGAGTCGGCCCCCGGGTGCGACGTGCCCGTGACGGCGGCTGAGGTGCTGCTGGAGGGCCACCGGGCCACCCGGGACAGGGTCGCCCGGTCGATCCTCGACCACGGCCCCTCCTCCGCCGCCGACCTGGCGAGCCGGCTCGGCCTCACCGCCGCCGCCGTCCGCCGTCACCTGGACGGACTGGCCGCCGCCGGCCTGGTCGAGTCCCGCGAGCAGCGGGTCTACGGCAGTCGTGGCCGGGGCCGCCCGGCCAAGGTCTTCGCCCTCACCGACGGCGGCCGGGATGCCTTCTACCAGGCGTACGACCAGCTCGCCGCCGACGCGCTGCGCTGGATCTCCGACTCGGTCGGCGGCGGCAAGGCGGGCGAGGAGGCGGTCGCCGCCTTCGCCCGGGCCCGCTTCGGCAAGCAGGGCGAGAAGTACCTGGAGAGCCTGCGGCTGGCCGAGGCGGGGGAGCGCACCGAGGCGCTCGCCCAGGCGCTGAGCGCGGACGGGTACGCTGCCACGGTGCGGCGGGTCCCGCCGGCCGTGGCGAAGGCCCCGGCGGGCGCCCAGCTCTGCCAGCACCACTGCCCGGTCGCGCACATCGCCGAGCAGTTTCCGCAGCTCTGCGAGGCGGAGACCGAGGTCTTCTCCCAACTGCTGGGCACCCATGTGCAACGGCTGGCCACCATCGCCCACGGCGACGGGGTCTGCACCACCTATGTGCCGGCACCCGGTGCCGCATCGTCGCCTGCCCGGCGTTCCCCGGGCCGCGGCTCCGATGCAGTGCCGACTGCCGGTACGTCCACCGAAGATTCAGCGTCCGCGCGTTAGGAAGCTCGCATGACTGACACCGTTTCGCACCCCGAGCTCGAGGGCCTGGGCACCTACGAGTACGGCTGGGCCGACCCGGACACCGCTGGTGCCGCGGCCAAGCGCGGGCTCAGCGAGGAGGTCGTCCGCGACATCTCCGCGAAGAAGAACGAGTCCGAGTGGATGCTGAACCTGCGTCTCAAGGGCCTGAAGCTGTTCGGCAAGAAGCCCATGCCGACCTGGGGCTCCGACCTCTCCGGCATCGACTTCGACAACATCAAGTACTTCGTCCGCTCCACCGAGAAGCAGGCCGAGTCCTGGGAGGACCTGCCCGCGGACATCAAGGCCACCTACGACAGGCTGGGCATCCCGGAGGCCGAGAAGCAGCGCCTGGTCGCCGGTGTCGCCGCCCAGTACGAGTCCGAGGTCGTCTACCACCAGATCCGCGAGGACCTGGAGGAGCAGGGCGTCCTCTTCCTGGACACCGACACCGCACTGCGCGAGCACCCGGAGATCTTCAAGGAGTACTTCGGCACCGTCATCCCGGCCGGCGACAACAAGTTCGCCGCGCTGAACACGGCGGTGTGGTCCGGCGGCTCGTTCATCTACGTGCCCAAGGGCGTCCACGTCGACATCCCGCTCCAGGCCTACTTCCGGATCAACACCGAGAACATGGGCCAGTTCGAGCGGACGCTGATCATCGTCGACGAGGACGCGTACGTCCACTACGTCGAGGGCTGCACCGCGCCGATCTACTCCTCCGACTCGCTGCACTCCGCGGTCGTGGAGATCATCGTCAAGAAGGGCGGCCGCTGCCGCTACACGACCATCCAGAACTGGTCGAACAACGTCTACAACCTGGTCACCAAGCGTGCCGTGGCGTACGAGGGCGCGACCATGGAGTGGGTCGACGGCAACATCGGCTCCAAGGTCACCATGAAGTACCCGGCCGTCTACCTGATGGGCGAGCACGCCAAGGGCGAGACCCTGTCGATCGCCTTCGCGGGCGAGGGCCAGCACCAGGACGCCGGCGCCAAGATGGTGCACATGGCGCCGAACACCTCCTCCAACATCGTCTCCAAGTCGGTGGCGCGCGGCGGTGGCCGCACCTCCTACCGCGGTCTGATCGAGATCGGTGAGGGCTCCAAGGGCGCCAAGTCCAACGTGCTGTGCGACGCGCTGCTGGTGGACACCATCTCCCGCTCGGACACCTACCCGTACGTGGACGTCCGCGAGGACGACGTGTCCATGGGCCACGAGGCTACGGTCTCCAAGGTCAGCGAGGACCAGCTGTTCTACCTGATGAGCCGGGGCATGACCGAGTTCGAGGCGATGGCGATGATCGTCCGCGGCTTCGTCGAGCCGATCGCGCGCGAGCTGCCGATGGAGTACGCGCTGGAGCTCAACCGGCTGATCGAGCTGCAGATGGAGGGCGCGGTCGGCTGACGTCCAGCCGCTCCGCCGTCCACCGACTTTTGAGTTTTCGAGGAAGAGAGCACCACGACAGCCATGGCTGACGTCAACACCACCACCGGCTCCACCACCGCCGGTTCGATCGAGGTCGGTACCGCCGGCGCGGGCGCCCAGCTCGCCGGCCCCGGCACCGGCCGCGCCACCGTCCAGCAGCCGATCGACGCCCGGGTCGCCGTCAAGCCCTCGTTCGAGGTCGGCGACTTCCCGGTGCCCACCGGCCGCGAGGAGGACTGGCGGTTCACCCCGATGCACCGCCTGGGCGGCCTGCACGACGGCACCGCCGCCGAGGCGGCCAAGGGCGAGGACAAGGTCGAGCTGGGCCTGCCGGACGGCGTCACCGCCGAGACCGTCGGCCGCGACGACGCCCGCCTGGGCAGGGCCGGCAAGCCCGTCGACCGGGTCGCCGCGCAGGCGTTCAGCGCCTTCGAGCAGGCGCTCGTGGTCACCGTCCCCCAGGACGCGGTGCTCACCGCGCCGGTCAAGATCGACGTGCACGGCGAGGGCGGCACCCGCTTCGCCCACGTGGTGGTCGACGTCAAGCCGTTCGCCGAGGCCGTCGTGGTGATCAACCACACCGGTACCGGCACCCGGGCCGCCAACGTCGAGCTGCTGGTCGGCGACGGTGCCAAGCTCACCTTCGTCTCGATCCAGGACTGGGACCGCAACGCGGTCCACGTCGCCCAGCAGACCGCGCTGGTCGGCCGGGACGCCTCGCTGAAGTCCGTGGTCGTCACCTTCGGCGGCGACCTCGTCCGGATCCACCCGCGGGTCAACTACGCCGCGCCCGGCGGCGAGGCCGAGCTGTTCGGCCTCTACTTCGCCGACGCCGGCCAGCACCTGGAGCACCGGCTGGTCATCGACCACGACACGCCGCACTGCCGCTCCAACGTGGTCTACAAGGGCGCGCTGCAGGGCCAGGACGCGCACGCCGTCTGGGTCGGCGACGTGCTGATCCGCGCCGCCGCCGAAGGCACCGACACCTACGAGCTCAACCGCAACCTGGTGCTCACCGACGGCGCCCGGGTCGACTCGATCCCCAACCTGGAGATCGAGACCGGCGAGATCGTCGGCGCCGGCCACGCCTCCGCGACCGGTCGCTTCGACGACGAGCAGCTGTTCTACCTGCAGGCCCGCGGCATCCCGGCCGACGAAGCCCGCCGCCTGGTGGTCCGCGGCTTCTTCGCCGAGCTCGTCCAGCAGATCGGCGTCGCCGAGATCCAGGACCAGCTGATGGAGAAGATCGAGGCCGAGCTGGAAGCGGCGGTCTGATCCCGATGACCTTCCTCCGTGCCTGCGCGCTGAGCGACCTCCAGGAGGACGTGCCCAAGCGCGTGGACCTCAACGGTGTGCCGGTCTCCGTCGTCCGCACCGACGAGGGGGTGTTCGCGATCAACGACACCTGCTCGCACGCGAACGTCTCGCTCTCCGAGGGCGAGGTCGAGGACTGCATGATCGAGTGCTGGCTGCACGGCTCCAGCTTCGACCTGCGCACCGGCAAGCCCTCCGGCCTGCCCGCCACCAAGCCGGTCGCTGTCTACCCCGTAAAGATCGAAGGGGACGATGTGCTCGTCTCCGTCAACCAGGAGTCCTGAGTACCCATGGCAACGCTTGAAATCCGCGACCTGCACGTCTCCGTCGAGGCCGAGAACGGCCCGCGCGAGATCCTCAAGGGCGTCGACCTGACCGTGAAGCAGGGCGAGACCCACGCCATCATGGGTCCGAACGGCTCCGGCAAGTCCACCCTGGCCTACTCGCTCGCCGGCCACCCCAAGTACACCGTCACCGGCGGCTCGGTGCTGCTGGACGGCGAGGACGTCCTGGAGATGTCCGTCGACGAGCGCGCCAAGGCCGGCCTCTTCCTGGCCATGCAGTACCCGGTCGAGGTCCCGGGCGTCTCGGTGAGCAACTTCCTGCGCACCGCCGCCACCGCCGTCCGCGGCGAGGCCCCCAAGCTGCGCCTGTGGGTCAAGGAGGTCAAGGAGGCGATGGCCGCCCTCCAGATGGACCCGGCCTTCGCCGAGCGCAACGTCAACGAGGGCTTCTCCGGCGGCGAGAAGAAGCGCCACGAGATCCTCCAGCTGGAGCTCCTCAAGCCGAAGATCGCGATCCTCGACGAGACCGACTCCGGCCTGGACGTCGACGCGCTGCGGGTCGTCTCCGAGGGCATCAACCGGGTCCGCTCGACCGGCGAGGTCGGCACCCTGCTGGTGACCCACTACACCCGCATCCTGCGGTACATCAAGCCCGACTACGTCCACGTCTTCGCGGCCGGCCGCATCGTCGAGTCCGGCGGTGCCGAGCTGGCCGACAAGCTGGAGAACGAGGGCTACGAGGCGTATGTGAAGGGTGGCGCTTCCGAGTGACCCATGCCCATGAGTCGGCGCCCCTGACGGGCCTGCTCGACACCGACGCGATCCGCAAGGACTTCCCCGTCCTGCAGCGCCTGCTGCACGACGACAAGCCGCTCGTCTACCTGGACAACGCGGCCACCTCGCAGAAGCCGCGCCAGGTGCTGGAAGCCCTGACCAACTACTACGAGCGGCACAACGCCAACGTCCACCGCGGCGTGCACGTGCTCGCCGAAGAGGCCACGGCGCTCTACGAGGGCGCGCGGGACAAGGTCGCGGCCTTCGTCAACGCGCCCAGCCGCAACGAGGTGATCTTCACCAAGAACGCCTCCGAGTCGCTCAACCTCGTGGCCAACATGCTCGGTTGGGCCGACGAGCCGTACCGGGTGGACGCCGACTCCGAGATCGTCATCACGGAGATGGAGCACCACTCCAACATCGTCCCGTGGCAGCTGCTGTCGCAGCGCACCGGCGCGAAGCTGAAGTGGTTCGGGCTCACCGACGAGGGCCGGCTCGACCTGTCCGACATCGACGAGCTGATCACCGAGAAGACCAAGGTGGTCTCCTTCACCCTGGTCTCCAACCTGCTCGGCACCGTCAACCCGGTCGAGACGATCGTCCGCAAGGCCCAGTCGGTCGGCGCACTGGTCGTCATCGACGCCTCGCAGGCCGCCCCGCACATGGTGCTGGACGTCCAGGCGCTGGAAGCCGACTTCGTCGCCTTCACCGGCCACAAGATGCTCGCCCCGACCGGCATCGGCGTGCTCTGGGGCCGCCAGGAGCTGCTGGAGGACCTCCCGCCGTTCCTCGGCGGCGGCGAGATGATCGAGACCGTCACCATGGGCTCGTCCACCTACGCCCCGGCGCCGCACAAGTTCGAGGCCGGCACCCCGCCGATCGCCCAGGCGGTCGGGCTCGGCGCGGCCATCGACTACCTGTCGAACATCGGCATGGAGAAGATCGCCGCGCACGAGCACGCGATCACCGCGTACGCGGTCGAGCGCCTGCTGGAGGTCCCGGACCTGCGGATCATCGGCCCGCGCACGGCCGTCGACCGCGGCGCCGCGATCTCCTTCACCCTCGGCGACATCCACCCGCACGACGTGGGCCAGGTGCTGGACGAGCAGGGCATCGCCGTGCGCGTCGGCCACCACTGCGCGCGGCCGGTCTGCCTGCGGTACGGAATTCCGGCGACCACGCGGGCGTCGTTCTACCTGTACTCGACGCCGGGCGAGGTCGACGCGCTGATCGACGGCCTGCACCACGTCCGGAACTTCTTCGGCTGACGGGACAGGGCAGGACATGAAGCTCGACTCGATGTACCAGGACATCATCCTGGACCACTACCGCAACCCCCACGGCAAGGGGCTGCGGGACGGCGACGCCGAGGTGCACCACGTCAACCCGACCTGCGGTGACGAGATCACCCTGCGGGTGCGGCTCGACGGCTCGACGGTCGCCGACGTCTCGTACGAGTCCCAGGGCTGCTCGATCAGCCAGGCCAGCGCCTCGGTGCTGAACGACCTGGTCGTGGGCAAGACCGTCGGCGAGGCGCAGACCGTCCAGGAGGCCTTCCTGGAGCTGATGCAGAGCAAGGGCCAGGGCGAGGGCGACGAGGAGGTGCTGGAGGACGCGGTCGCGTTCGCCGGCGTCTCCAAGTACCCCGCCCGGGTCAAGTGCGCCCTGCTCAGCTGGATGGCCTGGAAGGACGCCACCGCCCAGGCGCTCGCCCAGCACCCCGCCGTGAACGACTGACCCGCAGAGGAGGACAGACCATGAGTGACGAAACCCCCTCCGCTGCGGAGGACCAGCCGAACGGCGTCGTCATCGTCGGCACCACCGCCGGCACCGTGTCCGTGGAGGACCTGACCGAGGCCCTGATGGACGTCGTCGACCCCGAACTGGGCATCGACGTCGTCAACCTGGGCCTGATCTACGGCATCCACATCGACGAGTCCGACGTGGCCACCATCGACATGACGCTCACCTCGGCGGCCTGCCCGCTGACCGACGTCATCGAGGACCAGGCCAAGACCGCCACCGATGGCCTGGTCCAGGACCTGCGCATCAACTGGGTCTGGATGCCGCCGTGGGGCCCCGACAAGATCACCGACGACGGCCGCGACCAGCTCCGCGCCCTCGGCTTCAACGTCTGACGGACGGCTTTTCCGTCAACCCGCTGCCGCGCAAACCTCTCCTTCGGGGGAAAGGTTTGTGCGGCAGTGGTATATCTGCCAGCGGGCGGCCAGGCTGGAGCCGCGACCTCGGAGGGAGCGAAGTCATGTCGGTAGTTGCGTTCGCGCAGTTGCTTCTGCCTGACTCGCCGTACGCCATGTGGGTCCGGGGAGAACTCGGCGAGTATCTCCGGCTCCCGGATGACGGCACACGGGTTGAGGTGATCGGAGGGGAGATCGTTGTGTCACCAGCCCCGGTGTACCTCCATGAGGGGATCCTCACGGACATTCAGGAGTCGGTGCTGGCAGGCAAAATCGCTGACGCGACGTTCCAATGGCGCGCCGTCCGGACGGTCAACCTGGACCTGGTCGAGATCGAGGGCGGTTACATCCCGGACATGGTGATCGTGCGCAGGGACGTCGATGCAGAGAAGCGGGCCAAGGATGTGTTGTACGTCCACCCGGTCGATCTTGAGCTGGTGGTGGAGGTGACCTCCGCGTCCAACGCGCGCCATGACCGGCGCCCCATGTTCGGTCGACAGGTGAAGCCCACCAAATGGAGTGGTTACGCACGCACCGGGATCCCGTACTACCTGTTGGTCGACCGTGACCCGCGGCAGCCCGGCGTCACCTTGTTCGGCGAGCCGGACCGCGGCGAGGGGACCTACCAGGTGCTGGGTCAGTGGAAGTTCGGCGAGCCAGTTCGGTTGCCCAAGCCCTTTGATCTTGAGATCAACACCGGTGACTGGGCCCCTTGGGCTGAGTAGCCCTGTACGAACGCCGCCCGGGACTTCGGTCCCGGGCGGCGGCGTTTTTTGGGGTGGTCAGGCCTGCCTGGGTTTGCGGGCGACGGCGAGGGCCAGGGCCGCGCAGAGGGTGGCGGCGACGGCGGCGAAGCCGCTGACGGCGGGGAGGAGGCCGTAGTGCTGGACCAGGGCGCCGACGATCACGATGGGGAGGGAACTGCCGAGGTAGACGATGACCCAGAGGGCGGAGAGCTCGGAACCGCGGCGCTCCGGGTCCATCGCGGCGGCCGCGCTGGTGAACAGGGAGCGGAAGGCGATGCCCTGGCAGGCGCCGCCGAGGATGCTGCCGATGAAGAGCAGGGCGGGCGTGCCGGTGTACTGGGCGGCGACGACCAGGGCCAGGCCGGCGGCCAGGCCGGTCATGCCGAGGGCGATCACCAGGCGGTCGGAGGTCGGCGGGACGACCAACTGGGCCAGCGCGGAGGAGCCGAGCAGCAGGGCGGCCACGATCGCGCCGGTCAGGTGCGAGGAGGTGTGCAGCAGCTTGGCGGAGAAGGCCGGGGCGAGCGCCAGGTAGACGCCGAACACCGCGTACGAGATGAAGCCGGCCGAGGAGGCGAGCAGGAACTCGCGGCGGCCGGCGACCGGCAGGGCGAGTCGGCGCGGGCGCAGGTGGGCTGGGGTGGTGATGCGGGGCGGGGTGGTCGGCGGGCGGTTGCGGCCGGGCATCCGCGGGTGGACGAGGGCCAGCGGCACGCAGAGCGCCAGCAGGGCGATGGCGTGCAGCAGGAACGGCGTCAGCAGCGGGTCCGCGCCGTTGGCGAGCAGGGCGCCGACCACCGGGCCGAGCGCGACGCCGCCGGCCGAACAGGCCAGGGTGAGCTTGGCGGCGAGCGTGGGGTGGTCGGGCAGCAGGTCGCCGAGGGCGGCCCCGGCGGCGCCGGTGGACAGGCCGACGGCGATGCCCTGGACGGCCCGGCCGGCGGCGAGCTGCCAGAAGCTGCCCGAGGTGGCGAACACGACGTCGCCGGCGGCGGCCAGGGCGACGGCGGGCAGGATCAGGGCGCGGCGGCCGAGGTGGTCGGACCAGTGGCCGACCACGGCGAGCACGGGGACCAGCGCGAACACGTAGATCGTGAAGAGGATCGTGGTGTCGAGCGGGCCGAGGCCGAGACGCTGCTGGAGGAGCGGGTAGATCGGCGTCGCCAGGTTGGCACCGATGAGCATGAACAGCAGGGCGGCGGCGACCAGGCCGACGCGTACGCCCCGCAGGGCGTTCCAGCGGCTGATCGCGGCGAGCTGGAGCTGGGCGCGCGGCGCGAGCTCCAGGGGAAGCAGGGCCTCCGACAGTCGGCGTCCGTCGAGCTGCGCGGTGCGCAGGCCGGAGCCGGCGGGGGAGAGGTCCGCCATGGCAGGGATCTCCTGTGGCCGGGCACCACCGGGGTCGGCGGGGTGTGCCGGCGCGCCCGTCCTGAGGCGCTGTGGTGGTGGCCGCGGTGCGGGGCTCCCTGGTGGAGCGGGTGAGCTGAGTGGGCTCCTCCTGCCCGGGGTCGGGCGGGGAGGGCGAAGGGCTTCGTTGCCCGATGGCCCGTGCGGGGTGTGCACGGTACCGAGTCGAAGGATAAGGGGTGGGCGCACGGTTGCGGCGCGCGCCCCTGGAGGCCGGGCATCGGGGGTGCCCGGCCTATACGCTGAGGTGGTGGATCGGGACGCTGAGCTGATGGGCGGACCACTGGCTGAGGGAGAACGCACAACGATGGCCGAACGACGTCGGAAGAATGCCGGGGCTTCGGCGGGAGAGAGTGCGGCCGAGGCGGTTCTGCCCGCCGACCTGGAGCTTCAGGACCTGTACGGGGCGTTCGCCGCGCACGGGCTGGACGACGAGGACCTGGACGACGCGGCGGTGCTGGTACCGCCGGTGAAGTTGCCCGCCGAGGAGGAGCTGGCCGCGCTGGCGAAGGCCGTACCGATGTTCGGGTACGCGCTGGCGCTGGCCCGCTGGGCCGCCCCGCACCGGGTGGTGGACGAGTTCGGCGACCTGGTGGAGGAGGACCGGGCGCCCGCGGCGCAGCTGCTGGGCCTGGCCCCTGCCGAGGGGGAGGTGCCGGAGGAGGCGGAGGTCGAGGCGATGCGGGCCTGGTCGCTGGCCTGCGACCTGGACCTGGTGGAGATCGGGACGACGGCGGCCGGTGAGCACGTCGCCGTGCCGGGCCCGGATCTGGAGCCCGCCGAGCAGGGGGACCCGGAGACCGTCCTGGAGCTGTGGCTGACCGCCGCCGGGATCGTCCGGGAGCTGGCCGTGGAGGCCGACTCGCTGCCGGAGGAGGAGGCCGCCGAGGAGGGGGCCGCCGAGGGCGGGGAGGCCGGGGAGGAGGACGAGGACGCCCTGAGCGAGGTCGAGGAGGCCCGGGACGCCGCCGCCGAGCTGCTGGACGAGGCGTTGCAGGTGCTGTACGAGACCACCGCCTTCGCCGATCCGGGCAACGAGACCGTGCCGCTGGGAGTGCTGGCCGCGCTGCTGGTGGTCCCGGAGGGCGAGGAGCCGAGCGAGGAGCTGCTGGGCGACATCACCGATGTGATGGTCGCACTGGACCCGATGCTGGGCGACCTGGCCGAGCTGGGCCTGCTGGAGTACCGGCCGATCGACCCGGAGCTGTTCGACGAGGAGGAGGGCCCGGAGGACGAGGAGCCCGCCCTCGTCGGCGAGGCGCCGCTGGACGAGGAGGAGTCGGCGCGCTTCGGGCTGGTCCGGCTCACCCCGCTCGGCCAGTACGGCATCCGGCAGTGGCTGCTGGAGGACGGCTACGACGCGCCGCTGGTCGGCGAGCTGGCCCAGGGCGACGCGGCCGAGCTGCTGCGTGCGGTGTGCGAGGCCGCCAACGTGCTGCCGGACGAGGAGCTGAGGGTCTGGATCACCGGCCGGGAGCCGGTGGCGGCGGCGCGCGAGCTGCTGGCGGCGGCGCGCGGTGACGACGCGTACGCCCCGATGCGGCGGATGCTCGGCGTCTCGGCGCTGAACATGCTGGGCGCGGCCGCCGAGCCGGCCGTGCGGGACGTGCTGGACGACCCCGAGCTGGGCGGCGCCGCCCGGGCCTGGCTGACCTCGAAGGGGGCGACGGACGTGCCGGTGCCGGAGCGGGCGATGGCGCTGTGGACGGTGGTCGACACCTTCGCCGCCCAGCTGCTGGACAGCGGCGGCGACGCCGAACTGCTGCGCGAGCTGATCGCGGACCTGCCGGTGACCGGCAATCCGGCGTCCTACTTCGGCGAGCTCTGGCGGGTCGACCACCCGTACACGGCGGACGTCCTGGAGGCCGTCGGAGAGCTGCACCTGGACCGGGCGGTGGCCAAGGAGGCGCGCAAGGCGGCCTTCAAGGCGCGGTCCAAGGGCTGACGACGGGGCCCACGGGGCCTACGGGACCTACGGGAGATCGAGGGAGCCGTCCTCGGCGAAGGGGAAGAACGGGTTGTGGGCCAGCTCCCAGAGGTGGCCGTCCGGGTCCTCGAAGTAGCCGGAGTAGCCGCCCCAGCTGGTCGGGACCGGCGGCTTGACCACCACGGCGCCGGCCTCGACCGCCGTCTTCAGGGCGGCGTCCACCAGCGCGGGGGACTCCAGGTTCACCGCGAGGGTGACGCCGCGGAAGGCGGGCTCGCCGGTGGCGGGCACGCCCGCGTCGGCGGCCAGCTCCTCGGTGGGGAAGAGGCCGAGCGCCGAGTCGGCGGTGCGGAACCAGACGATCTCCGGGCTGGAGGCGGAGGACCGCTTCCAGCCCAGGTCTTCGTAGAAGCGGGTGCTGCGGTCGAGGTCGGAGACCCCGAGGGTGACGATGCTGATCCGGGCCGGGAAGCTGCTGTCTGCTGTCATGCCGCCAGGGTAGGGAGGGCGGCTGACAACCGCGCGTCCTGACACGGCCTGCGCCGGTGCCCGGCACCTGAGCTGATGACCCGGCAGGTCCCGGGCACTAAGGTGGCGTCGGCGGTGCGGGCGCGAGGACTCGGGGGTGCGGCACAGGATGATGCGGGAGAGCGGCGGCAGGCCTCCGGAGTGGAACGTCGGGCGGACGGCGCCTGCGCGCGTCCCGGACCCGAGGGCCCAGGAGGATCGTCTCGCCGCGGTGGAGGACTTCTCCCGACGGACCCTCGCCGCGGCCGACTTCCCGGTGTACGGCGTGGTCGCCGGACTGGACCGCGGGGGTGACGCTCCGGGCGGTGGCGGTGGCGGGGGCGCTCCGGGCCGTGGCGGGGAGGCACCGGACCGCGGGGGTGACACGCCGGGCCGTGGCGGTGGCGGGGACGCGCTGGCCGCCTTCGAGACCTCCGGCGGCGAACTCGCCTGGGTCGAGGTGCAGTCCGGCGACTGGGGCTCGGCGGCCGGCCCGTACGTGACCGTGCGCACCTACCGGCCGGGCGCCGAGCACGGCGAGGACCTGCCCGAGCTGGAGGACGTGGTCGAGGACGAGCGGGACCGGGTCTACGAGCACCTGGGGGTCGACGAGGGCGACGGGCCCGGCCGGGTGCGGGCGTTGCGCGAGTGGATCACCGTGGACGGCGAGCCGTACCCGGTGGAGGTGCACGAGGACCGGCCGGTGCTCTGGCCGGGCGCGCCGACCGCCGACGGGGCCGGCCCGGTCTGGGCCGGGCGGCTGCGGATCGGCGGGCTGACCGTGACGGTGTGCGGGCGCGGGGTGTCGCCCGGCGGCGTGGAACTCGGCGGGATCGCGGACTTCGAGCCGTACCTGCGCGGCCGGACCGAACTGCTGGGCGCACTGGCCGCCCGGCGGGCCCGGCAGGTCCCGGTGGAGGAGCGCGAACTGCCGCCCGCAGTCGGGCTGGAGGCGCACCGGGAGCTGATCGCGCAGAGCATCGCCGAGTCCGCCGCGATCGAGGCGCAGGTCCGGTCCGGGCGGACGCCGCGGAGCCCGCGCGGGGACGCCTCCGCGGTGCGCTGGGAGGTGGCGGTGCGCCAGCAGATGCGGCTCGCCACCGAGACCCGGGAGGAGGCGACGGCGGCGTTGACCGCGATGGTCAACCACCTCAACCGGCTTGCCCGGCACACGCATTGGCTGATCGGCACGCCGGAGGGCGCGGCGGCCGTCGAGGAGGTCGTCCGGTACACGGTGTTCGCCAGCGAGGTGGCGAGCCTGCCGGCGCAGCGGGCCTGGGAGCAGCTCTCGCGGGAGCGGTCGGGCGGCGGCGGGCCGGAGGTCTGGGAGGAGCACCGGCTCACCGAGCAGCTGTGGCTGTCGGCCTGGGAGCAGTGGCGGACGACGCGGTCGGGGTGACCCCGCCAGGGCGGCCTTGGGCAAAGCAAAGGTCATGTGTCGGTCATCGGTTGGCAAATGGCCTCCTCGGCGTGAGGTGGGCGTCATGCCGGGTTCATCCCCGCGGCGGAGTCTGCTGGGCGTCGGCGCCCCGTCTCGACGCCCCTGCTCACCGCTCAGGAGTTGCTGCCATGTCGCTGTCCCGCCGGGACTTCGTCAACCGTTCCACCCTCGTCGGGGCCGGCGTGCTGATCGCCGGCAGCGCCGAGGTGCTGGCCAGCGCCCCGGGCGCGATCGCCGCCCCGGCCGGTGGCGAGCTGCCGGCCGCGCCCGCCGACGCCGCCGGGACCAACTCGGCCGCCGGCACGGCGATCGGCTACGGCCCGCTGGTGCAGGACCCGGCCGGCCTGCTGTCGCTGCCGAAGGGCTTCTCGTACCGCGTGCTCAACCGGGCGGGCCAGACCAAGCTGCGCACCGGCGAGTTCACCCCGAGCAACCACGACGGCACCTCCGCCTTCGAGGACGAGCGCGGCGGCAACCTGATGGTGGTCAACCACGAGCTGTCCGGCGCGCGGTCCGGCTGGCCCCACCCGGTGCCGCTGACCGAGGGCCACGTCTACGACCCGGGCGCGGCCGGCGGCTGCACCATCGTGCACGCCAAGCGGGACGGCTCGGTCGAGCAGTGGGTCGGCATCGCCGGCACCTCCACCAACTGCGCCGGCGGCGTGACCCCGTGGGGCACCTGGCTGTCGGGCGAGGAGACCGAGGACAGGGCCGGGAAGAACGGCTTCACCAAGGACCACGGCTACATCTTCGAGGTCGACCCCTTCGACGACGACTACAACCGCGACCCGCAGCCGGTCAAGGCCTTCGGCCGCTACGCGCACGAGGCCGTCGTGGTGGACCCGAAGCGCGGTCACGTCTACCTGACCGAGGACGCCTCCAACCCCAACGGCCTGCTGTTCCGCTGGACCCCGCCGGCCGGGTTCAAGCACGGCCGGTACAAGCTGCGCAAGCTCGCCGAGGACGCCGGTGTGCTGGAGGCCTTCAAGGTCTTCGACTCGCGCGGCACGTTCGTCGACGACCTCTCCCGCGCCGACAAGGTCGGCACCGTCTACGGCGTGGACTGGGTGAAGGTCCAGGACCGGGACGCGAAGACCGTCTCGGTGCGCAAGCAGTTCAAGGCGGGCGAGGTCACCCGGGCCCGCAAGCTGGAGGGCATGTGGTGGGGTGACGGCGGCTTCTACTTCGTCTCCAGCTACGCCCGTTCGGAGAGCCCGGTCCAGCACGACGGCCAGGTCTGGTTCTTCAACCCGGCCCGCCGCACCATCACCCTGAAGGTGCTGCTCGGCGTCAACAACGACGTCTCGGGCGACCACGACAACTACGACGGCCCGGACAACATCACCGTCTCGCCGTACGGCGGCATCGTGATCGCCGAGGACGGCGACGGCATCTCGCACCTGTTCGGCGCCACCGAGGACGGGCTGGTCTACCCGATCGCGCGCAACGAGCTGAACATCGGCAGCGCGGCCAAGCCCGAGTTCAGCGAGTTCACCGGCGTGACCTTCTCGGACGACGGCAAGACGCTGTTCGCCAACATCCAGGTGCCGGGCGTCCAGCTGGCCATCACCGGGCCGTGGCGCCGGCTGAACGAGCACAAGCGGGGCCAGGGCTACGGCCAGTGAGCCGCAGCGCGTGAAGCGAGGCTGCCCGCGGACTACTCGTCCGCGGGCAGCCGCAGTTGCAGCATCGCCAGCAGGCGCTGCTGCGGCTGGGCGAGGTCGATGCCGGTCAACTGCTCGGCGCGGCGCACCCGGTAGCGCAGGGTGTTGGGGTGGATGTGCAGGGCGTCCGCGGCGACCCGGACCTCGCCGAGCGCGTCCAGCCAGGCCAGCACCGACTCGGCGAGCCGGGTGCCGTGCCGGCGGTCGTACGCGGCGAGCGCGGTGAGCCGGGGGTCGCGCAGGCCGGAGCGCTCCTGGAGCAGCGCGAGCATCTCGCTGACCAGCACCTCGGCCTGGACGTCGATCAGCGCCGCCACGTCGAGGTCCACCCCGCCGCGGCCCATCGCGTCCAGGATGCGGTCCGCCTGCGCGCGGGACTCCGGCACCTGGGCCAGGCCGTCCACGGTCGAGCCGATCGCGGCGCGCAGCGGGACGCCGAGGTGCTCCCGGGCGGCCGCCACCACCTCGTCCGCCCAGCCGCGCACGGTGGCCATCGGCAGGCCGGGCGGGAGTTCGGGCAGCAGCACGTACACCCGGGACTCGATCGGGGCGAGCAGGGCGGTGCGGTGCCGGGCGGCGGTGTGCACCGAGATCAGGCCGGTGACGTCGGAGCGGTGCAGCGCCTCGGTGGTGTGCGCGCTGTAGGCGAGCACGGTGGCCGGGCGGCGCAGGTCCAGGCCCAGGTGGGTGGCGAGCGACTGCGGGCCGGTGGAGCCCTCCAGCAGGCCGGTGAGCAGGGTCCGGGTGAGCCGGGTGTCGGCGGACAGCTCGCGGCGGCGGCGCACCAGCTGGGCGGCGGCCACCCGGGCGGCGCCGACCAGGGCCGGTTCGGCGAGCGGCGCCAGCGGCTGCGCCCCCTCCTGCACCCAGATGGTGCCGAGCGGTTGCGCCCCGGCCCGGATGCCGATCGCCAGGCGGCGGCGCAGGCCGAGTTCGGGGTGCGGCTCGACGGCGATCGGGGCGTCCGAGGTGCGCAGGTGCTGGAAGATGCCCCACTCGCGGAGCTTGGACAGGTAGGGCTCGGGGCCCTGCCAGCCGAGGATGGAGAGCCGGCGCAGGTCGTCGACCTCGTCCGAGTCGGAGGAGCGGGAGTACGCCAGCACCCGGCTGGAGGTGTCCTCGATCGAGACGATGCCGTTGGTGAGCACGGCGACGGTCTGGGCGAGGGAGAAGAGGTCGCCCGCGTTGGGTTCGGGGGAGCCGGGGGTGTCCGGGGCGTCCGGGCCGGCGATGATCGCGCGGGCCAGCGAGTCGAGGTGCTCCCAGCGGGTCTCGCGGCGGACCGAGAGCAGGGCGACGCCCGCCTCGGTGGCGGCCTCGCGCAGTGCGTCCGCCTGGCCGGGGCCGTCCAGTTTGACCGCGACCGCCGCGGCGCCGGCCCGTCCGGCGGCGCGCAGGGCGGGGAGGGCGGCGCGGCCGCGGGCGCCGATCGCGAGGACGAGTTCGCCGGGGGCGGCGGTCGGCGGGTCCTCCGGGTCGAGGATCGCGACGTCGCGGACCGGGACGTCCAGGCCCTGCGGGGCGGCCTGGAGTTCGACCAGGGGTTCGCCGAGGGACATCAGCAGCCGGCGGAGCGGGAGGCCGGAGGCGGGCGGGAGGCCGGGGGCGGCTGGGGGGCCGGAGGTGGCTGGGAGGCCGGGGGTCGTCATCGGGCCTCCTTCATCCGCTCGGACAATGCCGTGTGGTTGATTTTAGCCGGGCGGACAGCGTCGCGGCCCGGCTTTCGTGAACCGGCGGGTGCCACCGGGTGGCCTCCGGCGAGACGGGCCGTCAAGGGCGCGCTGTGACCGCGCCGTGACCCCTTCGTCGGGCCGGACAACGCCGTACGGGGGAATTTAGCCGCCCGGCCAATCAAGTGGCCCCTGGGGCAGGAATAGCGTTCGTGCTGTGGCCGGCGTGCGACCCGCGCCGGCATCCCCCCGCATCAACGAAGGAGAGCGTGCGCTCTATGGACGCTGTGACCCAGGTCCCCGCGCCGGTGAACGAGCCGGTCCACAGCTACGCCCCGGGCAGCCCGGAACGGGCCCGTCTGGAGGCCAAGCTGAAGGAGCTGGGCGGCCAGGAGCCGGTCCAGCTGACCATGACGATCAACGGTGAGCGCCGCATGGGCGGCGGCGCCGAGATCCACGTCGTCCAGCCGCACAACCACGCGGCGAGGCTCGGCACCCTGCGCAACGCCACCCAGGCCGACGCGCAGGAGGCCATCGACACTGCCCTGGCCGCGGCCCCGGCCTGGCAGGCGCTCTCCTTCGACTCCCGCGCCGCGATCTTCCTCAAGGCCGCCGACCTGCTGGCCGGCCCCTGGCGCGAGACCCTGGCCGCCGCCACCATGCTCGGCCAGTCCAAGACCGCCCAGCAGGCCGAGATCGACACGCCCTGCGAGCTGGTCGACTTCCTGCGCTTCAACGTCCACTTCGCCCGCCAGATCATGGCCGAGCAGCCGATCTCCTCGGACGGCGTGTGGAACCGCAGCGACCACCGCCCGCTGGAGGGCTTCGTCTACGCCATCACCCCGTTCAACTTCACCGCGATCGCCGGCAACCTGCCGACCGCGCCCGCGCTGATGGGCAACGTGGTGCTCTGGAAGCCGTCCCCGACCCAGCAGTACTCCGCGCACCTGCTGATGCAGCTGCTGGAGGAGGCCGGCCTGCCCAAGGGCGTCATCAACATGGTGACCGGCGACGGCCTGGACGTCTCCGCCGTGGCGCTCAAGCACCCGGCGCTGGCCGGCATCCACTTCACCGGCTCCACCGCCACCTTCCAGCACCTGTGGCGCTCCGTGGGCGAGAACATCGCGGGCTACCGCACCTACCCGCGGATCGTCGGCGAGACCGGCGGCAAGGACTTCCTGGTCGCCCACCCGTCCGCCGACCCGGCCGTGCTGAAGACCGCGATGACCCGCGGCGCCTTCGAGTTCCAGGGCCAGAAGTGCTCGGCGCTCTCCCGCGCCTACGTCCCGGCCTCGATCTGGGCCGGCCTCAAGGACGAGTTCGCCGCCGAGGTCGAGGGCCTCACCATGGGCGACGTCACCGACCTGGCGAACTTCATGTCCGCCGTGATCGACGACCGCGCCTTCGCCAAGAACAAGGCCGCCATCGACCGCGCCCAGGCCGACCCCGAGGTCGAGGTCCTGGCCGGCGGCACCTACGACGACTCGGTCGGCTACTTCGTCCGCCCGACCGTCCTGGTCTGCGAGGACCCGGCGGCCGAGTACTTCCGCGAGGAGTACTTCGGCCCGATCCTCGCCGTGCACGTCTACCAGGACGACAAGTACGACGAGATGCTGGCCCAGATGGAGTCGGCGTCGGCCTACGGCCTGACCGGCGCGATCATCGCCCAGGACCGCGCGGCCGCCCAGGACGCCATGCACAAGCTGCGCTTCGCGGCCGGCAACTTCTACATCAACGACAAGCCCACCGGCGCCGTCGTCGGCCAGCAGCCCTTCGGCGGCGGCCGGGCCTCCGGCACCAACGACAAGGCCGGTGCCAAGCAGAACCTGGCGCGGTGGACCTCGACCCGCTCGGTCAAGGAGACCTTCGTCCCGCCGACGGACTACCGCTACCCGCACATGGGCTGAGTGCCCCTCCCGACCGCTCCGGTCACCTGACCGTCCAGGTCACGTGGCCGCGCCGGTCACCTGACCACTCCGGTCGCCTGACCACTCGGTCACCCGCGACGCCCGGCCCCGCAGCCGGGCGTCGCCCGCCGGGGCGGCGGTGCACACCCACCCGCCGCCCGCCGCCCCGGCCCCCTTCTGCCACCCTTAGAAGCACCAGCTCCAGGAGTCACGATGCTCCGTTCCGCCCTTCTCGCGGCCTCCCGGTCGCCGCAGGTCCGCACCGTGGTCGAGAAGTTCCCGCCGACCCACGCGATAGTCGAGCGCTTCGTCGCCGGTGACGTCCTCGACGACGCCGTCACCGCGACCGACGACCTGATCGCCACCGGCCGCAAGGTCACCCTGGACCACCTCGGCGAGGACACCCAGGACGCCGCCCAGGCCGCCGGCACCGCCGAGGCCTACGAGCACCTGCTCAAGGCGCTCAAGGAGACCGGCCTCGCGGCCGGCGCCGAGGTGTCGGTCAAGCTGTCGGCCGTCGGCCAGTTCCTCCCGGTGGACGGCGAGAAGATCGCGCTGGAGAACGCCCGCCGCATCTGCGAGGCCGCCGCCGACGCCGGCACCACGGTGACCCTCGACATGGAGGACCACACCACCACCGACTCCACCCTCGCCATCGCGCGCGAGCTGCGGGCCGACTTCCCCTGGCTGGGCGTCGTGCTCCAGGCCTACCTGCGCCGCACCGAGGCCGACTGCCGCGATTTCTCCGGCCCCGGCTCCCGCGTGCGCCTGTGCAAGGGCGCCTACAAGGAGCCCGAGTCGGTCGCCTTCCAGGGCAAGCACGAGGTCGACCTCGCGTACGTCCGCGCGCTCAAGGTCCTGATGGCCGGCGAGGGCTACCCGATGATCGCCTCGCACGACCCCAACATGATCAAGATCGCCGGCCAGCTCGCCCAGTGGAACGGCCGCAAGCGCGACTCCTTCGAGTACCAGATGCTGTTCGGCATCCGCCCCGAGGAGCAGCTGCGCCTCGCCGGCGAGGGCAACACCATGCGCGTGTACCTGCCCTACGGCCAGGAGTGGTACGGCTACTTCATGCGCCGCCTCGCCGAGCGCCCGGCCAACCTCACCTTCTTCCTGCGCGCCATGGCCACCCGCGGCTGACCCGCGCGCCCGCTCGACGACGGCCCGCGCTCCTGGAGGAAGGGGGGTGCGGGCCGTTTCGCGTGTCAGAGGAACGGCTCGGTGTCCAGCTCGAAGCCGAAGGGGTCGGGCAGCGGGAGTGGCTCGCCGAAGGCGGCCAGGTGAACCTCGGTGTACTCCTCGCGGTGGGGCTTGCTGAAGAGGCTGACCCGCGACTTCTCGCGGTCGATGAGGAGGTAGAGCGGTGCACGGTGGGTTTTCACTCGATGGCGTGAGTTCGAGGCCGGGCGGATCGCCTCCGGCGACACGCTGCGGCGGGTCGGCGGGGCGATCGAGGAGTAGCGAACTCCCTGACCGGAACCGCCTTACAGCGGCCGGTGCATGACGTGCAGGCCGACGTAGCCGTCGACGGGGTGGTGGAAGGCTTCGGGGACGGTGCCGACGATGTCGAAGCCGAGGGACCGGTAGAGCTTCACGGCGTGGTGGTTGTTGGCGACGACGGCGTTGAACTGCATGGCGCGGTAGCCGTTGGCGCGGGCCCAGTCGAGGGTGTACTCGGCCAGGGCCCGCCCGAGGCCGCGGCCGTGCTGCGCCGGGTCGACCATGTAGCTGGCGCTGGCCACGTGCGCGCCGTTGCCGGGGCGGTTGCGGGTCATGTTGGCGGTGCCGACGACCGTGCCGGCCTCGTCCACCGCGACCACCGTGCGGTTGGGTGCGGCGAGTATCCACCACTCCCGGCCGAGGTCGGAGGAGAGGTCGAGGGGGTAGGGGAAGGTCCCGCCGGCGGCGACGATGGCGTGGAAGAAGGGCCAGATGGCCGACCAGTCCTCGGGGGCGGCTTCGCGGATGAGCATCCGCTCAGCATGATCCACGGCGGGCGGGGCGGGCCACTGGTTTTCCGGTGCGCGTCCTCCGGTGTGCGTCCTCCGGTGTGCGTCCTCCGGGGCACGTCCTCCGGCGTGCGTCTTCCGGTGCGCGGGGCGGTTGGGGGCCTGCCCCGCGCACCGGACGGCGGGTCAGCCCAGGATGGCGTCCTCGACCAGGGCGGCCGCGTGGGCCTGGCCCTCGGCGTTGGGGTGCACCAGCGCGTAGTGCAGCGGGATGATGCTGGTCAGCACGCCGTCCAGCCAGTGGTCCTGGTCGCACACGCTGTGGTCGGCGGTGGAGGGGTAGAGGTCGACGAAGGTGTCGCCGTGGGCGGTGGTCCGCTGGGCGATGATCGCGTTGAGCGGTTCCAGGATGGCGGTGCGGGCCCAGGCGAGGTCACCGGTGGTGAAGGTGGCGAACTGTTCCAGGCTGCCGTAGGTGCAGCGGGTGGCGTCCTCGGGGACGAGGTGCGGGTAGCCGACGGCCAGCAGCCGCGCGGACGGAGCCTTGGCGTGCAGGGCGCCGAGCATCTGGTCGTAGTCGCCGCGCAGCTGGTTGAGGCGGTCGGGCAGGCTCGCGTCGAACGTGTCCTTGCAGGGCGTGCCCCGGCCGAGGTTCGTCGCGCCGAGCTCGATGCAGCTCTTGAGGATCTCGGCGAAGCCGAGGGTGTTGCCGCCGATCCCGACGGTGATCAGGTCGGCGCCCGGGGGGACGGCGTCGATCTGCGGCGGGACCGGCGCGAAGGGGGCGTCCGGGTCGGTGCCGAACGGCGGGAGCGGGCGGCCGGACGGGGCCCCCTTGGTCTGGTAGACGTCCTTGACGGTGGCGCCGCCGCAGCTGACGTTGCGCAGGTCGACCAGCCCGCCGAGGTCGCGGCGGATCACTTCGGGGTAGGAGCCGGTGGTGCGGGCGCAGCCGTCGCGAGGTGCGGTCTCGTCTCCGGTGGCCTCGATGACGCCGGCCGTGTAGGAGTCGCCCAGCGCGGCCCAGGCGAGGGCCCGTACGCGGCCGGACGGCACGGCGGCGGCCTGGGCGGCGGACGGGGTGACCAGGCCGGCGGTGAGCGCGACGGCGGTGCCGGCGACGGCGAGGCGGGACAGGAAGCGTGGCACGGTCTCTCCCTCAACGAGTGCGCGGGAGAGCGCGATTCACCCCCCTAGAGGTAGATCGAGTCGACGGGTGGACGACTTGATGCCTCGGGAGGGTGAATTCGCGTGCGTGGCCGTGACGTTGGGCCGATCGGCCCTGGGTCGGGCGTCGGGGTCGGTCAGAGCAGGGCGGCGGACGGCTCGACCATCGCCCGGGCGGTCTTGGCGTCGACGTACTCGCCGAGCGCGGTCATCACCCACTCGCCGGAGGACTGCCGGACCAGCTTGCACATCGCCACACCCGTGTGCGGCTCGGAGTGGGTGAGGTCGAAGCGGACCAGCTCCTCCTCCGTCCGGGCGTCCAGCAGGCGGCAGTAGGCGTTCTTCACCTCGGTGAACCGCTGGCCGGAGAAGGAGTTGACGACGAAGACCAGGCCGGTGACCTCGGCCGGCAGGCCGTCCAGGTGGACGGTGATCGACTCGTCGTCGCCGGCTCCGCCGCCGGTGAGGTTGTCGCCGGAGTGGGCGATCGCGCCCTTGAAGACGGTCAGCTTCATGAACCAGGCCGTCTCCAGCTTCTTGCGCTGGGCGTCGAAGGCGAGGCAGGAGGCGTCCAGGTCGACGCTGCGGCCGCGGCCGGCGGGCTCCCAGCCGAGCGCCATCCGGACCGAGGAGAGGAACGGGCGGCCGTTCTTCACCAGGGAGACCGAGCTGCCCTTGACCAGGCTGACCCGGCCCTTGTCCAGGGTGACCTTGGCGGGGGCGGGCGGGGCCGGCGGAGCGGCCGGGGGCGTGGGCGGGGTGGCGGCGAGGGCGATCCGCGGGTCGACGGGGGGCGCCGGGGGAGCCAGGGGAGCCAGGGGAGCGGCCGGAGGGGCCGGAGGGGCGGGCGGGGCCGTGGGGGGAGCGGCGGGGGCCTGGGCCGGGGCCGGGGTCGAAGCGGGGGAGTCGTCGACGGCGACGCCGAAGTCGGTGGCGATGCCCGCCAGGCCGTTGGCGTAGCCCTGGCCGACCGCGCGCACCTTCCAGGCACCGCCGCGCTGGTAGACCTCGACCACGATGAGCGCGGTCTCCTGGCCCAGCTGCGGCGGGGTGAAGGTGGCCAGGACCTGCCCGGTGTCGGCGTCGCGGACGGTGGCGGTCGGCTCCATCCCGGCGAAGGTGGAGGCCTGGTCGGCGGGGCTGGCGGTCACCACGATCTTGGTGATGCCGGCCGGGACGGCCAGGGTGTCGACGGTGATCGCGTCCGGCGCTCCGGCGGCGGCCGGACGGTGACTGACGCCGGGGCCGTGCGGGGCGTTGAAGAAGACGAAGTCGTCGTCCGAGCGCACCTTTCCGGCGTCGGTCAGCAGCAGACCGGAGACGTCCAGCGCCTTGGGTGCGGTGACCTCGACAGTCACCCGCGCGGCGGTCAGCGGGGCGTTGCCGCCTTGGGTCAGGACGGTGGACACGGACTCCTCCTCGGGTGCGGAACGGCGGCCGGCCGGGGTCGCTGGGACCGCCGGGCCGGGTGCTGCCCACAGTAACGAACGGGCGTGTCGGGATGAGCCCGTCCGGGGCGGTGACCTGTCGGATCGTCGGACGGTACGGCTGGACGGCGGGTCTGCACGGCGGGTCTGGACGGCGGGTCTGGACGGCGGGTCTGCACGGCGGGGCCGGACGGTCGGGCCGGACGGGGGCCCGGACGTCAGCGGGGCGCGATGGCCGCCGGCGGCGTGCCGGGGCGCGGCGGGAGCCCGGGCGCCTCGGGTGTGGCCGGCTGCGGTGCGACCGGGCCGAAGGAGCCGAGCGCGGCGACCGCCCGGGGGCGGTCGATGCCGAAGGCGGCGGCGCTCCAGGTCTCCGCCGCCGCGGCCTTGCGGACCAGGCCGGACGAGCTGGACAGGCCGGACGAACTGGACGAACCGGACGGGATGGAGGGGCCGGACGGGCCGGTGGGCCCCGAGGGTCCGGCGGCCGGGCGGGTGCCGCGCACGCCGAAGGTGTAGTGGCCGGGCGGGACGTCGGTGCCGGCCGGGGTGGTGAAGCGGTAGACCAGGGTGCCGCGGTCCTGTTGCGCGGTGACGACCGCGCCGGGCAGGTCGGTCCAGGCGGTGCCGCTGCCGGGAGCCAACTCGCCCGGGGCGAGCCGGAATTCGGCCTGGAGCGCGGTGAGCGGCTCGGTGACGGCGAGGTCGAGCTGGTGCCGGAGGCCGTCGCGGCCGAGCGGGGTGACCGTGGCGACGCCGGCCAGGGCCTGGTCGGCGTCCGGGTCGGGGGCCGGGTCGGGGGTGCCGGCGGCCGGGCCGTCGGTGTCCGGGGTGGCCGCGCCGGGCGGCGGTGCGGGCTGGGGCGGGGCGGCCGGGCGGGGTCCGGGCGCGTGCGGCGTGGTCGGCGAGGGGGAGGTCGAGGAGGGGGCGGCCGGCTGCTCGGCGGCGGGCGCGACGGGCTGGGCCGACGGCGAGGGCCCGGTCGCGGCGTCGGCCTGCGTGGCGGGCTGGCCGGTGCCGGCCGGTCGGGTGTCGGGGTTGCGGCCGAACCCGGGTTCGGCGGCGGCCTGTCCGCCGGCCGGCTCCGGGGGCGCCGACCGGGTGCGGGGCGCGCTGGGCGAGGCCGCTCCGGTGGCCGTGCCCTCCGCCGCCGCCGGGCGGTGCGCCGAGGGGTGCGGTGCGGGCGGTCGGCCGGTGGCCGGGAGGTCGGCGGGGTTCGGCGAGGTCGGGTTCGGTGCGGTCGGGGCCTGGTCGGCGACGGCCTCGGCCTGGTCGCCCGCGGCGGGGGTGGGCGGCGGGGTGGTGCCGACCCGGGCGACCCCGGCCCGCCGGCCCACGCCCTGCTGCTCGTTGAGCAGGAGGGTGGTGGCGATGCTGATGCCGACGACGGTGGACATCGCCATCGCGGCACCGGAGAAGCGCAGGGTGGGCAGCCGGAACCGGCCGCCGAACGGGCGCGGCCGCCCGTGCCGGCCGTGCCGTTCGGGCTCGTGCCGCACGTCCCGCGCAGTGTCCTCGCGCACAGCCACCGGACCCCTCCCTCCCCGAAGTCGCCGTAGCGGTCGCGGTATTCTCCCACGCGCCGCCACCGGGGCGGCATCAGCCGCCCGGGGTCGGTCGGCCGGGGTCCGGGTGGGGCCCGCGCCGGGAGGGGGAGAGCGTACCAGCGGCCCGGCGCATCCTGAACGGTCTCGATCCATTTCGTGGACACCCGTTCGACGAACGAAAATTGACGGTCCGTCCGATGTGTCGGGTGGTGGGCGGTTCGCCCGAACGGGGATTAATGCAACCTCCTTGCAACCCTTGCCCGCCCGGCCGGAAGTGGCCCAGGCTGAGGTCATCCCACGCCGTCCCGGAGAGACCGTCATGCCGCCCGACCCGCTGTCCGCAGCCTCCAGTGCACCCCTCGCCGCCACCCCCACGGGCGGCGATGGGGACGGCTCCACCGCCGCTCCGGCGGCGGTGGAGGAGGTGCTGACGCTGCGGATCTCACTGGGGGAAGAGGTGGTCGGGGAGGTGCGCACCCGGTTCCGGTTCGATGCCGCGCGCCCGTACGAGGTGCTGCTGACCTTCCATCTGGGGCGGCCGGACGAGGCCGACTGGGTGTTCTCGCGCGAGCTGCTGCGTGACGGCCTACAGGCGCTGAGCGGCCAGGGCGACGTCAAACTGTGGCCGGCGTACTGCCCGTGCCACGGCTCGACGCTGCACCTGGCGCTCGAATCGCCGCACGGCAGCGCCCTGCTGGAGGCCTCCAAGCCCCGGGTGCAGGCGTGGCTGGACCGTACCTACGCGCTGGTCTCCGCCGAGGCGGAGCGCGCCTGCGGCCCGACCGACGCCCAGCTGGCCGCGCTGCTCGCGGGCGGCTGAGGCCCGGTCGGGGCGTCGGCGGGCCCGCGCGGCTGCGGGACGGGCACCGCGCCCGGCAGCCGGACCGTCCCCGCGGCCAGCCCGGCCCGCAGCCGCCGGACGGCCGGGGCCGAGGAGGCCGGCAGCAGGTCGTACGGGTCGTCCGGCCCGTCCACCGTGACCAGCACCGACTCGGTGATGCGGTACGGCCGGTGGGCCAGCAGGCCGCCCAGGTAGCGGCGCAGCCGGGACAGCTCGGCGCGGACCGTCACCGTCCGGCCCGCGTCGCCGAACAGCGCCTCCGCGAGCTGCGCGGCGGTGCTGCCCTCGCGTCCGGTGGCGAGCAGGAGCAGCAGCTCGGCGTGGCGCGGGCTGAGCGGGTGCGACCAGCTGCCGGCCGTGCCCCGTACGGTCAGCTCCGGGCGGTCCTGACGGCGCAGGTCGAGCCGGAGCCGGGCGCCCTCGGCCTGTTCGGCGGTCACCGTGCCGGAGTCGTCCGCCTCGGGCGGCCGGACCGGCCGCACCAGCCAGCCGTCCGCGAGCGGTTCCAGGGCGCACTCGCCGAGGCCCGGTACCCAGTGCACGGAGGCGGCACCCCAGCCGTCGACCGGCACCCGCAGCCGGCCGGGCGGCGGCAGCCCGGCCGCGGCGGCGGTCCACCCGGCGGAGTCCACCACCAGGGCCGGGCCGGCCACCCGGGCGAGCATCGGGGCGGCCAGGGTGCGCAGCTGGTGCAGCGCCTCCAGCCGGTGGGCGCGCAGCTCGGTCTCGGCGAGCCGGGCGGCGGTGGCGGTGAGCTGCAGCAGGTACGGGCGGACGTTGCGGGCCGGGCCGCTGAGGTTGATCGCGCCGACCAGCCGTCCGGTGCCCGGGTCGTGCACGGGGGCGGCCACGCAGGTCCAGGAGTGGTGGCTGCGCAGGTAGTGCTCGGCGGAGTGGACGTGCATCGGGCGCTGGGCGCGCAGTGCGACGGCGATGCCGTTGGTGCCGACGCTCTCCTCGATCCAGCGGGCGCCGGTGAGGAAGCCGATCCGGTCGGCGCTGCGGCGCAGGGCGCGCTCGCCCTCCTGCCACAGCACGTGGCCCTCGGCGTCGGCGATGGCGAGGATCAGTGGGGTCTGGCCGACCGGCTGGAGCAGGGTGTCGCGCAGCACCGGCATGACCGCGTCCAGGCCACTGGTGCGACGGCGCTGCTCGATCTCGGCGGGGCCGAGGTGGACGGCTGCGGCGCCGGCGTCGGGGTCGAGTCCGAGTCGGCGCAGCCGGGCCCAGGAGTCGCCGATCTCGGGGCGGGGTTCGAGCAGGCCGGGGGCGCCGGGGTCGGGGTAGGGGGGCTGGGCGAGTTCGCGGGCGGCGGCTTCGGCGAGGGTGCGGTCGTGGACCCTGGCCAGCTCGGCCGCGGTCGGCGCGGTGCGGCGTTCTGGTCGTCGGGACTGCCGTCCGGTCTGCCGCACTCGCGTTGCTCCTCGCCGCCGTTCGAGGCCGCGTCGGGGTCGACGCGCTGACGAAAGCGTACGGGGGTGGTGGGTGTCTGGGGACGGGGTCTGCCAACTCGGCATACCGGACGGCATGACCGTGGACATGCCGAGGTGTGATGGCTAGCGCGGGCCCTGGTGCGGGTCCTGGCGTGGGCCTGGTGCGGCCCTGATGCGGGCTCGGTGCGGGCCCGGCGCCAACCTTGTGAGGGCTTGGTGGATCTTGCCGGGGGCGGCGTTCCGTGCCGGTGTCGCTCAGTGTTCCGTGCCGGTGTCGCTCAGCGTTCCGCGCCGGTACCGCGCTGGGCCGCCTCCACGGTGTGGTGCAGGTCGGCGGTGGCCTCCAGGGAGGCGGCGGTGCTCAGCGCCAGGCAGGCCGCCAGCGCGATCGCGACCGCGCGCAGGCGGGTGCCGGTGGTGGCTGCCGGGCGGGGCTGGAGCAGGGCGGCGACCCGGCGCGGGACCGGCCCGGAGTGGGCGGCGGGGACCAGCCGGGGCCGGCCCGGCCACGGGGAGCGGCCGGCGGCCAGGGCGGCCCGGCCGACCGCGCGGGCGGTCACGGCGCGGTCGCCGACCCGGGCGGCCGCCACCTCGTCGGCCCAGCGCTCCAGGTGGTACCCGAGGGGCGCGCGCAGCGGCCGCAGCGCCGGGTGGAGGCCGGCGGCGTGCTCGACGAGGGCGAGGAAGAGGTGGTGGCGGGCGGTCAGGTGGGCGCGCTCGTGGGCGAGCAGGGCGGCCCGCTCGGGCCCGGTGAGGATGCGCAGCATGCCGGAGGTGACCACGATCCGGCCGGGCTCGCCGGGTCGGCCGGGGCGGGGCAGGCGCCCGGGCAGGGCGAAGGCGTCGGCGCGCTCGTCGTCGAGGACGGCGAGCGGGTGCTCGCCCGGTTGGAGCAGGGCGTGGGCGCAGGCCAGGACGGCCTGCGGGGTGCGCGTCCGGCGCACGGCGGCGGGCCGGGGGCGCGTGTCCGGATGCCGGTCCCCGGCCGGTGCGGGGCGGGGCGGGAGGGCGGACCGGGCCTCGCGCAGTTCCGACCGGTGGTGGCGGGCGGTGCGGATGGCCCGGGCGCTCAGCGCGGTGAGCACCAGTCCGGCGACGGCGGCCGCCACCGGGGCGGCGGGCGCGGCGGCGGTGAGCCAGGGCAGCGACAGGTGGCCGATCGCGGCGACCGGCGGGAGCTGGAGCAGCCCGGCGGCGGCGAGCAGGCCGAGCGAGCAGAGCGTGCCGGTGGCCAGGACGGCGGCCGTCCCGGCGAGCATCCAGGCGGCGGCCCGGGGCGGCAGCGCGTCGGCGAGGCGGCGGGCCAGCGGGGCGGCCAGGAACGGCAGCAGCAGCGGGGCCCAGACGGCGACCATCACGACCCGGCCGCCCCGGGGGCGCGGTGGCCGGGTGCGGGGGTGGCGTTGCCGAGGCCCGGGATGGCGTCGAGGCCCGGGATGGCGTCGAGGTCTGGGGTGGCGTCGAGGCCCGGGATGGCGTCGCCGAGGCCCGGAAGGCCGTCGCCGACGCCCGGGGCGCCGTCGCCGAGCAGGTCGCGCAGCAGCTGCTCGTCCTCGGCGGAGAGGTCGGAGACGAAGCGGGCGAGCACGGTGGAGCGGTCGGCCTCGCGGCCGAGCTCGGTGTGCATCCGGCGGGCGGCGAGGCCCGCCGTGTCCTGGACGGTCGGGGTGTAGGCGTAGGCGCGGCCGGCCCGGGTGCGTTCCACGGTGCCCTTGTCGTGCAGCCGGGCGAGGATCGTGGCGATGGTGGTGCGGGCGAGGTCCCCGCCGAGTGCCGACTGGACGTCCTGCGGGGTCATCGGCTGCCGGGCCGACCAGAGCGCGGCCAGCACCTCGGCCGCCAGCTCCCCGGCGGGCCGGCGGGCGGACGGTACGTCGGACATGGCGGCGCTTCCTCCAGGTTTCGTCTACAGTCATGTAGACCGTCTACGTCACTGTAGACGGTCGGGGCGGGTTCTGCTGTGAACCGCCCCCCAACGTACGGGAGGTCCGCCAGCCTTGCTCCAGTTCCTCGCCGATCCGGCCGCTCACCTCGCGGTGAACCCGCTGGACGCGTCCTCGCTCCTCGCCGCCTTCGGCGCACTCGGCATCGCCGTCGTGCTCTTCGCCGAGACCGGCCTGCTGGTGGGCTTCTTCCTGCCCGGCGACTCGCTGCTGTTCACCGCCGGCCTGCTGTGTGTGCCCGGCGCCACCAAGGGCCCGCAGCTGGAACTCGTCCAGGTGCTGCCCGCCGCCCTGGTCGGCGCGCTGGCCGGCGCCCAGGTCGGCTACCTGATCGGCAAGCGCGGCGGCCGCGCGCTGCTGCGCCGCACCAAGCGCAAGAGCCTGCTGGAGGGCGTCGAGCGGGCCGAGGAACTGCTGGGCACGTACGGCCACGGCAAGGCGATCGTGCTCGCCCGCTTCATCCCGGTGGTCCGAACGGTGCTGAACCCGCTCTGCGGCGTGCTCGAAGTGCCGGTCCGCTCGTTCACCTTCTGGCAGGTGACCGGCGGCGCCGTCTGGACCGTCGGCGTCGTGCTCGCCGGGTACGGGCTCGGATCGTCGATCCCCAGCATCGACAGATATCTGCTCCCGATCATCGGTCTGGTAGTAGTTGTCTCCGTGCTCCCCATTGTTCTCGAACTGTTCCGCGCCCGTAGGGCGCGCCGTCACGGAGGTGACAAGTGACGCCCTCCCGGGCTCTCGCCGTCTACGACGGCAGTGGCATCGACGGCAGCCTCTACACCCGGGTCAACGGGTGGGCGGAAGCGGCCCCGCACTGGCTCGACGAGCTGATCAAGGTCTGGTCGGCGCTCGGCCTCGGCCTGTTCGCGGTCTTCATGGTCTACGCCTGGTGGCGGGCGCGCGGCGCCGACGCGGCCGTGATGGCCAAGGTGCTCGCCTCGCCGGTGATCGTGGTCGTCGCGTACGGCATCAACTCGGTGCTCAAGGGCATGGTTGAAGAAGTCCGGCCGTGCGCCCAGATCCCCGGCAGCGTCTCGCTGGAGACCTGCCCGGGCGCCGGTGACTGGTCCTTCCCCAGCAACCACACCGTGATCGCCTTCGCCGCCGCCACCGCGCTCTGGTTCGCCTTCGCCGACCGGCGGCTCGGCTGGATCGCCGGGATCTTCGCGGTGCTGATGGGCGCCTCCCGGGTCTGGGTCGGCGTGCACTACCCGCACGACGTGGCGGTCGGCGCGCTGGTCGGCCTCCTGGTCGCGATGGTGCTGGCGCCGCTCGCCGGCCGCTGCGGGCCGCTGGTGGACCGGATGCGGGCGGGTGCGCTGCGCCCGCTGCTCGGGCCGGGCTCGGTGCCGGCCATGGCCGGTGGCCGCCACGCCTCGTACGGGACGCGGCAGCACTGACGGCGCGAGCCGACCGTGCCGACGGCGAGACCCGACGGCGCTGATTCCGTAGCCTCCCCGTAGCCCGTCCGACCCTTGTCTGGCCGGGATGGCGGGTAGAGCATGTGAGCCGGGCGTGGGGCCCCTTCGCGGGGAACCCGCCCGGCTCAGTCGTGCCGGGGCGCGGGAGCGCCGGGCGTGCCAGCGGAGGGAGTGCCAATGCCGTACCGACTCGACATCACGCAGGGGGACTGGCCGGGCGAGTCGCCGCACAAGGGCGTCGAGGGCCTGCTCGCCGAGGCCATGGTGCTCACCCTCGCCACCGCCGGCCACGAGCACGGCCCGCACGCCAACCTGGCCTTCTTCGCGTACGACGACGACCTCGTCCTGTACTTCGTCAGCGAGCGCTCCACCCGGCACAGCCACCACCTCGCCGAGGAGGCCCGGGCCGCCGCCACCGTCTTCCTCCCGCCGCCGGTCTTCGGCGAGCAACTGCGCGGCCTGCAACTGACCGGCGGCGCGAGGGAGGCCTGGGGGCGGCAGGCCGAGGCGGCGCTGGCGGCCTACCAGGGGCGGTACCCGTCCTTCGCGCAGGACGAGCAGGTGCGGCGGCAGTTCCTCACCGGGGGCGGGGCGGCGGCGCTGTACCGGTTCCAGGTGGAGGAGCTGACGGCGGTGGACGAGCCGAACTTCGGGCGGCGCAACTACCTGCGGGCGCGGGTGCTGCGGTCCTAGGCTCCGGGAGCCGGTTCTCCCCGTGTTGTCTGTACAACTTTTCGGGTGATTCATCTGCGGGACGCTGCCGGGACGCCCTCGGGACACCTGGGCGCACCAGCCTGGCCGCATGAGAGTCATCGTCGTAGGAGCAGGCGTGCTCGGCACCATGCACGCCTGGCAGGCCGTCGAACGCGGTCACGAGGTCGTCCACCTGGAGCGCGAGACCGAGGCGCGCGGCGCCTCGGTGCGCAACTTCGGCCTGGTCTGGGTCAGCGGCCGCGCACAGGGCGAGGAGCTGGACACCGCGCTGCGCGCCCGCGAACTGTGGGAAGGCATCGGCGCCCGCGTCCCCGACCTCGGCTTCCGCGCCAACGGATCGCTCACCGCGATCCGCACCCAAGCCGAACTCGCCGTCGCCGAACAGGCGCTCACCCTGCCCGACGCCGCCGCCCGCGGCTACCGGCTGCTCGACGCCGACCAGACCAGGGCCGCCAACCCCGCCCTGCGCGGCGAACTCCTCGGCGCCCTGTGGTGCGAGCGCGACGCCGCCGTCGAACCCCGCACCGCCCAGCCCGCGCTGCGCGCCGCCCTGGAGGCCACCGGCCGCTACACCTTCCTGCCCGGCCGCGAGGTCCGCGACGTGATCGGCGAGAACGCCGTCCGCGACGACCACGGCGACCTCCACACCGGCGACCTCGTCATCCTCTGCACCGGCGCCTGGCTCGGCGGCCTCGTCCGCGAACTCGCCCCTGCGCTGCCCGTGCGCAGGGTCCGGCTGCAGATGATGCAGACCGACCCGCTCGGCGAGACCCTCACCACCTCCGTCGCCGACGGCGACAGCTTCCGCTACTACCCCGCCTTCGCCGGCACCGCCCTGGAGCGCCTCCGCGAGACCCAGGCGCAGCCCGAGGTCGCGGCCGAGCACAAGATGCAGCTGCTCATGGTCCAGCGGCGCGACGGCGGCCTCACCATCGGCGACACCCACGAGTACGACCAGCCGTTCGGCTTCGACGTCGTCGAGGATCCGTACGACCACCTGGTCGCCGTGGCCGAGGATCTGCTCGGCCGCCCCCTGCCGCGGGTCCGCCGCCGCTGGGCCGGGGTGTACGCGCAGTGCGTCGACACCACCCGGGTCGTCCACCGCGAACACCTCCGCGACGGCGTCTGGCTCGTCACCGGCCCCGGCGGCCGCGGCATGACCTGCTCCCCGGCCATCGCCGAAACCACCGCCGAACTCGCCAACCTGTAAGGGTAGTTGACATGTCCTTCGATATCCGCCTGGTCGTCCTCGACATGGCCGGCACCACCGTGGCCGACGACGGCCTCGTCGAACAGGCCTTCACCGCCGCCGCCCGGACGCTCGGCGTCGAGGCCGGCAGCCCGGACTTCGGGCCCATGCTGGAGCACGTCCGCGCCACCATGGGCGAATCCAAGATCTCCGTCTTCCGGCACCTCTTCGGCGACGAGGACAAGGCCCAGCAGGCCAACGCCGCCTTCGAGGCCGCCTACCACGACCTCGTCGACGCCGGCCACTGCGCGGCCCTGCCCGGCGCCGCCGAGGCCATCGCCGAACTGCGCGGCCAGGGCCGGAAGGTCGCCCTCACCACCGGTTTCTCCCGGGCCACCCAGGACCGCATCCTGACCGCCCTCGGCTGGCAGTCCATCGCCGACCTCACCCTCAGCCCCGCCGAGGCCGGCCGCGGCCGCCCGTACCCGGACCTCGCGCTCACCGCGCTGCTGCGGACCGGAGTCGAGTCGGTGCGGCAGATCGCCGTCGCCGGCGACACCGGCTACGACATGCTGACCGGTGCGCGGGCCGGCGCCTCGGTGGTCGCCGGCGTGCTCACCGGCGCCCACGACGAGGCCCGGCTGCGGGCCGACGGGGCGACGCACGTGCTGGGCTCGGTGGCGGAACTGCCGGGGCTGCTGGGTTAGTCAGACCCCTGAGGAGCAGGAAGTCGGTCTGGCCGACTTCCTGCTCCTGGTTTACCGGTTCAGGGGTTGCCGGTTCAGGGGTTCCAGTGCGGGCTGAGGGCGATACCGCGCAACTGGTCGACCGTCAGCGGGAGATCGGGGCGGGTGGGGGCAGGGGTGGCGTTCCCGGCGCTGGGGACGATACTGGCCACGTTGAACTCCTCCACCTGGACTTGGCGGCCGTCGGGTCGCAGGGCGATCACCGTCAGCCTCTTCCCACCGCCGATGATCGCGCCCGCGTCGACCCACACCTTCGTGCCGTCCGGAAGTGTTTCGGCGCAGTGCCCGGGTGAGGTCGGGGGGCAGCCGGAGCCTTCCGTCCGGGTGTGGTCCCCAAGATCCACCTGGATCACGGAGGCACCCTTCCCGTCGTCATACGTGAAGCCGCCGCCGGCACCCGTGTTCGGGGTGTCGGGCTTGGTGATCCGGCCGTCGACGAAGGTGCCGTTGCTGTTGGTCCTGGTGATCTTGCCGGGCGGAAGGAACGCGGCCAACTGGGCGGAGATCGGGCCGGAGCGCGGGCCGCCGAGGGGCGGACTCGCCGAAGGGGCCCGGGTCGGCGCCTGTGTCTGCGTCTGCGTCGGGGCGGGGGCCGCGGTGGCGGTCGGCGGCGCGGCCGGGGCGGGCACGGAGGCCGGACGACCGGAGAAGGCGACGCCGCCCGTGACGCAGACGCCGGCCGCGACGAACGCCGCCGCGCCGAGCTGCGCCCGGCGGACCAGCCGCAGCCGACGGCCCCGGGCGGCGGCGCGGGCGACGAGGTCGCCGCTGTGCGGGCCGAACCGCTGGGAGGCGTCGTGCAGGGCGCCGTGCAGGCGCTGATCCGGGTTCAGCTGATCGAGGTTCATGGGTGCGCTCCGTTCGGTCAGGCCTGGACGAGGTCGGCGAGCAGCTCGTCACCGAGGACGTGCCGCAGCTTCTGCAGGGCCCGCAGGCTGCGGGTACGGACGGCGCCGGGGGAGAGCTTCAGCATCCGCGCGGCCTCCTCGACCGGCCGGTCCTCCCAGTACCGCAGCACCAGGACGGCCCGGTCCTTCGGCCCCAGCCGCGCCAGGCCGTCCAGCAGGGTCAACCGCAGCTCCGGATCGCCGGCCGTGACCGAACCGCGATCGGGGAAACTGTCCACCGGGCGCTCCTGCGCGCTGCGCCGGCGGCGATACGAGGTGAACGTGCGGACCAGCACGGTGTGGGCGTACGCGACCGGCGCCTGGGAGCGGTCGATCCGGCGCCAGGAGCGGAACAGCTTCGCCAACGTCTCCTGGACGAGGTCCTCGGCGAGGTGGCGGTCGCCCGTCAGCAGGCAGGCGGTGCGGTACAGCTGGTCGCTACGGGCATGGGCGAACTCCAGGAAGTCCGCGGGTGTGTCCCCCACGGGATTGGGTCCCTTCTCGAGCTGACATCGCCCCAGGCACGCCGTGGGGGCGGCGGCGCGTTACGGAATGTCGTCGAGGTCACACCCGAGGCCGAGGCCGTGGTCGTGGCTGTGGCCGCCGGGCCGACTCGCGGCCCAGCCAGCCGACGGCGAGCATCAGGGCGGCGGTCAGCCCGACGGCGATCCCGAGGTCCCGGAGAAAGCCGATGTCCCCCGGGCGCTGCGGGTTGGCCCGGCCGGCCGGATCGAAGCGGACCGTCACCCGGTCACCGACCGCGAGCGCGCGCAGCCCCGTCGACAACTCGCCGCCGGGCAGCGGAGAGCCGTCCTCGGCCGCGAGGTCGTACATCGAGAACGGGTGCTTCCCGGCGGGGCGGTCCGTCTCCGCGGCCACCCGGACCGTCGCCGTCTCGCCGGACAGCCGCAGGATCACGTCGTCCCGCGCCGTGTGCGCCGCCGCCGTGGCAACGCCGCCGAGGGCGACGGCGAACAACGCCAGCCAACAGCCGATCCACCGCCCCAGCAGCCGCACCATGCCCACCACCCAGGCGACCGTCAGCACCAGCCCGAGCAGCAGCGCGGCGAACCCGCCGAGGTACGTGCCCACCAGCACCAGCCCGAACGTCCCCACGGGAACGGCGAGAGCCAGGGCAGTGGTCAGCGCGGCGCCCCGGCGGCGGTCCCTGGTCGTACTCATGGCTCTCCCAGCGTTCGATCGGGAGGGAAGAGTACGGCCTGTCTCCTCGGTCCCCGGCGGCGGGGGCCTGGGCCAGCGGAAACGGCCGCGGAGGCGGGGGACGGCGCTCTGCCGTTGACGGTTCGGCTGGGCGCTCGGGGGCACGTTCTCGGCGAGCGCTCGGGCGAGTTCACTGACGAATGAATCCGGCGAATTCAGATTCCGGGGTTTTTCTTGTCGGCACCGAAGTCCGTCATGCCGTCGGCGGCGTGTGCTCCAGCCAGTCCTCCAGCCAGTCCTCCAGCCTGCCCTCCAGCCTGCCCTTGCTCATGCTCGCGTCGATGTCGATGTCGATCATCCCGGTTCCGTCGAGGGCGAAGCCACCGCCGTTCTCGAAGAGGGAGACGATCGGTTCGAACGGGTTCGGCAGCTGGAACGGGGATTCGGAGGTTTCCTGGAGAGCGGCGAAATGCAGCGCCCCCACGCAGGTCTGTTGCACGGCTGGATGCTGCAGGGCGCAGCTCTTCGAGACCTGTTCGACCAGGCCGGGATCGGCGCGCACCGACGGATCGATCAGTGCGGCCACGTCGAAGAACGGCCACGCACCCGATTCGAGCTGATGGGCCCACAGCGCCGAGCGCCGTAGGAACTCCCGCATGAGTGAAATGCGCAGACGAGGGTCCGTGTTCAGGGGGGACCAGTCGACGTTGAGCAGGCGGTCGGCCAAAGCGTGTGCGGTGTCCATCAGTTCTTCTTCTTCGCGAGGATCAGGGCGGCGATTTCGTCGAGGTTGGACAGGTCGTCGGCCAGCGGGAAGTCGGGCTTCTCGAGGCCGCGTCTGGGCCAGGCCACGAACGGGTCGGTGTGGCTCTCATGCGGTGCGACATCATGTGCGCCGTAACTGTCCTCGGTCGCCCAGTTGACCCCTTCCTCCCATCTTCCCTCTCGATACGGGATGTTCGTGGCCTCCTCCTGGGAGAGGGTGCCGGATTCCGCCTTGGCCCACATTTCGGCGATGTGGTCGAAGGGTGCGAACCGGCCTGTCATCGGTTTTCCCTCGGGGGGCACCGGTACGTCCTTGTGGACCGTCTCGAAGATGTGCTCCTTGACTCTGTTGAGGACGTCCGGGCTGATGCCGGTGTTCGCGGCGATGCGTTCCGTGTCACCAGTGGTGCTGCGAATCCTTTCGTACGCTTGCGCGGCCCGTTCCGATTGCGCTCCGTCGATGTACTCCGATCCTCCGGTCCTCGGGAGATACCCGTCGGGCGCCTCGCCCGGACGGCGTCCGCCTCCTTTGGGAGCCGCCGCGCCGCCGACGGCGCCGAGGACGAGGTCGAGGGGCATGACCGGGCCGGTCTGGAAGGTGGCGTCGTAGCCGTAGGTGAGGCCCGCTCCGGTGATCATGCGGCCGGGGAGGGTGTCGGCGGCGCCGGCGAGTTTGCCGACGGCGGCGAGGGCGACGGAGGCGTTGTCGGAGACCTCGGCGGCGGTGGAGACGACCCGGCCGCCGGCGCCGAGGCCGGAGCCCGCGCCGCCCATGATGCCGCCGGTCTCGGCGGAGTCCGCGACCTCTCGGAGGCTGAACCCGCCGTCGCCGAAGGACATCCGGATCGGCTGGGCGACGGCGACGTCCACGGTGATGGCCTCGACGGTGCCGAAGGCGGCGCCGACCAGCACGGTGGCGGCGATGGTGGCGATGGTTTCGGAGACGGCGACGCCGAGGCCCGCGGCGGTGGCGTGTGGTTGTCGGCGTGGGCGTTCAGCCCGTCGTGGATGCTGGTCAGCCCCTTGACCAGGGTGTCCAGCGCGGAGAGCACGTGGTCGTGCGGGCCGTTGTAGGCCTGGGCGAACTCCTTGCCCTGCTTGTCGTCGCCCCACGGGCTGCCGGCGGCGGCGAGGCTGTGCTTGAGCGTGTCGAGGGCGTCCTTGAGCGCCTTGCTCTGAGCCTCGAAGGTCGGCGCGGCCGCCTTCAGGTCCCCCGGCCGGATCTTGAACTCCGGGCCGCCGGCTTTCGGTCCGTCATCTGCCATGGTGTCATCCCCCGCCTGCGACCGTCGGTGCGTCAAAAAGTGCGGAGGGTAAGGCGACGGATGGGAGGGCGGAGTTTCGGTGAGTTGACGTGAGCCGGGTCACTTCGGACTCGCAGGGGAGGGTGAGGACGAATCAGGCGGAGCCGGTGGCCGCGAACAGTCCGGTGGTCAGCGAGCGGCGAGGCGGTTCCGCAGGAGGCCGGCCGGGCGGCTGTAGAGGCCGAGGCAGGCCACGGCGAGGGCGGCGGCGAGTAGGACGGCCACGGCCCAGAAGAGGTCGGTGCCGAGGTCGATCTGCTCGGGGCGCTTGGGCCTGGTGGTGCCGTCGGGATCGAAGCGAACGGTGACCTGGTCGCCGACCTGCAGGGACTGGTCGCGCTGGTTGAGGCGGCCGCCGGGTACGGGGGAGCCGGCGGCGGTTGCCAGGCTGTAGTCCCAGGACGGGTCGCGCGTCCCGGCGGTGCGCTCCTTGTCGACGACGCGGGCGGTCACGGCGGGTCCGGAGCGCAGGGCCAGGTCGTCGCGGACGTTGCTCGTCGCCGCCGCCGCGACGAGGAGCGCGATGGGGACGATCAGCGCCGCGAGGCAGCCGCGGGTCCCGCCGGCCAGTCGGCCGAGGCCTGTCGACAGGACGGCGGTGGCGAGCACCAGGACTGCGAGGCCGGCGGGCCAGCCGTAGGCGCCGTAGGCGGCGGTGAGGCCGACGATCGACAGCGGCGCGGCGATCGTCAGGGCGATCGTCAGCGGGATCGAGCCCCGGCGGGGTTCGGCCTTGGGCGGAGCCGAGTCGGTGGTGGCGGTCATCCGAAGGCCTTCCGGATGTTGTCCCACTGTTCGGGGGGCAGGGCGTCGGCGCTCGCGTCCCGGGGCGGGTGGAAGGAGATCCCGCGGAACGCGGTGGCCAGGAGCGGCAGCCATTCGTCCCAGTGGTCGAGGTCCTCGGTGGTGAAGACGGCGGCGACCACGTGCGGGCTCCACGGGTGCGGGATCAGCAGTTCGAGCTGGCGCACCGTGTTGACGGTGGACTCGGGCACCCCCCACACCGCGCCGGGCACCGGGACGGCCAGGTCGCGGGCGGCGAGCGCGGCGCGGCCGGTCGGCAGGTCCACCACGCCGACGTCGGCGTCCGGCCAGGCCTCGGCCAGCTGTTCGGCGGCCCGGGCGGGGTAGCTGCCGGGCGCGCCGAGGTCCTGCGGGCGGACGAAGACGGTGAGCATGCCGTGGATGGGCTCGCCGTCCTCGGCCCGGACCAGACAGCTGGAGACGTGGACGGCGCCCTCGCGCAGTTGGGCCTGCAGCGCGGTCTCGGCGGCGATCACGGCGCTGAGCCTCTGCTCGGGCCGGGCGTCGGGGAAGACCGCGTCCAGGCTCTCCGCCGTGCGGGCCATCCGGTCGCCGAGGTCCTCGTCCAGGTCGAGAGTGGTGAAGCCTGCGGGCAGGGTGAGCCAGAGCGGGGGCGCCTCGATGGTCTCAACGGCCATGGCCGGCCGCCCATCCGCCCATGCCGAGCAGGTTGCCGACGGTGGATACGGTGCCGATGACGGCGTTGGCCTTGCCGCCGCCGGTCCCGACGCCGACCGACCCGATGGCGTTGTTGCCGCCGGTGGTGTAGTTGACGGCGCTGGTGAGGCCGTCGCTCGGGTTGTCCTGGGTGAGGGCGTACGCCGTCGGGGCGTTGAGCCCGACGGTGGTGACGGCCTGGACGCCGTCGGAGATGTTCATCGCGGTTCCCTTGGAGACCCCGTACTTGACGGCCTGCTTCTCGATCGTCTTGGTGAAGACCGGGTTGGCCGGGTCGACGGCGCGGGCGGCGGCCCGGACCTCGGTCGTGCCGGCGCTCACGGCTCCGCGGAAGCTCGTGCCGGCGGCGCGCGCTCCCCGGGCGACGGTCACGCCCTTGGTGGCGACGCCCACCCCGGGGATCGCGCCGAGCACGTCGCCGCCCAGGGTCAGCCAGTTGCTGATGTTCTTCTGTGGCGGCCACAGCTGGCCCTTGGCGGCGTACTGGGTCGCGTGCCATCCCGCCGCGGCGGCGCTCAGGAGGATGGCCGGCAGGGCGAAGGCGGGGAAGAAGATGGCTGCGACGCCGCAGATGCCGGCGGCCACGGTGAGCATGTCGGCGCCGTGGTTCTTGAGCCAGTTGCCGACCTTGCTGAGCCAGCCGGGTTCCGGCGGGGCCTTGCTGTCGGCGGCCTTGCGGATGGCGTCCGCCGTCTTGTGGGCGTCCGACTTGTGGCCGTCGGCGAGTTCGTGGGCCTGGGTCTGGAGCTGGGTGAGGTCGCTCGCGGCGCTGGAGACCAGTTTGGCGGCCGCGTCCAGGTGGTTCTTCGCCTTGTTGTAGCGCTGTTCGGCGGCGGCGAGGCTGGCGTCGTCGGGGAAGGTCTGGCCGGCGAGCTTGAGGTCGGCCGCGGCGGCCGCGGCGGTGTGCGCCTGGTCGGCCTGCTCCTTCTGCTGCTTGGCGGCGACCGCGGCGCGGGCCAACTCGGCGGCCTTGGGCTGGTGTTCGGTCAGCGCCTTGTACCAGACGTCGAGGGCCTGGTAGGCGGCGGTGATCGAGTCGGCGGCGTCCTGGAGGTACGTGGGGAGCTTGCCGAACTGGCCGGCGAAGGCCTTGGCGGCCTCGCCGGTCCACTGGCCCTGGTTGGCGGAGAGCTGCGAGAGCGTGGTGTGGACGTCGGTCAGGTGCTGGCCGACCCGGCGCAGGCTTCCGCTGAGGCCGGTGACGGCGGCGGCGTCGCCGGGGGTCGGGTTGAAGCCGAGGCCGGACCAGTCGGGCGTGGGGTCGGTCACGACTGCCCCGCCGGGGTGAGGACCTTGGTGATGCTCTGTTCGGTGCCGTCGTAGCTCTGCTGCACCTTCTCCAGCCCGTCGTCGAGCACCTTGACGCACTCGCGGACCTTCTTCAGCCCGTACTCCCACTTGCTCTGGAAGTGTCCGCAGGCCTCGTCGAGGAAGTCGTAGCCCAGTCCGCTGCGGCTCGCCTCCTTGAGCGCCTTGAGTCCTTGGTCGAGTTCGTCGCCGCAGCCTTTGAGGTCCTTGGCCAGCTTGGCGAGGAACTCGGTGCTGACCGTGAAGTCGGCCACTTCTCCCCCGGTGTGTCGATGGCGTGACCGGCCGAGCATAGCCGCAGTCGGTACGCGGGCGATCTGTTGTGACGGGTGCTTCCCGGCGTGATGACGGGATCTTGACGGCCCGGGCGGTGCGCCGCGTCGGCGTCGGCCCGGGGCGTCGGCGTCAGCGGCGCCAGAAGCCGCGCTTCTTCGGGGTGACGAGCTTGGCCACCGCGGCGACGAACAGTTCGGCGACGGGGGAGGGGCCTTCGCCGTGGTTGAGGTGGCCTTCGGAGGACCACTCGCCGAGGACGGTGCCGGGGCTGCCGTCGATGGGGTTGAGCGCGTGCTCCAGGGTCACGTAGCGGACGGTCTTGCTGCCCTGGGGGTGGACGGCGGCGGCGAAGTGGGCTTCGGTGGCGCCGGTCGGGGTGGGGAGGGTGACGAGCAGCAGGGGGTGGCCGTCGGCCCGCAGGTGGTGGCAGTCCAGGCCGTGGCTGGGCAGCCGGTCCTCGGGCGGGAGGGTCTGGCCGAGGTCGTCCCAGATGCCGGTGAGGACGGGCAGGAGGCTGCCGCCGGCGTCCGGGACGGTGAGCCGCGGGCCGAATTCGAGGACCTGGCGGGCGAGCTCGCGGTGGACGAAGCGGTAGTGGTGGGGCCGTGGATCTGTCATGGGGCCCACGGTAGCGAACCGCTCGGAGCGGGCGGTCGGCACGCCCGACTTCCCGCTCCGGCAGGTGAGTTGACCAGCGGCACTGGCCGGGGACGGTCCGTCAGTGGCTGTTCCTGAGGTTGAGTACGACCACCCCGACGATCACCAGGGCGATCCCCAGCCACTGGAGGCGCCCCAGCGACTCGCCGAAGGCGACCACGCCTATTCCGGCGACCGCCGCCGTCCCGGCCCCCGACCAGACGGCGTAGGCGACCGAGACCGGGATGTGCTTGAGCGCGCGCCCGAGCAGCACGAAGGACAGCACGTAGCCGACCGCCACCCCGACGCTCGGCCAGAGGCGGGTGAACCCCTCGGTGAGCTTGAGGCAGCTGGTGGCGCAGACCTCGCTCAGGATGGCGAGGGAGAGCAGGAGATAGGGCATGCCGGTCAAACGGCCGGGGCGGCGCCGAGCTTCCCCAGCAGGGCGAGGTCGGCCTGTTCCAGGCTGTCGAGCAGGGTGATCCGGTCGCCGTCGGGCATCGGCGTCGCGGTGGACGGCACGGCGAGCACGGCGCAGCCGGCCGCGGCGGCGGAGGCGACTCCGGTCGGGGTGTCCTCGACGGCGACGCAGGTGGCCGGGTCCAGGCCGAGCCGTTCGGCGGCGGCGAGGTACGGGTCCGGTGCGGGCTTGGTGCGCGGGGTGTCCTCGGCGGCCAGGGTGACGGCGAACCAGTCCCGGCCGATGGCGGAGAGGACCAGGTCGACCACCCGGCGGGGGGAGGCGGAGACCAGCGCGGTGGGCACCTGCGCGTCCCGCAGCGAGGCCAGCAGGGCGAGCGCGCCGGGGCGCGGGACCGTCTCGGCGGCGACCTTGCCGGCGAAGGACTCGCCGAGCCGGGCGGCGAGTTCGGCCTCGGTGAGGGTGGTGCCGCTGACCTTGTGCAGGTGGGCGGCGGTGTGTTCGACGGCCTGGCCGAGCACTTCGGGGGCGTCCTGGTCGGTGAGCGCGTGGTGGAGTTCGTCGGCGAGTTCGGCGGCGGCCTGCCACCAGAGCTGCTCGGTGTCGACCAGGGTGCCGTCCATGTCGAACAGGACGGCGGCGGGGCGGGGAGCTTCAGGCGTCAAGGCGCCGGGCGTGAGGGCGTCGGGCGTCAACGGGCCGGGCGCCGGGGCGCCGGGTGTCAGGGGGTCGGGCGTGAGGGGGTCGGGCGTGAGGGCGTCGGGCGTCAGGGCTTCAGGCATGGCGGTACCTTCGGTGGTTCATCAGATGGTGCTACTCAGATGGGGTTCGAGGCTCTCAGACGGTGCGGCGGTCCACCAGCACCGGACGCTCCGGCAGCAGGAGTTCGGCGCGCGAGCCGGCCGGCAGCGCGGCGGCGGCCTCGGTCGGCAGGTCGGCCTTGACCTCGGTGCCGTCGTCGAGGCGGACGGTGAGCCGGGTGACGGCGCCGAGGAAGGACGCGGTGATCACCAGCGCCGGGCCGGTCTCGGACGGGGTCAGGGTGACGTTCTCCGGGCGGACCAGCACCTGGAGCTCGCCGTCGGCGGGCGTGACGCCGTCCACGGCGTGCCGGCGGCCGAGCACCTCGACGCCGTCGGACGTGCGGGTGCACGGGATGCGGCTCATGGTGCCGACGAACTCGGCGACGAACGCGGTGGCCGGGCGGCCGTACAGCTCGGACGGGGTGGCGCACTGCTCCAGCCGGCCCGCGCGCAGCACCGCGACCCGGTCGGCCATCGACAGGGCCTCCTCCTGGTCGTGGGTGACGAACAGGGTCGTGATCCCCAGTTCCTGCTGGAGCCGGCGGATCTCCTCGCGCAGCTGGAGGCGGACCTTGGCGTCCAGCGCGGACAGCGGCTCGTCGAGCAGCAGCACGCGCGGCTGCAGGGCGAGCGCGCGGGCGAGCGCGATGCGCTGCTGCTGGCCGCCGGACATCTGGTGCGGGTAGTGCTCGGCGCGGTGCGGCAGGCCGACCAGCTCCAGCAGTTCCTGGGCGCGCTTGCGGCGCTCGGCCTTGCCGGCGCCGCGCATCCGCAGCCCGAAGGCGACGTTGTCCAGCGCGGTCAGGTGCGGGAAGAGGCTGTACGACTGGAACACCATGCCCGCGTCGCGCTTGTGGGCGGGGATCGCGGTGATGTCCTGCCCGTCGACCAGGACCTCGCCGGAGTCGTGCTGCTCGAAGCCGGCCAGGATGCGCAGCGCGGTGGTCTTGCCGCAGCCGGACGGGCCGAGCAGGGCGAGCAGTTCGCCCGGGTGGACGGTCAGGTCCAGGCCGTCCAGGGCGGTGGTGGCGCCGAACGAGCGGCGCAGCGAGCGGAACTCGACGGTGGCGCTGCCGGGGGCGAGCGCGACTCCGGTGACGGGGGCGGGAACCGTGGTCATGGCTGGTAACTCCTGGAAAGCGTGGGGTGGTTCAGGACCGTGCGGCGAGGGCGCGACAGGACCGTGCGGCGGGCTGCCTCAGGACCGCGCGGCCTTGCGGCCGCGGCCGGCGGCGGACATCAGCAGCAGGACGAGCCAGACGATCAGCAGGCTGAGCATCGAGACGGCGACGGACATCTGGCCGTCGCTCTTGCCGTTGGAGTTGATCCACACCGAGAAGGGGGCGAAGCCGAGGATGGAGGCGGTGGTGAACTCGCCGAGCACCAGGGCGACGGTGAGGACGGCCGCGTTCAGCAGCGCGCTGCGCAGGTTCGGCAGGACGACGGTGAACACCGCGCGCAGCCAGCCGGCCCCGCAGTTGCGGGCGGCCTCGACCAGGGTGGCGACGTCCACGCCGCGCAGCCCGGCGTCCAGCGCCCGGTAGGCGAACGGCAGCGCCATCAGCACGTAGGCGATGACCAGGACGATCGGGAACTTCGGGTCCTGGATGGCCACGATGGTCTGGAACAGCGGGGTGTCCTGGAGGTAGTCCGGGCCCCAGCGCAGTACGCCGATGATGCCGGTGGTGAGCGCGACCACGGGGACGACCAGCGGCATCGAGCACATCACCTCGATCACCGGGCGCAGCCTCGGCGCGCCGAGCCGGGCGGCGAGCATCGCCGGGACCAGCAGGAGCAGCAGCACCGCCACCGTGACGCCTGCCAGCTCCAGGCTCAGCACCAGGCTGTCCAGGAAGCCGGGCGCGTTCAGCAGTTCGGTGTAGGCGCGGAAGGTGGTGCCGCCCTTGTTGTCGTCGACGCTGAAGATCACCGAGGAGGCCAGCGGTACGGCGAAGTAGACGCCGCAGAGCAGCAGGACGAGGCCGCGGCCGAAACGGATGCGATTGATCAGGCGAGCCACTTGGCACTCCGGCGCTGAAGGGGCAGGTACACGGCCATCACCAGGCAGGCGACCACGATCATGTCGAGGCCGAGGGCGAGGGCGAGGTTGCCCTGGCCGACCAGGACGTTGCCGGACAGCGCGTCGCCGATCTGCATCGAGATCAGCGGCACCGAACTGCCCACCATGGCCTCGGCGGTGGCGTACGCGGCGAAGGAGGCGCCGAACAGCAGCACGAAGCCGCCGAGCAGCGAGGGCACCAGGACCGGCAGTGCCACGTGCCGCCAGTACTGCACGACGGTGGCGCCGTTGTTGTACGCGGCCTCGCGCCACTGGGTGCGCAGGCCCTCCAGGGCCGGGGTGATGGTGATGACCATCAGCGGCACCAGGAAGTACAGGTAGACCACGGAGAGGCCGGTGAAGGTGTAGAGGTTCCAGCCGTGGCTGGTGAGGCCGAACTTCTTGGTGACCTCGCCGGCGTTGCCGAGGGTGGCGACGAACATGAAGGCGAGCGGCACGCCGCCGAAGTTGGCGAGCACCCCGGAGGCGGAGAGCACCGCCTCGCGGAACACCCGGAACCGGGAGGTGGCCACGGCCTGGGCCAGCGGCAGGCCGACCACGGCGGCGATCAGCGCGGTCAGCAGGGAGAGCTTGACGCTGCCCCACAGGGCGGTCCAGTAGGCGCCCTGCAGCGAGCCGGTGAGGTTGTCGGTGGTGAAGGTGCCGCCGCCGTCGGGGGCGTCGGGCGAGGTGGTGAACGCGCCGATGGCGATCGCGACGGCGGGCAGGCCGAAGCCGACCAGGAAGAACAGCAGCAGGGGGAGGGCGGCCAGCCAGGCGCGGCCGCGGCCGGCCCGGGACTTGCCGGGGCGGGGGGCCCTGGCGGTCTTGGCGGTCTTGGCCGCGGTGGCGGTGGCGGTGGCCGTGGAGGTGGTCGTGGAGGTGGCCATGGAGGTGGTCGTGGAGGTGGTCGTGGAGGTCGCGATGGCGGCGTCGGCCGTGGTGGCCTGGGCCGTTGCGGTGTCGGCGGCGGTGGCGGGGGTGGTTGCTGCGGGGCCGGGGGCGCCCCCGCCGCTCTGGGCGGCGGAGGCGGGGGCCGGCACCGGGGTGGGAGCCGTGGTCATCGTCAGGTCAGCCCGCGATCGCCTTGGCCCAGTTCTCGGTCACGGTCTTCTTGGCCGCGTCCGTCTGCTCCTGGGTCGGGAAGGTGGTGAAGGGCTTCTCGACCGGGGGGAGCTTGGCGGCGCCCGCGGCGTCCAGGGTGCCGGCCGTCTTCATGGCGTCGAACAGGGCCGGGGTGGCGTAGCCGCCCAGGAAGCCGTTCTGGCCCTCGGCGCTGTACAGGTACTCCTCCCACAGGCGGGCGGCGGCCGGGTGCGGCGCGTCCTTGTTGATCGCCTGGTTGTAGTACTGCGCGTAGGAGCCGTCCGAGGGGATGGTCACCTGCCAGTCGAGGCCCTTGCTCCTGAACTTGTCGGCGTAGCCGGCGTTCAGGTACGACCAGTCGATGCTGATCGGGGTCTCGCCCTTCTCGATGGTCGCCGGGGTGACCTCGACCGGGTTGAAGTTGCCGGCCTGCTTGACCTTGGCGAAGAAGTCGATGCCGGGCTGGATGTTGTCCAGCGAGCCGCCGTTGGCGAGCGCGGCCGCGTAGACGGCGCCGAACGCGGCACCGGCCTTGGTCGGGTTGCCGTTCAGGGCGACCATGCCCTTGTACTCGGGCTTCAGCAGGTCGGCGAAGGTCTTCGGGCAGGCGGACACCTTCTTGGCGTCGCACGCGATCGACATGTAGCCGCCGTAGTCGTTGTAGTGCAGGCCGTCGGCGTTCTTCATGGTGGCCGGGATCTTGTCGAAGTCGGTGACCTTGTACGGGGCCAGCAGGCCCTGCTTGGCGGCGCTGAGCGCGAAGGCCGAGCCGAGGTCGACGACGTCGGGGGCGCGGTCCTGGCCCTTGCGGGAGGTGATCGCGTTGATCTCGTCCTGGCTGGCGCCGTCCGGGTTCTCGTCCTCGATCTCGATGCCGTACTTCGCCTTGAAGTCGTCCATCAGCTTGCCGTAGTTCGCCCAGTCCCGGGGCAGCGTGATGACGTGCAGCTTCCCCTCCTTCTTGGCGGCGGCGATCAGGCCGTCCATCCCGCCGAAGTCGGCGACCGAGGTGGCGGTCTTGGCGCTCTTGCCGCCCGCGGTGTCGCCGGACTTCGCGGTGGAGGAGCTGGCGGAGCCGCAGGCGGTGAGGGACAGCGCGGCGGCGGTCAGGACCGCTGCGAAGGCGGCGGAACGGGCGCGGTGCACGGACACGGGTCAGTCTCCTGATCGGGTGTACTGCAGGGGGGTGAGCTGCGGTGGGGTTGTCTGATCGGGGGATCGTGCGAGTGGCCGTTCGGAGCCGTTCTGAGGTGCCCGGTGCCGTTCGGAGCCGCCCGGAGCCGTTCGAGGCCGTCCGAGTTGACTAGCCAACTTCGCTGACGGAGGTAAGTACGCCGGAGTCCGATGACGGGAAGGTGAACGGACGGCCCAGAACCGGGGTCGGCTGCGGGAACGGTCGAATCCGGCCATCGGAGCGTGATCCGTTCGGTGCGATGCTTCAAAGGCGCAGCGGGATAAGGTCGGGCTGTCCGAGCCGGTACGGCTGCGCAGGACACCGCCCCAGGAGGGACATTGACTGACGTGGCACTTGAGCCCGGGCGCCCTGCCGAGCGCGCTCCCGGCGCCCTGTACCGGAAGGTCGCCGCCGACCTGCGCGAGGCCATCACCACCGGCGCGTACGGCGAGGCCGGCCGGCTGCCCGCCGAGGGCGCGCTCGCCGAGCAGTACGGCGTCTCCCGCGGCACCGTTCGCCAGGCGCTCGCCGTCCTCCGCTCCGACGGGCTGGTCACCTCCCGCCGCGGCACCCGGCGCGTCGTGCTCGGGGGCGCCCGGGTGCAGAGCTTCTCCGAACTGCTCAGCTTCACGCACTGGGCGTACTCGATGGGCGAGGAGCCCGGCGGCATCCTGGACTCGCTGGTCCGCCGCCCCGCCGACACCGCCGAACGCGAGCAACTGCGCCTGGAGCCCGGCGCCGAGGTGTACGTGACCGTCCGGCTGCGCACCCTCTCCGGCGCGCCCGTGATGGTCGAGCGCACCGTCTACCCGCCGCGGGTCGGCGAGATCGTCGCCGAGCTGCCGCCGGACGTCGTCTCGCACACCGAAGTCCTGCGCGAGCACGGCATCCTGTTCACCGACGCCGACCACACCATCGACATCGTGGCCGCCAACGGGGAGGACGCCCGGCTCCTCGGCTGCCGCCGGGGCGGCCCGCTGCTACGCGAACGGCGGCGCACGACGGACCCGACCGGCACTCCGGTCGAGTGGTCCCAGGACCGCTACCTGCCCGGGACGGTGGCGTTCAGCATCCACAACTCGCTGGCCACGTCGGCGCTTTCACGGCACGCCCGGGAGGGGGACTGAGCCCGTTCCGCCTCCCGGGCGCCGCCGGTCACTTCATCAGTGCGGCGAGCAGCGGGCGGTAGTGCTCGAAGCCGGGCGCCGGTGCCCCGGCCGTCTTCGCCTGGTCGTCCCAGTGGCGGACGGCCACCGCGTCGGCTGCGCCCGGGAGTTCGGCGAAGGCGGCGGCCTGTCGTTGGTCCATCGGGCCGCCCTGGACGGTGAGGGTGTACTCGGAGGCCTCGGAGAGCCGGGCGCGGTAGTCGGGTTCGACCGCGCACAGGTAGCGCTTGGCGGCCACGTGCAGCCGGACCGGCTCGGTCACCTCCGGGCCGAACCACCGCGCCAGCCAGTCGGCGCCGGTGTCGCTGTGCCGGTTGTCCTGACCCCCCATCAAGTCCCTTCCGTGCAGGGCGCCGTGGAAGTGGCCGACGTCGTGCAGCAGCGCGGCGGCGACGAGGTGGTCCGGCGCCCCGGCCGCCTCGGCGGCAGCGGCGGCCTGCAGCATGTGCTCGGCCATGGTGACCTCCTCGCCCAGGTACTCCCCGGCGCCCTCGCCCGCGAACAGCCCGGCGATCGCGTCCAGCGCGGCGGCGCGCCGGTGCAGCACGGCGAGGGTGCTGCCCAGCGTGTCCAGGTCGGCGTAGCAGCCCTGGAGGTGGCGGTGGCCGTCCTGCTGGAAGGCCGTACGGGCGTGCAGCAGCCGGGTGTTGTCGAAGATCAGGCAGTCGCCGCGGTCGAGGCGGAAGGCGAGCTGGAGCTCGGGGCGCAGGGTGATCTCGGCGAAGCGGCGGTAGGCCGCGTAGAAGGCGTTCAGCTCCTCGGGGGTGCCGCGAAGGGTGCCGATCGAGCGGTTGTTGAACCGCACCTCGCGGATCCGGCCCAGGGCGTCCACCTCGATCAGCGGGCGGTCGGCGCGCAGTTCGGTGCGGCGGTCGCGGAAGACGAACGGGACGGGCGTGCGGGTGAGCGTCTCAAAGTCCGCCGGCGCCTCCTCCCGGAGGGTCGCCGCCGCCCGGAACCCGTCCACCAGGCCGGAGTCGCCGCCGGTCGCGGAGTTCTCCAGGCAGTGCAGGAGCTGGAGCGTCGGCACCGGGTCCCGGTACGGGTTGTCGGTGTGCGGCGCGATCGCGACGCTGGTGAAGGCCAGGTTGTTCGGGTCCGGTTCGACCCGGACGTCGAACAGCTCGCCGTAGTTGGTGACCCGGACGTACCCGAAGCTCTCGGCCACCCGGAGGACCTGCCGCTCCACCGCCGGCACCCCGCGCAGCACCGCGAAGCCGCTGCGGCGCACGGCGGTGAGGACGGCGGCCTGCGCGGCGGGGTCGGCCAGGTACGCCTCCCACTGCGCCCCGGGGATCCCGCGCGCGAAGTCCGCCGCCACCCAGAGCCGCTTGTCGGCCTCCGTCCGCCCGTCGCCGTCCCGCTCGGTGCCCAGCCACTCCAGCGGGTACCGCGAGCGGTGCCCGTCCGACCAGAGCACCTCCAGGCTCCCGTCGGCCTCCGTGCTGGCGGCGACCGCCAGGTCCTGCGGCAGGTCGTCGATCTGGAACAGCTTCTGCCCGTTCCGCGGGTCCCGGCACTCGGCGCACGGGCAGTTGTCGCGCAGCCAGTACGGCGGCAGCTCGGTCATGGTGGTCTCCTCCTCGGCGGCGTCCCGGGTGAAGTTGTATAGCCAACTTCACCCCTGGCCGGAGCCTGCCGGTCCCCGGTGAGATCGGCGTGCCGCGCAGATGAACGCTGCGGGAACTGTGCCGGGAGCCGCTGGCCGAAAGCTGCTGCGCGAGGACGCTCGGCCCTGCTTCCACACTCCGGTCTACGCGTCACAACTCCAGCAGCAGGACGTCGTGCTCCGCCGCGCCTTCCCAGGGAACCGCTGCGCCCACCCGCCAATAGCCCCACGCCCGGTAGGCGGCCTGTGCCGCCGTCGCCTCCGGGCGGCTGTTCAGCATCACGCTGGTTCTCCAGCCTGTTCACCAAGGCGCGATGCAGCTCGGTCGCGACGCCCCGCCTGCGCCAGGCTGGGCGCACCGCCAGCTCGAACAGGCCGAACGTCCGGTTCCCGTCCTCGTGGCGAAGCTCCTGGGGTACGGGCTCGATGAGCGTGTCCCACCAGCCCGTGCTCGCCGCCAGCGGGTAGCCGTAGGCCATCCCGACCGCTGCCTCGCCGTCGAACGCCACCGCCGCCCGGAACCCCGGCCTTCGCACCTGCGACCGGAAACGGCGGAACGCCCGCCCTACGTCGGGCGGGCCTTCCCCGTAGGGCAGTTCCGCGAAGGCCTCGGCGAAAACGGCTTTCAACTGCTCTTCCAGGCAGGCTGTTTGTCCGCCGTCCAGTACCCTGACCGTCACCGTCACGTCGCTTTCCCCTTCTTCGCCGTCACTCCCATTTCTCGCAGTCGTGCCACGAAACTTCGCGCCGACGCCGTACCGATGTGCTCGGCAGAGGCCGCCACCGTCCGCAGCCTCTCCACCAACCGGGCGGAGGTCATGCCCTGAGCCGCGTCGGCGCTCGCAATCGCCTCCGTGCAGGCCTCCTCCACCTCGCCGGCTTTCATGAGCACTTCGGCCAGACGTGTTCGGTACAGAGCCGCGTTCCGGCCGTATGTGGGCCCGAGCTGGTTGACGGCGGACCGCAGGAACGGGATCGCGTGGACGGGACGGCCGGTCTCCACGTGCCATGCGGCAGTGGCGTAGTCGACCTCGACCTGGCCGGCGAACGCAGTCCACCGAGGCGCATCGGTGTCCCTGTCGGACCGGTCATGCCAGGTCAGCGCCAGTGACAGAGTGCGTCGGGCGGCCGCGTGATCCCCAGCGGACGACAAGGCCCGTGCCAGTCGCAAGGCGACGACCGACCTCACCTTGGGGCCGCCGTGGGCCTGCGCCAACCCTCCTGCGCCAACCCTCCTGCGCCAACCCTCCTGCGGCAGCGGCCGCTGCTACCGCCTCCCACGGCCGCCGCTGCTCAACGGCAAGCATGGACAACTTGTCCAGTGCCCTGATCTCCAGGAGCGGATCGCCGACAGGCGAGCGGTGGTCAGCGCCTCGGTGCAGGCCGCCCGAGCTTGCGCCGGGCGGCCTGCGTCAAACTCGATCCACCCGAGGTGGGAGTGCAGCGTGCCGGACAGGGTGTGCAGTTCGCGTCCGACCCGTTCAAGGTACGACCCGTCCGCCGTGGCCTTCTCGACCTGCCGCAGTACCTGCACGGCTGCTTTCTGCGCCCACAAGCTCACCCGTGGCCGGTGGGGCGTCACCCCGGATGAGTACGGCAAGACCGTGCACGCTGATCTCCGGGTGCAGGCCAGCTGACCGGGCCGCCCCGAGAGACATCTCGGGGCGGCCCGGCGCCGTGGTGTCAGCCCTGGACGGCTGCCGTCCAGGCGGCCTCGGCGGCGGCCAGGGCCGGGGCGGGGTCCGTGTCCGTCGCGGTGGCGAGGGCCGTGAGGCAGGCGTGGACGGTGGGCAGGGAGGCGGCGGGGCCGTAGTGGTTGACGCGGAGCATCGAGGCGGCGAGGGGGCCGCCGCCGGGCTGGACGGGGAGGGCGGGGTCGAGGCGGGCGGCGAGGTCGGCCGCGTGCACGCCGGCCGGGGTGCGCAGGGTGGTGGCGACCGGGGCGGCGTGGGCGTCCTCGACGACGAACGGGGTGAGGGTGCCGAGCGCGCGGGCGCCTGCGCGGGTGGCGGCGGAGGCGGCGCGGTGGCGGGCGATGACGGCGGGCAGGCCGTCGGCGGAGATCCGGTCCAGGCAGGCGCCGAGGGCGAGCATCTCCAACTGGGCGGGGGCGTGCGGGAGCACGGTGCGCCCGGCGTCCGTCCAGCGCTCCTTCCAGTCGAGCAGGGACAGGTAGGAGCGGCGCGGGGCGGCCGGGTTGGCGGCGATCCGCTCCCAGGCGCGCTCGGAGACGGAGACGGCGGAGACCCCGGCGGGGCCGCCCATGGCCTTCTGGCCGCCGATGACGCACAGGTCGACGCCCCACTCGTCGGTGAGCAGCGGCTCGGCGGCGACGGAGGCGACCGCGTCGAGCATCAGCAGGGCGCCGTGCTCGCGGACGACGGCGGCGATCGCGGCGACGGGGTTGGTGTTGCCGGTGGCGGCCTCGGCGTGGACGAGGGAGACGAAGTCGACGGCCGGGTGGGCGGCGAGGGCGTCGGCGACCTGCTGCGCGCCGACCGCGCTGTCGAAGGGGACGGCCAGGTCCACGACCTCGACCCCGCAGGAGCGCAGCCAGTTGCCGAAGGTCTGTCCGTAGGGGCCGGTGACGATGTTGAGCGCGGTGGAGCCGGGGTGCGCGGCACCGCGGATCGCGGCCTCCAGCGGCAGCAGCGCCTCACCCTGGGTGACGATGACGTCGGCGGTGGTGTGCAGCAGCGCGGCGACCTGGTCCTCGATCGCCGCGAACTCGGCGGCGCTGAGCGGGGGGAGGTCGAGGAAGGGACTCACGGTAGGGGCCTTTCGCACACGGCGTGGTGGGGACGTGAACGAGTCTGCCGCATTTTCGCTGCTTACAGGGAACACGCCCGTCGGTAGAGTGCGGGCCATGAACGATGGCGCGGTGCTGCACGTCCGGGGTCGGGTGCTGGTCGGTCCGGAGGACGTCCGGGACGAACTCTGGGTCGTGGACGGCCGGGTGAGCTTCACCTGCCCGCCCGGCGCCGAGGACGTCCGGACGGTGACCGGCTGGGTGCTGCCCGGTCTCGTGGACGCGCACTGCCACGTCGGACTGGACGCGCACGGCGCCGTCGACGCGGCGACCAGCGAGAAGCAGGCGCTCACCGACCGTGACGCCGGCACCCTGCTGATCCGCGACGCCGGCTCGGCCGCCGACACCCGGTGGATCGACGAGCGCGAGGACCTGCCCCGGATCATCCGCGCCGGGCGGCACATCGCCCGCACCCGCCGCTACATCCGCAACTACGCGCACGAGATCGAGCCCGGCGACCTCGCCGCGTACGTCCGCGCGGAGGCCCGGCGCGGCGACGGCTGGGTGAAGCTGGTCGGCGACTGGATCGACCGCGAGCGCGGCGACCTCACCGCCTGCTGGCCCGGTGACGCGCTGGTCGAGGCGATCGCGGCGGCGCACGAGGAGGGCGCGAGGGTCACCGCGCACTGCTTCGCCGCCGAGTCGCTGCCGGACTTGCTGGCGGCCGGCATCGACTGCGTCGAGCACGCGACCGGGCTGACCGAGGAGCTGATCCCGGCCTTCGCCGAGCGCGGCGTGGCGATCGTCCCGACACTGGTCAACATCGCCACCTTCCCGAGCCTGGCGGCCAGCGGCGAGGGCAAGTTCCCGGCCTGGGCGGCCCACATGCGGCGGCTGCACGAGCGGCGCTACGCCACCGTCGGCGCCGCGCACGACGCCGGCATCCCGGTGTTCGTCGGCACGGACGCGGGCGGCTCGCTGGCGCACGGGCTGGTCGCGGAGGAGGTGGCGGAGCTGGTGAAGGCGGGGCTGAGCCCGGCGGAGGCGCTGTCGGCGGCCAGTTGGGGCGCGCGGGAGTGGTTGGGGCGGCCGGGGCTGGAGGAGGGGGAGTCGGCCGACTTCGTCGTGTACGGGGAGGACCCGCGGGCGGACGTCCGGGTGCTCGTCGACCCGCGGCTGGTGGTGCTGCGCGGGCGGCCGGTGGGGTGAGCGGTCGGTCGGTGGCGCTGACCGGCTGGCCGGTGGTGCTGCGTGGCTGGCCAGCCGGTCGGCAGGCTCGGCGGCCCCGGGTTCGTCGGCATGATCATCCGCTGAACGCCCTGTCGGTGTAGGCCGATAGGGTGGCCACCATGGCACCGCGTCCACTGAACGAGATCGTCGAGCCCGGTTGGGCCACCGCCCTGGAACCCGTCGGCGGGCGGGTTGCCGCCATGGGCGACTTCCTGCGCACCGAACTGGCCGCCGGCCGCACCTACCTGCCGTCCGGGCCGAACGTGCTGCGGGCCTTCCAGCAGCCCTTCGCCGACGTGCGGGTGCTGATCGTCGGACAGGACCCGTACCCGACCCCGGGCCACGCCGTCGGGCTCAGCTTCTCGGTGGCGCCGGAGGTCCGGCCGATCCCGGCCAGCCTGATCAACATCTTCCAGGAGTACGGCAGCGACCTCGGCCTGCCGCAGCCGTCCAACGGCGACCTCACCCCGTGGACGCAGCAGGGCGTCCTGCTGCTCAACCGCGCGCTGACCACCGCGCCGCGCAAGCCCGCCGCACACCGGGGCAAGGGCTGGGAGGAGGTCACCGAGCAGGCGATCCGGGCGCTGGTGGCGCGCGGCGGCCCGCTGGTGGCGATCCTGTGGGGGCGCGACGCCCGCAACCTGCGGCCGCTGCTCGGGGACGTCCCGGCGATCGAGTCGGCGCACCCGAGCCCGTACTCGGCGAGCGGCGGCTTCTTCGGCTCGCGGCCGTTCAGCCGGGCGAACGAGCTGCTGGCGCGGCAGGGGGCGCAGCCGGTGGACTGGCGACTGCCGTAGCAGACCGGAGTCAGTAGCGGGCGTCAATCTCACTCCAACGAGTGAAATGACGTTCTGTGTGACTCCTGTGACGGACTGTTCGAGAAGACTGGCGGCTCACCGTTCGGAGCGCCGGCCCCTCCCCGCCTGTCGCGGGTGACGTCTGGGCGCGCTCCGGAGCAACAGCACCTGTGGGGGTACCGCCATGTCTTCTCGTTCCGTCCGTTCCGTCCGTTCCGCCAGTTCCACCCGACCCGCTCGTTCCGTGTGCCGAACCGCTTCCGCCGCCGCCGTCGTCGCGGCCTGCACGCTGCTCACCGTCCCGTCGGCGTACGCCGCCCCGGCCGCGCCGGCGGCCACCCCGTCATCCGCTTCGTCGTCCACTCCGTCGTCCGCCGCGTCGCCCGGCAAGGCGCGCGCCGTCACGGCCGAACTCGCCCTGGACGTCAGCCTGTTGAACAAGGCCGTCGACGTCCCGGTGGACATCGCGCTCAACAAGGTGGAGACGCCGGCCCAGCGCGAGGGCTCGCTCCTCACCGCCAAGGTCGACGGCGTGGACCAGCAGGGCCCGGTCACCCTGGTCAAGGCCGACATCGGCACGGCCGTGACCCGCCTCGACGCCAAGGGCACCGCCGCCTCCGTCAAGCTGGTCAACGCCGACGTGCACGCCCCCGGCCTGCCCGCCACCACGCTGATCGGCCTGGAGGCGATGAGCGCCGAGGCGACCTGCCCCGTCGACGGGCAGCCGGCCGCCGACGTCGTCGCGCCCGCCAAGCTGACGGTGCTCGGCAAGCCCGTCACCATCGGCCTGTACGGGCCGACCAAGGTGGACGTGCCGTTGATCGGCAGCGTGTCGGTGGAGCTCTCCAAGAAGACCACCACCTCGACCACCGCCGCCGCCTCGGCCCTGGAGGTCCAGGTGGAGGTGAACCCGCTGAACCTGAACGTCGCCAAGGTCACCGGCAAGATCACCGTCGCCTCGGTCAGCTGCGAGAAGCCCTCCGCGCCGCCCGCCGGTGCGACCCCCACCCCGACCCCCACCCCGGCCCCGACGGCGGCCGCGTCGACCGGCACCGCCGCCACCGCCCAGCCGGTCGCGGACACCACCACCCGCGCCGTCGTCCCGCAGGCCGCCGCCGAGAAGCCCGGCCCGTCGGAGAAGCCGGCCGCCGGCCTCGCCGCGACCGGCGGCAGCAGCGCCACCGGCCCGCTGGCCGCCGGGGCCGCCGCCCTCGTCGCCGGCGGGGCCGGCGCCCTGTGGGCGACCCGCCGCCGCCGGGCCGCGCACGCCCGCCGGCGCTGAGCCCCGGCACCCCTGCGGTGCGGGAGCGCCACCCGGGCGTCGCCCCCGGGCACCCCGGGTGTCGCCCCCGGGCACCCCGGGTGCCACCCCGCCACCCCGGGTGTCGCCCTGGCACTCCCGCACCGTGACCGTGCCATCACGGAGGGTTGGTTCACATCCGCGTTACACGAGAGGAACAACCGGGAAACGGCGGCTTGCGACGCTACGCGGGCACCCACCACCCAGCAATGCGAGGTACACCGCCGTGGCAATCAAGGCCGAGTACATCTGGATCGACGGCACCAAGCCGACCGCGAAGCTCCGTTCCAAGACTCGGGTCCTGGCCAACGCCGACACCATCCCCACCTGGGGTTTCGACGGTTCCTCGACCAACCAGGCCGAGGGCCACGCCTCGGACCGCGTGCTGGACCCGGTGAAGGTCGTGCCGGACCCGATCCGCGGCGGTGACAACATCCTCGTCCTGTGCGAGGTCCTGGAGACCAACGGGACCCCGCACGAGTCCAACACCCGCGCCCTGCTGCGCGAGGTCGACGAGAAGTACGCGGCCCAGGAGTCGATCTTCGGCATCGAGCAGGAGTACACCTTCTTCAAGGGCTCCCGCCCGCTCGGCTTCCCGGAGGGCGGCTTCCCGGCCCCGCAGGGCGGCTACTACTGCGGCGTCGGCGCCGAGGAGGTCTTCGGCCGCGAGATCGTCGAGCTGCACCTGGACCGCTGCATCGACGCCGGCCTGGCGATCTGCGGCATCAACGCCGAGGTCATGCCCGGCCAGTGGGAGTTCCAGATCGGCCCGGTCCCCGCGCTGACCGTCTCGGACGACCTGTGGATCGCCCGCTACCTGCTCTACCGCACCGCCGAGGAGTTCGGCATCGACGCCACCCTGGACGCCAAGCCGGTCAGGGGCGACTGGAACGGCGCGGGCGCGCACACCAACTTCTCCACCAAGGCGATGCGCGAGGGCTACGACGCCATCATCACCGCCTGCGAGTCCCTCGGTGCCTCCCAGGAGAAGGTGCTGGAGCACGTCAGCCAGTACGGCGACGACATCCAGTCCCGCCTGACCGGCAAGCACGAGACCGCCCCGTGGAACGTCTACAGCTACGGCGTCTCCAACCGTGGCGCCTCGGTCCGCATCCCGTGGCAGGTCGAGGTGGACCAGAAGGGCTACATCGAGGACCGCCGCCCGAACGCCGACGTCGACCCCTACGTCGTCACCCGGCTCCTGATCAACACCTGCTGCGAGGCCCTGGAGAAGGCCGGCCAGGTCTGATCCGCCCCCCCCGCTCCACACCGGCCGCCGGGCCTCCCGCACCAGGGAGGCCCGGCGGCCGTCGTCGTCGGGCATAATCGCTCGCATGACCGCTTCCGCCCGCCGTGTCCTCGTGCGCCGTCTGCACGTGGACCTGGTGCGGGTGTGTGCGGCCGCGTGTTGCCGGTGAGTGTCTCCGCCCTCATCCCGCAGGCAACCCGGCGTAGGAGTGTGTCCGTTCATGTCGCTCGTGTTCCACTGGTTCCTCCCCACCAACGGTGACAGTCGGCAGATCGTCGGGGGTGGGCACGGGTCCACGCCGGGGGTGACTGGCTCGGACCGGCCGCCGAGCGTGGCGTATCTGGGGCAAGTCGCCCGCAGTGCCGAGCAGTTGGGGTTCGAGGGGGTGCTGACGCCGACCGGGGCGTGGTGCGAGGACGCCTGGCTGACGACGGCGATGCTGACGCAGGTGACGGAGCGGCTGAAGTACCTGGTGGCGTTCCGGCCCGGGCAGATCAGTCCGACGCTGGCCGCGCAGATGGCCGCGACGTACCAGCGGCAGTCCGGCGGGCGGCTGTTGCTGAACGTGGTGACCGGCGGGGAGTCCGCCGAGCAGCGCGCCTACGGGGACTTCCTGGACAAGGACGCCCGGTACGCGCGGACCGGGGAGTTCCTGGAGATCGTCCGGCGGCTGTGGGCGGGCGAGACGGTCGACCACCACGGGCCCCATCTGCGGGTCGAGCGGGCCAGGTTGAACCGGCTGCCGGACCCGGTGCCGACGGTGTACTTCGGCGGGTCGTCCCCGGCGGCCGGCGAGGTCGCGGCGCGGTTCGCGGATGTCTACCTGACCTGGGGCGAACCGCCCGCCCAGGTACGGGAGAAGGTCCGCTGGATCCGCGAACTCGCCGCCGCCCGGGGGCGGGTGGTGCGGTTCGGGATCCGGCTGCACGTGATCACCCGGGACACCGCCGCGCAGGCCTGGGCGGAGACCGAGCGGCTGCTCGCCGGAATGGACCCGGGGCGCGTGCGGCAGACCCAGCGGGCGCTCGCCGAGAGCGAGTCGGAGGGGCAGCGCCGGATGCTCGCGCTGCACGGCGGTTCGGCCGAGCGGCTGGAGGTGTACCCGGGGCTGTGGGCCGGGATCGGCCTGCTGCGCGGCGGCGCCGGGACGGCCCTGGTGGGCAGCCACCGGGAGGTCGCGGACCTGATCACCGAGTACCACGAGCTGGGGATCGACGAGTTCGTGCTGTCGGGCATGCCGCATCTCGAGGAGGCGTACTGGTTCGGGGAGGGCGTCCTGCCGCTGCTGGCCGCCCGCAACCTGTGGCGCCGGCCGGGGGGTCGGACCGGTCAGTAGCGCAAATCGGTGGTCAATACCTGGCGGCCGCCCGAGAATTCAGGCATGACGCTGCCCCTGCTCCTCCTCGACGTGGACGGACCGCTCAACCCCTACGCCGCGCCGAAGACCCGCCGGCCGGACGGCTACGACACGTACCGCCTGCTCCCGACCTGGTGGGCGGACCGGCAGGCGCGGCGCCCCGGCGGGCCGGTGCGGCCGTTGCGGGTGTGGCTGAACCCGGAGCACGGCCGGGAGTTGCTGGCGCTGCCGTACGAACTGGTGTGGGCCACCGGCTGGATGGGCGAGGCGAACACCCACATCGGCCCGAACCTGGGCCTGCCCGAGCTGCCGTACATCCAGTGGACGGACCTGTTCGGGGAGGACCCGGGCGGCCTGCACTGGAAGACCCGGGACGTGGTCACCTGGGCGGACGGCCGGCCGTTCGTCTGGGTGGACGACGAACTCGGCCCGCAGGACACCGCGTGGATCGCCGCCCACCACCCCGGCCCGGCGCTCACCTTCCACGTCGACCCCAGACTCGGGCTGCTGGCGGACGACTTCGCGGCCCTGCGCGAGTGGGCGGAGGAGGCGTGAGGGTCGGAGCGGTCGAACGGTTGTGGCGCTACCCGGTGAAGTCGCTGCTGGGGGAGGAGTTGGCGGTGGTCGAGGTGGACGGGCGCGGCCTGGACCGGGACCGCGGCCGGGCCCTGCTCGACCTCGACACCGGGAAGGTCGCCAGCGCCAAGAACCCGCGCCTGTGGGCGGGTCTGCTCGGCTACACGGCGGCGACCACGGCGGGCGGCGTGGTGATCACCGACCCGGACGGGCGGCGCGTGGACGAGGAGGCGCTGTCGGCGGCGCTCGGCCGCAAGGTCGCCCTGATCACCGAGCGCCCGCCCGGGGCGACGATCGAGCGGGCCGTGCCGGAGGAGGTGCTGGCACACGGCATCGAGGCCGAAGTCGACTTCACCGTCAACGAGTTGGGCCGGGCGGCGCCGGGCGGCGGGTTCTTCGACTTCGCCCCGCTGCACCTGGTCACCACCTCGACGCTGGCCGCGACCGGCGCCGAGGCGGAGCGCTACCGCCCGAACCTGGTGATCCGTACGGAGGGCGAGGGGTACGTCGAGAACGCCTGGGTGGGGCGGGAGTTGGCGATCGGACCGGTGCTGCGGCTGCGCGTCGTGGCGCCCACGCCGCGCTGCGCCGTCCCGACCCTGCGGCACGGCCCGCTGCCCCGGAGCACGTCCGCCCTGCGCGTCCCGGCCGAGCGGAACCGGCTGGTCCCGCTGGAGGGCATGCCCGCGCTGCCGTGCGCGGGGGTGTACGCGCAGGTGCTGGTGCCCGGCCGGGTCGAGGTGGGGGACGGGATCAGGCTGCGCTGAGGCGGGGGGCGGGGGGCGGGGGGCGGGGGGCGGGGGCGAGGGGCGAGGGCCGGACTGGGCTGAGGCAGGGGACGGGGTCAGGCCGGGCCGAGGACGGCGGCGAGGGCGTCCAGGAAGCGGTCGGTGGTGGCCTCGTCCCGGACGGCGATCCGCAGCCACTCCTCGCCCAGCCCCGGGAAGGTGTCCCCGCGCCGGACGGCGAAGCCGCGCCCGCGCAGCCGCTCCCGGACGGCCGCCGCGTCCGGCAGCCGTACCAGGACGAAGGACGCGGCCGGCTCGCCGTACACCCGCACGGACGGGAATCCGGCCAGCCCCTTCAGCAAGTGTTCGCGCCACAGGGCCAGTTCGGCGGCAGCCTCCTCGGCCTCGGCCAGCGCGGCCGGGCCGCTGCACGCCTCGGCGGCGGCCAGCGCGGGGGTGGAGACCGGCCAGAGCGGCTGGGCGGCGCCGAGTGCGGCGATCAGCGGTGCGGGCCCGAGGACGTAGCCGATCCGCAGCCCGGCCAGGCCCCAGGTCTTGGTGAGGCTGCGCAGGACGACGACCTGTCCGGGCAGGTCCCGGGCCTGGGCGAGGGATTCGCGTTCGCCGGGCACGGTGTCCATGAACGCCTCGTCGACCACCAGGGTGCGCCCGGGGCGGGCGAGTGCGGCGACGGCGTCGGCGGGGTGCAGGACGGAGGTCGGGTTGGTGGGGTTGCCGAGGACGACCAGGTCGGCCTCCTCGGGGACGGCCCCGAGCCGGAACCCGTTCTCGGGGGACAGCAGCACCCGGTGCACCCGGTGTCCGGCGTCCCGCAGGGCCGCCTCGGGTTCGGTGAACTGCGGGTGCACGACGACGATGTGACGAGACGCCAGAACGCGGGCCAAGAGGACGAAGGCCTCCGCCGCCCCCGAGGTGAGCAGCACCTCGTCGGTGGGTCGCCGGTGTCGGGCGGCCACCGCGGCGCGGGCGGCGCTCTGGTCGGGGTAGGCGGCGAGGTCGCCGAGGGTGGCCGCGAGCCGGTCGCGCAGCCAGGCCGGGGGTGTGCCGGTGCGGACGTTGACGGCGAGGTCGACCAGGCCGGACCCGTCGGCGCGCACCTCGGCGTCGCCGTGGTGACGCAGGTCGGGTTCGGGGGCGGTCACGCAGGGTCTCCTTGCGGGTGGGCGGGCGCCTCGGGGGCCGGTGGGTGGAGAGACAGTCCGGGGACGCGGTGGACGTCGTACGCGCCCGGCGGCACGCTCAGCGCCGCGCCGTCGCCGAGGGCGACCAGCGCCACGGCGTGCCCGTGCGCGGCCAGATCGGCGGCCAGGTCGGCGGCCGCCCCGGCACCGTCGTCCGTCGTGATCCGCCGGGCCCCGGGCCGCAGCAGCCCGGCGACCGTCTCGATCGCGCCCGGCGCGCCCACGACCGCCGCCGCGCGCCGCAGTTCCGCCAGCGCGCGCGGCACCAGCAGGTCGTGCGCGCCGGGTCCGAGTCCGATGACGGCGAGCCGTCCGCGGACCGCCGCCCGGGCGATCGCGACCGTCGCCGCGGCGGACTTCCGCTTGGTGGCGACGAGTTCGCCGCCGGGGGCGCTCGCCAGGGCGGCCGCCTCGGCGACGCTCGCGGTGCCGACGGCCGCGCCGACCAGGTCGGACGGGTTCGGCACCGGCACCGAGGCCAGGGCCGCCGCCGGGTGCTCGTCCACCGGCACCCCGCCGAGGCAGAACGCGGCCCAGCGCACCTCCGGGTGGTCCGCCTTGCCGGCGACCGTCGCCAGCCGGGCGATCGAGGCGCGGGCCAGGCCGTGTTCGTCCAGGGTGGCCATGATCAGCCGCATCAGCTCGGAGTCGGTGGCGCCGCCGCCCGCGCCGACCCCGACGACCAGGGTGCGCGGGTGCACCAGGAGCACGTCCTCGTCGGGGTGGGTGCGGTCGGTGACCCGCAGGACGGGGGCGTCGGCGGGCGCGTCGGTCCGGGCCGAGGGCGGCAGGGCGGGCAGCGGGTACGCCAGGTCGCCCTCCAGCCGGACCGGCCGGCCCTCGGCGAGCGCCTGCGCGGCCGCCGCGCCGCGCGGCCCCCGGGTGGACGTCGACGCGTGCCCGGCCAGGTGCGCGAAGGGCGGGGCGGCGGCGGGGGGAGGGCTGCTGGTCAGGACGGCCCGGACACCGAGCAGGGCGGCGAGTTCCTCGGCCAGTTCGTCGGCGCCGCTGTCGCGACCGGTCAGCGGGACGGCGTAGCGGAGGTTCAGGTCCAGGCTGACCAGGCCGGGCCCGCCCGGGCGCAGGTGCAGGCCGTCGATCAACAGGTGCGCGGTGGCCGCGACGGGCGCGAGGCAGACCACCAGGTCGTCCCGGCTGAGGGCGTGGTCCAAGGCCTCGGCCGGGCCGAAGCAGGCGCTGACCATCGCGGTGTGGATGCGGGTGGTCTCGGGCCAGGCGGCGTGGATCTCCTCGGCCAGCAGGCGGCCCGTCCCGTTGAGGGCGACCAGTCCGATCACGTCCCACTCCTTCACCACCAGTCCCCGTGATCCCACCACGCCCGGTCGGAACGGGTCAATCGGGGCGGCTGTGGTGTGGACCGCCGACGGGCGGCAGCTGTTCGTCTGTTCTTCACTTGTCTTGTGCCGTACACGTCACGGCGCGATCCTACTGTTCTCGGCGCTCCAACCAGGCAGCCCCGACGCACGGAGGACCCGATGGCCTTCGCACGACTCCGCACCCCCGGAACCACGTCCCCCCGCCGCCCCTCCCGCCGCCCGCTCCGCCGACCCCTCACCGCCCTCGCCGCCGGGCTCGGCCTCGTCGGCGGCTCGCTCGGCCTGTGGGCCGCCGGTGGCAGCGCGGCCGCCGACGCCGCCGCCGGGCTGCCCTCGCCCGACCACGTGATCGTCGTGGTCATGGAGAACCACGCCTACTCGCAGGTCATCGGCAGCAGCTCCAGCGCGCCGTACATCAACAACACGCTGGTCGCCGGCGGCGCCGCGCTCACCCAGTCCTTCGCGCTCACCCACCCCAGCCAGCCCAACTACTACATGCTGTTCTCCGGCAGCGCGCAGGGCGTCACCGACGACAGCTGCGTCTCCGTCGGCGCCCTCCAGCAGCCCAACCTGGGCTCCGAACTCCTCGCCGCCGGCCAGACCTGGGCCAGCTACAACGAGGGCCTGCCCGCCCAGGGCGCCACCGACTGCCGCGTCGACAACTACGCGCAGAAGCACAACCCGTGGTTCGGCTTCGGCAACGTGCCCGCCTCCAGCGCCTACGGCATGGACGCCTTCCCGACCGACTACACCACCCTGCCCAAGGTCTCCTTCGTCATCCCGGACCTGTGCAACGACATGCACGACTGTTCCGTCGGTACCGGCGACACCTGGCTGCAGACCAACCTCGCCGCCTACGCGGACTGGGCCAAGAGCCACAACAGCCTGCTCGTGGTCACCTTCGACGAGGACAACCGCCTCGCCGGCAACCGCATCCCGACCGTCGTCTACGGCGCCCACGTCACCCCCGGCAGCAGCACCGGCACCACCTACAACCACTACAACGTGCTGCGCACCCTGGAGGACCTCGCCGGGCTGACCGCCCACGCGGGCAACGCCGCCAACGCCACCGACATCACCGGCATCTGGAACTGACGCCCGTGTACGTCGCGGACTCCCGCAGCTCCAAGGCCCCCACCGCCCCGGCCTCCGCAACGGAGACGCCGGGGCGGCGCGGCGCCGCCCTGCGCGCCGTACCCGGGACGGTGCTGGCCCTCGGCACCGTCAGCCTGGTCACCGACATCTCCTCCGAGATGGTCACCGCCGTGCTGCCGCTCTACCTGCTCACCGGCCTCGGCCTCTCCCCGCTCGGGTTCGGCCTGCTGGACGGCATCCAGAACGGCTTCAGCGCGCTCGTCCGGCTCGCCGGAGGCCACCTCGCCGACCGCCGCGGCCGCGACGGCGCCGCCCGCCACAAGACCGTCGCGGCCCTCGGCTACGGCCTGTCCGCGCTCTGCAAACCGCTGCTGCTGCTCGTCCACACCGTGCCGCTGATCGGCGCCGTGATCGCCGTCGACCGCACCGGCAAGGGCCTGCGCACCGCGCCCCGGGACGCGATGATCTCGCTCTCCACCGAACCCGCCCACCGTGGACGGGCGTTCGGCGTGCACCGGGCGATGGACACCGCCGGCGCCCTGCTCGGCCCGCTCACCGCCTTCCTGGTGCTGCGCCTCGCCGGCGGGCCGATGCTCGCCGACGGCGGTGAACGGCACGGCTACGACGCGGTGTTCACGGTCAGCGCGTGCGTCGCCGCCCTCGGGGTGCTGATCCTGCTGCTGTTCGTGCCGAACCGGCAGCTGGCTGATGATCCGTCAACCTCCGTCCCCTCGCTGCGTGACAGCCTCACCCTGCTGCGGCTGCCCGGGCTGCGACGGCTCACACTCTGCGCCGTCCTGCTCGGACTCACCACCGTCAGCGACTCCTTCCTCTACCTCCTCGTCCAGCGCCGGCTCGGCCTCTCCGTCGACCTGTTCCCGCTGCTGCCGCTCGGTACCGCCGCCGCCTTCCTGTTGCTCGCCGTCCCGCTCGGCGCCCTCGCCGACCGGATCGGCCGCCGCCGGCTCTTCCTCGGCGGGCACGTGCTGCTGCTGCTCGCGTACGGGCTGCTGCTCTCGCCGGCCGGCGGCCCGGCGGTGGCCGTCTGCGTCCTCGTGCTGCACGGCGCCTTCTACGCGGCCACCGACGGCGTGCTGGCCGCCGCCGCGGCCGACACCGTCCCGGCCGGGCAGCGCGGCGCCGGACTCGCCCTGGTCGGCACCGGGCAGGCGCTCGCCCGGTTCGCCTGCTCGCTGCTGTTCGGCGCGCTGTGGAGCGCGCTGGGCGGCACCGGCGCGCTGGGCTGGTCGGCGGGGGCGCTCGGGCTGTGCGTGCTCGGCGCGGCCGCCGTCCTGCGTGAACCCGCCGTCACCGCCACAGGAGAGCCCACGTGAACGGACCGAGCGTGAACCGACTCCAGAACCGGACCAGGGTGATCGTCCTGCTGGTCGCCGTGCTGCTGCTCGGCGCCGTCGGCACCGGGGCCGTCCTCCACGCCGCCGACCGCACCGCCCGGCGCGACCAGGCCCAGCCCGGCGGCCCCGCCGTCACCGAAGGCGCCGTCACCCTCCAAAAGCCCACCGAGGGGCGGAAGTTGGTCTTCCGCAACATGGCCTGGGGCCCGCACCGCGACGAGCTCACCGCCGTCCCCGCCGACCGCCCCGACGGCCCGCGCACCGCCTCCGGCGTCCAGTGCCTGCGCTTCTACGCCGCCGCCGGCACCGGCATCTGCCTCCAGGCCCAGCACGGCGCCCTGGAGGACACCTACCGCGCCGTCGTCCTCGACGACCACCTGCGCGAACGGCGCTCCTACCCGGCCGCCGGCATCCCCACCCGCTCCCGGGTCTCCCCGTCCGGGCACCTCGCCGCCTGGACGGTCTTCGTCAGCGGCGACTCCTACGCGGGCACCGACTTCTCCACCCGCACCTCCGTCGTCGACGTCCGCGACTGGAACCTCCGGGACAACCTGGAGACCTTCGACGTGATCAAGGACGGCCACCCGTACCAGGCCCACGACATCAACATCTGGGGCGTGACCTTCGCCGACGACGACACCTTCTACGCCACCCTCGCCACCGGCGGCCACACCCACCTCGTCCGCGGCGACCTCGCCGCCCACACCCTCACCACCCTGCACGAGAACGTCGAGTGCCCCTCGCTCTCCCCGGACGGCACCCGCATCGCGTACAAGAAGCGCGTTCCCGGCCTGTCCCCCGACGCCCCCTGGCGCCTGTACGTCCTCGACCTCGCCACCATGACCGAGACCGCCACCGCGGAACAGCGCAACATCGACGACCAGGCCGTCTGGTCGGACACCGGCACCCTCCTCTACGCCCTGCCCGGCGACTACGGCGCCGACCTGTGGACCGTCCCCGCCGACGGCGGCGGCGCCCCACGGCGGGTCACCCAGGCCGCGGTCGCCCCCGCCTACCTGGGCTGAGGAACTCTCGGCTACGGTCCCTCGTCGAGCACAATGACGTCCTGATCGAACGGGGGGAACGACAACCGTGGACGGCATCCCACCAGAGCGCGTGGTCACCGACTCCTGGCCGGCCCTGCACGGCCGACCAGTCCTGCGGCGCACCGTCGCCGTCGGACTGGTCCTCTGCGTGTCCGTCGCGGCCGCCCTCGTGGTGCGCGGCGTCAACTCGCTCACCGCCGGCCGCGTCGGCCGCGAGACCGACCGCGACCGCGCCGAACTCCTCGCCGGGCTCCACCCCTCCCAGCACCCCGGAGGCGGCCGCTCCTACGTCCCCGTCGGCGCCGTCTACACCCACACCCCCGACGGCGCCCCCATCGCCTACCTGCACTACCGCGTCGCGGGCAAGGACGTCGGCCTCGGCGACTTCCTCCGCGCCTACGACCTCCCCGCGCCCGGCCCCACCGCCCCCCTCCCCGCCGACCTCACCGCCGCCCTCGGCGGCGACGGCCCGGCCGAGGCCCCCGAACTCCCCCCGGACCCCGAGCCCCTGCCCCCCGCACCATCACCCACCCTCGACACCGCCGCCGCCGCCGCTACCGCCACCGCCGACCCGGCACCCCCGGGCCTCCAGGCCGCCGACCCCGACCCCGACGCAGAACCCGGCGCCGACGCCGACTCCACCCCGGACCTCGACGACGACACCCCCGAGCCCACCCCCTCGGTCACCCCCACCCCCACCCCCGCGCCCTCTCTCACCGCTACCCCCACCCCCACCCCGAGCCCCACCCACGCCCAGACCACCCGCCGCATCTACGTCGCCACCATCCCCGGCGGCGCCCCGGGCGCCGCCGACATCTACATCCGCGCAACCGGCTGAGGCCGCGCCACGGCCCCGCAGCTCAGGCCACGTCCCGGTCCCCTCACCCTCCCCGGTGGCGGTGCCGACCGGAACGAGCCGCCGCACCTGGCCGCGCGCCGTCACCTCGAGGCCGCGAGCGGTCTCGTCCGCTCCCTGCACGGCATCCTCGTCGTGGACTACGTGGGGGCCCGCCCCTTCCGCTTCGTGCATTGCGGTGGCCAAGTCGCCGCCGGCCAGGTCGAATCGGTCGCCCGCCGCCGCGCGCTGCACTGGGTGGACGAGGAGCGGCTTCCGGACGTCGTCGCCCCCGACGAACACCGCCGCATCTGCCACGCCCTCGCGTTTCAGGCGTGGGGTTCGATGCTCCCCGCCCTCGTGCACGGCATGCGGCCGTAGGAGGTCGGCGGTTCGCGTGTCCATGGCCTCCCCGGGCGCGTTGTACCGGTGGGAACCCGGAGCGGAGGAGAAGGCCGATGAAGGACAGGACGCCCAGGGACATCGCCGTCGGAGACCAGTTGCGGGCGGCCGGTGCCGAGGGGGCCCAGTGGCTCGCCGCGTCCGGGTGGGGGCTGCCGGTGACGGTCCCCGTGCAGAAGGCCGCCAAGTGGCAGCAGGAGACCCGGGCCAGGATGCTGGCGGCACAGGCGGACGAGTCCTGCACGTGGTGCGTCCACCTGCTCCACGGCGGCCCCCAGCCCGTCGTCGTCCACGCTGAGCACCCGACCCACCTGGTCTGCCGTGACTGCTCGATCGCCGCCCGTTCCCGGCGCACCTGCCTGGACTGCGGCGGGCCAGCCGGCTCCGAGTCCCCGGCGGACGGCCGCGAGGACGTGTGCATGGGGTCGGTGGCGATCTACACCCGCCTGCGTTGCGCCGCCTGCCACCGCCCCGACCCGCTGGTCGGCACCTTCGGCAACGGCGCGCCCTGAGGCACGCGGAGTGTGGGCGGGTGACTTTTCCGATCGACTTCGGAACGTATTCCGAACTGGTCTCGCGCCATGTCGACTCTCACCGTGTCGTTCTCTGACCTGTCGAAGAACTCCAAGCGCGTCGCGGACAGCGTGGAGCGAGTCCAGCGCGTGCATGTCACGCGGCGCGACGGGGAGGACCTGTACCTCACCACCGGGCGTCACGACCGCCAGCGCGAGGAGACCGCGGATGTCACCGCGCGCCTGTTCGCTGCGCTGATCGGCAGTGATGAGGGTGCGCGGGCGGTACTCCTCGCCCTCCCCACCGTCTTCCCCTGGGCCCGGCACCTGTCGGCTGAAGAGGTACGTGAGTTCGTTGTCGACCTCGTCGGCGCGACTCGCGATGTTTCGAGGCGCTTCGGGTGAACCCGCTGTCCATGAGAGATCCGGATCGGCAGGCTCGATTGCGGGGCCGTCTGGCGACCCGCGTGTTCGGGGGCGTCGAGCTGCCGCAGTGGGAGTACGAGGTGACCGCCGGCGGGCGAGTGCGGTACGTGGTGGACGAGGTAGCCCGCGTCGTCCACCTCGTCTACGCCTCGCCTCGGCATCCCAGGGGCGCCGAAACGTAGCGGGCCGGCGGGCCCTCAGGCCGTGCAGGGCTGGGCGGTGGCTCCTGCGGGCGGTGGGCGATGCCCGACTGGCCCGAGCCGGAGCCGCCACCGAGGGCGGTCACGTTGATGCGGGCTTCTGGAGGGCGGCCCGGTAGGCAACTGCTGCGGCGGCGAAGGAGGCCGCCAGCGACGGCGCCCCGGCCCAGTGCAGGTGCAGGTAGGAGGCGTGGACGTGGCTGCCCGCGAAGCCCTCGCTGCGGGGGCCGGTGGGCAGGCGCCAGCCCCAGGCGGGGTGTTCGCCCGCGCCCGGTTCGCAGACCGTCCGGTGGAACTCGTGGCCGCGCAGCCGGGTGCCCGCCCGGGCGAGCGGGGAGTCGTGCAGGGCGACGGCCTCCCGGTAGCCGAGGGTGAGTCGTTCGGTCATCCGGGCGCCGGTGTCCAGGACGCCGCACATCGGCAGGCCGTCCAACTCGCGCCCCAGGTAGAGCAGTCCGGCGCATTCGGCGGCGATCGGGCCGCCGTCGGCGGCGAACGCCGCGATGGCCCCGCGCAGCGCCGTGTTGCCGCTCAGCTCCCGGACGTACAGCTCGGGGAAGCCGCCGCCGATCACCAGGCCGGCCGTGCCCTCCGGCAGCGCCGAGGCGTGCAGCGGGTCGAAGGGGACGACCTCGGCGCCTGCGGCGGTGAGGAGTTCGGCGTTCTCGGCGTACGAGAAGGAGAACGCGGCACCGCCTGCCACCGCGATCCGCGGCGCACCGGCGACCGGGTCGGCCTCGACCGGCTCGACCTCGGTCGACGGGTCCCACGGCTCGGCAGTCAACTCCGGTGCCGTCCGGGCGAGTTCGAGCAGGGCGTCCAAGTCGACCGAGGTGGCGACGAGTTCGCCCATGTCGGCGACCGCGCGCAGGGCCTCCGCCGAGCGCTCCACGGCCGGGATCAGTCCGAGGTGGCGGGACGGCGTGGTGACCGCCGTGGAGCGGCGCAGCGCGCCCAGGACGGGCACGCCCGAGCCCTCCTCCAGGGCCTCGCGCAGGAGGTGCTCGTGCCGGTCGGAGGCGACCCGGTTGAGGATCACCCCGGCGAGGCGCACCTCCGGGTCCCAGGAGGCGAAGCCGTGCACCAGCGCGGCCACCGACCGGGACTGCGAGGAGCCGTCCACCACCAGCACCACGGGCGCCCGCAGCAGCTTGGCGACGTGCGCGGTGGAGGCCAGCTCCCCCCGCCCGGAGGCCCCGTCGAACAGGCCCATGACCCCCTCGACCACCGCGACGTCGGCGCCCGCCGCGCCGTGCAGGAACAGCGGGGCGATCCGCTCCGGGCCGCACAGGAAGGCGTCCAGGTTGCGGCCCGGGCGTCCGGCGGCGAGCGCGTGGTAGCCCGGGTCGATGTAGTCGGGGCCGACCTTGTGCGGGGACACCGCCAGCCCGCGCGCGGCGAGCGCCGCGATCAGGCCGGTGGCGACGGTGGTCTTGCCGGCGCCGGAGGAGGGCGCGGCGATGACGAGGCGGGGGATGGTGCTCAACGGCCTCAACGGCCTCAACGGCCTACCAGCAGTACTCAACGGTCTACCACTCGATACCGCGCTGGCCCTTGCGGCCGGCGTCCATGGGGTGCTTGACCTTGGTCATCTCGGTGACCAGGTCGGCGAATCCGGTCAGCGGCTCGGGCGCGTACCGGCCGGTGATGACGACGTGCTGGCTGCCCGGGCGGTCCTTGAGCACCGACACGACCTCCTCCGGGTCGACCCAGCCCCAGTGCATCGGGTAGGTGAACTCGTCCAGCACGTAGAAGCGGTAGGTCTCGGCCGCCAGGTCGCGCTTGACTTGCTCCCAGCCCTCCTTGGCGGCCGCCTCGCTGTCCATCTCCATCTCGCTGGAGCGCTGGATCCACGACCAGCCGGAGCCCATCTTGTGCCAGTCGACCGTCCCGCCTTCGCCGGAGGCGCCGAGCACGCGCAGCGCGTTCTCCTCGCCGACCTTCCACTTGGCGGACTTCACGAACTGGAACACCCCGACGGGCCAGCCCTGGTTCCAGGCCCGCAGGGCCATGCCGAACGCGGCCGTGGACTTGCCCTTGCCGGGGCCGGTGTGTACGGCGGTGATCGGCAGTGTGCGGCGCTGACGAGTCGTCAGGCCGTCGTCGGGGACGCTCTCGGGGACACCCTTGGGCATGTCGGCTCAGGCCGCCTTTCGCATGGTGGTGGCACGGTTCTCACGACGGTTCTCACCGCGGTTCTCACGACGGTTCTCACCGCGGTTCTCGCGGACGAGCGAGGCGACGCCCTCGGGCCGCAGCTCGTCCAGGCTGACGGCGGTGCCGCCGAGCAGCCCGGCCAGGGTGCGGGCGAGGCCGAGCCGGACGGGGCCGGACTCGCAGTCCAGCACCACGCTGGCGGTGCCCTGCGCGGCGAACAGGGTGGCCGCGCGCTGCGACCGGGCGAGCGCGTCCCGCCCGCCGGTGGCCCGGCCGTCGGTCACCACGACCAGCAGCGGGCGGCGGCTCGGGTCGCGCAGCCGCTCCACCCGCAGCACCTCGTGCGCGCGCAGCAGCCCGGCGGCCAGCGGGGTGCGACCGCCGGTGGGCAGCGACTCCAGCCGGGCCGCGCCGACCTCCACGGACGAGGTCGGCGGCAGCGCCAGTTCGGCGTCCGCGCCCCGGAAGGTGATCATGCCGATCTTGTCGCGCCGTTGGTAGGCGTCCATCAGCAGGGACAGTACGGCGCCCTTGACGGCGGTCATCCGCTGCCGGGCGGCCATCGAGCCGGAGGCGTCGACGACGAACAGCACCAGGTTGGACTCCCGTCCCTGGCGGACCTGTTCGCGGAAGTCGTCCTTGCGCAGCACCAGGGCCCGGCCGGCCCGCCCGCGCGCCGCCTGGTGCGGTGCGGCGGCCTGCAGGGTGGCGGTCAGGTGCAGCCGGCTGAGCGTGCCCTGCGGGCGCCGGGCGCGCACGGTGTGCCCGCCCGAGGTCTCGGCGGGGGAGCGGCGGCCCTGGGCGCCGTGGCCGGTGCCCTGTACGGTGAACAGCTTGGTCCGGTACGGGTCGCCGGCCGCGACCGGCGCCGACTCCCGGGCGGGAGCGGGGTGTTGGGCGGGTACGGGCTGCTGGGGCGGCTCGTCCGTCTCCGCGGCCGACGCCTCCGGGCCGTCGGGGCCGTCGGCGGGCTCGGGGGCCCCGCCGCCGTCCGGGCCGCCGCCGGGGCCGCCGTCCGGGCCCGGGCCGTCGTCCTCGGGGCCGTCGCCGTCGCCGTCGCCCTCAGCCTCTCCTGAGCCCCCGAGCTCCTCGGGCTCCGAGGGCTCCCCGGGTGCCGAGGGCTCCTCCGGCTGCGCGTGCTCCTCCAGCGTCCGGTCGAGCTGCTCCTCGTCCAGCCCCGGCGCGTCGAAGGGGTTGCGGCGGCGCCGGTGCGGCAGCGCCAGCTGGGCGGCCTTGCGGACGTCCTCCTCCAGCACCTCGGTCCGCCCGTCCCAGGCGGCGAGCGCGACGGCGGTGCGGGCCATCACGATGTCGGCGCGCAGCCCGTCCACCTCGAACGCGGCGCACACGGCGGTGATCTGACGCAGCGCCACATCCGTCAGCTCCACCTTGGGCAGCAACTCCCGGGCGCCGGTGATGCGTTCGGCGAGCGCCCGCTCGTCCTCGGCGAACCGCGCGGCGAAGTCGGCCGGGTCGGCGTCGTAGGCGAGCCGGCGACGGACCACCTCGGCGCGCTCGGCCGGGTCCCGGGTGGCGGCGATCTCGACGGTCAGGCCGAACCGGTCGAGCAGCTGCGGCCGCAGCTCGCCCTCCTCCGGATTCATCGTGCCGACCAGCAGGAAGCGGGCGGCGTGCCGCACCGACACGCCCTCGCGCTCGACGTACGAGCGGCCCATCGCGGCGGCGTCCAGCAGCAGGTCCACGACGTGGTCCTGGAGCAGGTTCACCTCGTCGATGTAGAGCACGCCGCGGTGCGCCTTGGCGAGGAGCCCCGGCTCGTACGCCTTGACGCCCTCGGCGAGCGCCCGTTCCAGGTCGAGCGAGCCGACGATCCGGTCCTCGGCCACGCCGACCGGCAACTCGACCAGCTGGGCCGGGCGTTCGGACGCCGACGGGTGGTCGTGCGGCCCGTCCGGGCACTGCGGGTCCGCAGCGGTCGGGTCGCAGGCGAACCGGCAGCCGTCGACGGCCGCGAGGGACGGCAGCAGGCCGGCCAGCGCGCGCACCATGGTCGACTTGGCGGTGCCCTTCTCGCCACGCACCAGCACGCCGCCCACGGCGGGCGAGACCGCGTTGAGCAGCAGACCGAGCCGCAGGTCGGGCATGCCGACGATCGCGGTGAACGGATAGCGGACGTCACTCATGCATACTCCCCAGGTGCTCCGGGCGCCAGGAACGGCAGCGATCCGGCCGCCGGCACCCCGCCCTCGATCAGCTTCCACAGCGCGTCGGTGTCCGCGTGCTCCTCGATCAGGTCGCCCAGCCGGTCCAGCCGGGCCTCGCGCGCCTCGGCGAACGAGGTGTCCGGCGCCGGCACGAACGCCCGGCCCGCCAACGCGGCGACCTCGCGCAGGAGTTCACGGCGGAAGCCGTCGTTCTCCAGCGCGCCGTGCCAGGTGGTGCCCCACACCGAGCCCACCCGGCAGCCGTCCAGGCCCTGCCCGTCGTCATCGGACATGAACGGTTCCCCGCCCTCGACCGCGACCACCCCGTGGTGGATCTCGTACCCCTCGACCCGCTGCCCGTACGCCTCGCCGACCGGCCGCGCCAGCACCTTCTCGGCGCCGAACCGTACGTGCGTCGGCAGCAGGCCCAGGCCCTCGACCGAGCCGGCCCTGGACTCCACCTCGTCCTCGATCCCGCGTGCCAGCATCTGGTAGCCGCCGCACACCCCGAGGACCGGCAGTCCGGCCGCCGCCCGCGCCTTCAGCGCCGGCTCCAGGCCGCGTGCGCGCAGCCAGGCCAGGTCGGCCACGGTGGCCCGGGTGCCGGGCAGCACCACCAGGTCGGCGTCGGCCAGTTCCTCCGGCCGGGTCACCCAGCGCACCAGCACGCCCGGCTCCTGCGCCAGCGCGTCCAGGTCGGTGAAGTTCGACAGCCGGGGGAAGCGCACCACGGCCACCCGCAGGACGTCCGCCCCGAGCGGGCCACCGACGTCCACCCGGTCCACCACCGTGGACAGGTCCAGCGAGTCCTCGGCGTCCAGCCACAGGCCCGGCAGCATCGGCAGGGTGCCCAGCACCGGACGGCCGGTCAGCCCGTGCAGCATCTCCAGGCCGGGTGCCAGCAGCCGCGCGTCGCCGCGGAACTTGTTGACGAACCAGCCCGCGACATGCCGCTGGTCCTCCGCCGACAGCAGTGCCAGCGTCCCGTACATCGCCGCGAAGACGCCGCCGCGGTCGATGTCCCCGACCACCACCACCGGCAGCCCGGCGGCCGTCGCCAGGCCCATGTTGGCGATGTCCCGGTCCCGCAGGTTGATCTCGGCGGGCGAACCGGCGCCCTCGCAGACCACCACCTCGTAGCGCCGGCGCAGATCCGCCAGGCACTCCAGCGCCCGTTCCAGCAGGACGGGCTTGCGCTCGCGGTAGTCCAGCGCGCCCACCTCGGCGACCGGCCGGCCCAGCAGCACCACCTGGCTGCGGCCGTCCGCGCCCGGTTTGAGCAGCACCGGGTTCATCGCCGCCTCCGGCTCCACCCGGGCCGCCTGCGCCTGCATCGCCTGCGCCCGGCCGATCTCGGCGCCGTCGGCGGTGACGAAGGAGTTCAGCGACATGTTCTGCGCCTTGAACGGCGCGACCCGCACCCCCTGCCGGGCCAGCCAGCGGCAGATGCCCGCGGTCACCACGCTCTTGCCCGCGTCCGAGGTCGTCCCGGCGACCAGTATCGCCCTGCTCATGCGTCCACCCCGCTTCGCCCGGCAGGCGCTTCGCGCACTGCGCACCTTCCGATGGTTCGCTCTCCGCGCTCGTTCACGCCTTTCCCCTCCTGCTCCGGAACGCCCGCAGCAGGACGTGCCCCGCGACCGTCGTACCCAGGGCCAGCACGCCCACCCGCCGGGAGAGCACGCAGGCCCGCTCGATGTCGTCCACCGTCACCGGCCGCAACTCCGCGCCCAGCACCGGCCGGTGCTCCACCCGCTCCCCGTACTGGAGGGTCCCGCCCAGCCGGACGCCCACGGCGCCCGCGAAGGCGGCCTCCGCCTGGCCCGCGTTCGGGCTCGGGTGCGCCGAACCGTCCCGCCGCCAGACCCGCCAGGCCGTTCGCGGCCGTGGTGCGGCGGCCACCGTGAGCAGTGCCGTCAGCCGGGCGCCCGGCCAGCCCGCCACGTCGTCCAGCCGGGCCGAGGCCCAGCCGAACCGGGCGTACCGCGGCGATCGGTGGCCGACCATCGCGTCCAGCGTGTTCACCGCGCGGAACGCCAGCAGCCCCGGCGTGCCCGCCAGGGTGCCCCAGACCAGCGCGTTCACCACGGCGTCCGCCGTGTTCTCGGCCACCGACTCGACCACCGCGCGGGCGATCTGCGGCCCGTCCAGCGCGCTCGGATCCCGCCCGCACAGGTGCGGCAGCCGCTCGCGCGCGGCCGCCAGGTCGCCGGTGGCCAGTGACCGGCCGATGGCGCGCGCCTCCCGGGTCAGCGAGGTGCCGCCCAGCACCGTCCAGGTCGCGGCGGCCGCCAGCGCGGCCCGGCCCAGCGGACGCCGGCCCACCGTACGGTCCAGGGCCACCGCGCCGGCCGCGACCGCGCCCACGCACAGCGCCGTGTACCCGGCGCCGGCCACCCGGTCGTCCTGCCACACCCGCCGCTCCAGCCGGGTCGCCGCACCGCCGAAGACGGCCACCGGGTGGCCGCGCCGGGGGTCGGCGAAGCGGGCGTCGGCGGCGAAGCCCGCGGCGGCGCCCAGCGCGAACGCGGCGGCGCGGGTCAGCGGGCGCACGACGGGTTCGACGAGTTCGAGGGGTTCGACGGGTTCGGCGGAAGGCCGCGTGGGGTCCGGCGGGTCGGGGCAGCCTGCATCGCGCGCGTGTCCTCACTCAGGGTCCGCGCCCTGGATCGACGTACCGGGGGCGAGAGTCTCCTGGCTTCCGGGTCGGACGCACCCCCGGGCCTTCCAGCGGCTTCTGACGGCCCGCCGTGGCAACTGTTCCGAGCGTGCTCCCCGGTGACAGTGGCGGGACCGCGCCGGACTCGCACCGGCTTCCTCTGCATGCCTCCGTTTGGCCCCAGGATCCCATCACGCGGCCGAACCGGGAGTCAACCGAGGTCACGGAGGGGTTGGTCACACGTCGGCACGTCGTCGCCACCTCCGCTCCGCCCGCCCGCAGGGGCATGACACCCTGTCCGATCGTCCAGCGCCCCGGAGGGGCCTCCGGGGCCGCTTCGTGCGTTCGGCGGCCGGGGCCCACCGCCCCCCGCCCCTACCGTTCGTTCCCATGCGACGCAGCCAGCCCCCCGCCCGCGGTCCCGCCGCGGCCCGGTCTGACCCGCCCACCCGTAGCCCTGCCGTGACCCGGACGGCCCAGCCCGGTGGCCGCCCGCGCGGGCCCCCGGTGAACTGGTGCCCGAACACCGTCCGGTCCAAGACCAACCGTCCGGTCCAAGACCAGCAGACCAGCAGAGCGGGGAGCGATATGCGTTGGGGAACCGCGGCCGTCGTGGCGGCCGCCGCCGTCGGCGCCGGGGCCGCCGGGGCCGCCGTCCTGGTGATCGGCCGCCGGGCCTCCGAACGGATGGTCCACCCGGCGACCGCCGTCCAGGGGTCCGGCCCCGTTCTGGTGCGGAGCCTCGCGGCCGGCCGGATCACCTTCAACCGCCGCCCCGAGAGCCTGCGTCCCGGCCGCTGGGCCGTCGAATGGGACGACCACGGCCACGCCGTCGTCGAGGACGTCCTGCACAGCGACGAGAACGGCGTCACCCGCCGCCTCGTCCGCGCCGACCGTGGCACCCTCACCCCCGGCACCGAGGTCCGCTTCACCCCCCGCGTCCATCTGGGCGACCCCACCGAGGCGCTCGGCCTCCCCTTCACCGACACCGCCGCCGACGGCGAACTCGGCGCCCTCCCCGCCTGGCGCCTCGACGGCAAACGCGGCACCTGGGTGATCCTCATCCACGGCCCCGGCACCGACCGGCAGCAGACCCTCGCGGTGCTCCCCGTCCTCGACCGCCTCGCCCTGCCCGCCCTCGCCGTCACCTACCGCGGCGACCAGGGCGCCCCCGCCTCCCCGGACGGGCTCGGCCACTTCGGTGAGACCGAGTGGCGCGACGTCGAGTCGGCGGTACGGCTCGCCCTCGACAGCGGCGCCGGCCGGGTCATCCTCTACGGCTGGTCCCTCGGCGCCACCATCGCCCTCCAGACGGCCGCCCGCTCCGCCTGGGCCCACGCCATCAGCGGCCTCGTCCTGGACTCGCCGGTCCTCGACCTGCCCGCCACCGCCCGCCGCGGCGCCGCCCGGGCCGGCTACACCGGCGCCGCCGCCGAACTCGGGGCCCTCGCCGCCGAGGGCCGCACCGGCGTCGACCTCGCCGACTTCAGCCGCATCGCCGAGGGCACCGACCTGCGCGTCCCCACCCTCCTCCTGCACAGCCCCGACGACCAGGTCGCCCCCTTCCGCGCCGCCGAACGCCTCGCCGCCGCCCGCCCCGGTGTGGTCAGCCTCCGCCCTTTCCCGGGCGCCGACCACGCCACCCTCTGGAACTCCGCCCCCACCCACTACACCGAACTCCTCCGCCGCTGGCTCACCCCCCTTCTCTGAACCCAGCCCCCCCGTTCGAGAAGTCACCCCCACCGGACCCCTATTCGGCGCCCGGACATCACGTGTCAGCCACGGAGCGTGACCGGTCGAGCGGGTACGGCGACCACTGCTGCGGGGGCCAAATCGGGATGGCATGACCCCGCCACCTGTTTCCGGCCAGGCGGTTTGCCTCTGTTGCCCGATTGTTGCCCGATCTTGGGGAGGTGCCGTCGACGACAGCCCGTCCGTACAGCCAACCGGATGTGACAGAAGGCCGGTACAAGGGGAAGACTGCTCGACGTGACGTCTCGGAATCCGCGCGACCGTGATGCCCCGCTCCCGCCGACGATCGGTACCGGCGCGACGGTGACCCGTCTCCCCGGTACGGCCCACCGGCCCGCCGCCGGCAAGCCGGGCGGGGCCGGGGTACCCCGCCGACGAGGGCCCGCTGCGGCGCCCGGTCGGGGGAGGGTTCCCGTACCGGAGGGCTTCCCCGCGCCGGCCGAGCTGGCGCCGCTGGCCCGCCGGATGCTGGTGGACGCCGTCCGGATCGCCCGCTGGGCGGGGGAGCTGGAGGAGGTCGACAAGCGCGGCGAGCTGCTGCCCGAGGACGCCCGTGCGGCGGGTCTGGCGCTGGCCATGACGGTCGGTGCCGCCGCCAAGTCGTGGGGGCAGGCGCTGCTGGTCGGCCTGGTGGAGGCCAGGGACGGCGGTGCGGGGCCGGGTTGGCGCCTGCACGCCTGGGAGCACGACGACGAGGCGGTGGTCCGCGGCTGGTCGGCGCTGTTCGACGCCTGGACGCTGCTGGCCCCGGTGCCGCCGGCCGCCCTGCGGGGCGTGTTCGCGGTGCTGGCCGGTGAGGCGGTGGACCAGGCTCCGCAGCTGCTGTCCTTCCTGCACCTGGTGGCCGGTCCGGTGTCGGACGGCGAGCTGCTGGAGCTGCTGCGCCGGGGGCTGGACGAGCGCCGGGTGGGTGGCGCGGACGGTTCGGGCCTGTCGCCCGTGCCGCATGCCGCCTCGGCGGTGTCGGCGGTCCGCGGCACGTGCCGGGAGCCGCAGATCGACACCCCGCCGTCACCGGCGGACGTGGCCGCGGTCCTGGACTGGATGCTGGACGGCCTGGCGGCCGTCGGGGCCGTGGTCCGCAGGAACGAAGCCGCCGAGCTGTCGCCGCTGGGCCACTGGGCGGTGCGGGCGAAGCTGGAGGAGATCTGCACGGTCGCGCAGACTGCGGCCGGGCACATCGAGCAGAGCGCCTTCGAGCTGCTGAACGCCTGCGCGGACTACTCGCCGGGCCCGGCGCGGGCCGAGTTCCGCGCCTGGGTGGCGGCCCGTCCGGCGGATCGGGCGGTGGCGGAGCTGCTGGACGCGGCGCAGGGGGACGACGCGCTGGTGCGCGGGCTGGCCTTCGAGGCGCTGCGGGTGGCCGGCGGCCCGGCGGAGCAGGCGGTGCGGGCGGCGGTGGACGAGCCGGTGCTGCGCCCGTACGCGCTGCTGTGGCTGGCGGAGCGCTCCGACGAGGGGGTTTCGCCGGCGGACGTGCTGGGGGCGGAGGACGCGGCCTGGCTGTGGGTGGACACGGCCGCGGCGGTGCTGGACCACGGCGAGACGGAGCTGCTGGTGGGCCATGTCGAGGGCGCCGCGGCGGGTGATCCGGTGCGGCTGTTCGCCCGGGCCCGGCAGTCGGGGCACCCGCGGGCGGCCTCGGTGCTGACGGCGGTCTCGGGCGTGCACCCGGATCCGGGTGTGGCGCGGGCGGCCCGCCGTTCGGCGTTCAGCGTGCACACCGGCGGCGCGTAGCAGTACCCGGGCAACACCGGCGGCGCGCAGCAACACCCGGGCAACACCGGCGATGCGTAGCAACACCCGGACACAGCGGAACAGCAGCACCCGGACACAACGAGGAGGGGCCCGGATCCGACTGGATCCGGGCCCCTCTCACGCACTGGGACGACTCAGCCGAGCCGGGACTCCGCCCGCCTGGCGCGGACGTCGCCGACCTTCTGTCCGACCTTGCGCCGGATGACCAGCAGCGGGGCCATCGCGGCGAGCGTGATCTGGGCGAAGGCGCCGACGTGCATCAGGGCGTCGCCGCCGGGCAGACCGGTGGCCCAGGCCGCGAGGCAGCCGATGGAGACGACGATCCAGCACAGCGTGGCGGTGGCCAGCAGCCCCTGGGGCTTGGGGTACTCGATCCGGCTGACCATGAGGTACGCGGCGCCGAAGATGGCGAGCAGACCGGGCAGGAACGGCGGGTCGAGCAGCACGATGGCGATGACCGTCATCGCGCCCATCGGGCAGGGCATGCCCTGGAACACCCCGGGCCGCATCTTGACGGCGGAGAAGCGGGCGAGCCGCAGGACGACCGCGAGCAGGACGGTGATCGCGATGAGCGCCGAGAGCTTGCTGTTGGAGCCCGGGGAGACCATGCCCCAGACGGCGACGAAGTAGGCCGGCGCGATGCCGAAGCTGATCAGGTCGGCCAGGTTGTCCAGTTCCGCTCCGAGGGCGGAGGAGCGGAGCTTGCGCGCCACCAGTCCGTCGAAGAGGTCGCACATGGAGCCGATGAGCAGCAGCGTGACCGCGGTGGCGGCGCTGTGCCGGTCGGGTGCGGCGTCCGGGTTGGTGATGTGCGGGACCAGCACCCCGGTGGTGATCGAGTAGATCGCCAGGAAGCCGCAGACGGCGTTCCCCAGGGTCAGGAAGTCGGCGGTGGACAGGTGTTGGGGAGAGCGCGGGGCGCGCAGCTCGCGGTCGCGCGCCCAGCGGCGGCGGCGCAGGGCCGTCTCCTCGTCGTCCAGGCCGACGATTGTCTCAGGATCAGTCACGGTCAAGGCGCGTCACCCCGGCTGTGGTCTTCTGGCCGACCTCGACGCCGACCTCGACGCCGGCCGGCAGGTAGGTGTCGACCCGGGAGCCGAACCGGATCAGACCGATCCGGTCGCCCTGTTCGACCTTGGTACCGGCGGCGACGTACGGCACGATGCGACGGGCCACGGCCCCCGCGATCTGCACCATCTCGATGTCGCCGAGCTCGGTGTCGAAGTGCCAGACGACCCGCTCGTTCTGGTCGCTGTCCTTGTTGAACGCGGGTACGAAGCCGCCCGCGACGTGCTCGACCGACGTCACCGTGCCGGGCAGGGGCGCACGGTTGACGTGGACGTTGAGCGGGCTCATGAAGATCGCGACCCGGGTGCGGCCGTCCGGCCAGGCGTCGATGCTCTGCACCACGCCGTCGGCGGGGGAGATCACTCTGCCCGTGCCGATCTCACGCTCGGGGTCGCGGAAGAACCACAGCATGCCCGCGCCGAGCGCGCAGGCGGGTACCGCTGCCAGGGCCCACTTGCCGCTGCGCCTGGTGAGGGCGGTGGTCACGGCGGCCGTGGCGAGGGTGGGGACGAACCAGGGGGTGGCTCCGCGCGCGATGGTCACGCGGGGTCGCCGACCGGCCGTCGTGGCTGCGAGGGCATCGCGGTCCGTGACGGAGGTGTGAGGGGACGGGCTGATGGGCATCGAAGACCTTTGTCGCGGGGGATCATGGCCGCTGGACGGGGGCCACCGCGGGATCGGGTAATAGAGGGACGGCTTGCTGTCCCGGTGGATGCTATCGGGAGCACACGGTGGGTGGGCAACCCGCCTGCTCGTTCATGTGTCCGGCGGAAGTGCGTGTGCGCGTCCCACCTCTACGACCGTAGCTCGCCCCGGTCCGGTTCCCAAGGGACCGGACGGGGCTGGTGACACTTGTCTCAACAGGCGTGTCAACGGAACCCGGTGGGTGGAACGGGCCGTTCGCGGTCCGCCGGGTGAGCGGGACACGGCCTGTCGAGGGTGTGCGGAAGCGGCCGCGGGGCGTGTTGTCGCAGCTGTACGCCCCGCAGCCGCTTCCGGAGGGCCGTGCCGGACCCCAGGCGGACCAGGCCGGGGCCGTGGTGGGCACGGCGGGTGGCCGGGACGGGCCCGCACGCCCGTCGACCGGCGGTTCGGAAGGGTTCATCCGGCCGGCCGCGAGCGGTCCGGGGGCCGCTCGTCGAGCCGGGGTGAACCCGGTGCTCACTCCGCGATCCGGTACTCCTCCAGGAGCCGGCGTCCGACGATCATCTTCTGGATCTCCGCAGTTCCTTCACCGATGAGCAGCATCGGGGCCTCGCGGTAGAGCCGCTCGATCTCGTACTCCTTGGAGAAGCCGTAGCCGCCGTGGATGCGGAAGGCGTCCTCGACGACCTCCTTGCAGTACTCGGAGGCGAGGTACTTGGCCATGCCGGCCTCGAGGTCGTTGCGCTCGCCGCCGTCCTTCTTGCGGGCGGCCATGACCATCATCTGGTGGGCGGCCTCGACCTTGGTGGCCATCTCGGCGAGCTTGAACTGGATGGCCTGGTGCTCGGCGATCTTCTTGCCGAAGGTGGAGCGCTGCTGGGCGTAGGAGATGCCGAGTTCGAAGGCGCGGCGGGCGACGCCGCAGCCGCGGGCGGCGACGTTGACGCGGCCGACCTCGACGCCGTCCATCATCTGGTAGAAGCCGCGCCCGGGGACGCCGCCGAGGACGCGGTCGGCCGGGATCCGGACGTCCTGGAGGACCAGTTCGGTGGTGTCGACGCCCTTGTAGCCCATCTTCTCGATCTTCCCGGGCACGGTGAGGCCGGGGACGGTCGGGTTCGGGCCGAATCCGGCGGTCTTCTCGATCAGGAAGGTGGTCATGTTCTTGTACGGGGTGTCGCCGCCCTCGTCGGTCTTGCAGAGGACCGCGACGAGGGTGGAGGTGCCGCCGTTGGTGAGCCACATCTTCTGGCCGTTGAGGACGTAGGACTCCCCGTCCTTGACGCCCTTGGTGGAGATGGCCGAAACGTCGGAGCCGAGGCCGGGCTCGGACATCGAGAACGCACCGCGGATCTCCCCGGCGGCCATCTTCGGCAGGAAGTGGTCCTTCTGCTCCTGGGTGCCGTGGGCGTTGATCATGTGCGCCACGATGAAGTGGGTGTTCACGATGCCGGACACGCTCATCCAGCCCCGGGCGATCTCCTCGACCACCAGGGCGTAGGTGAGCAGCGACTCGCCGAGGCCGCCGTACTCCTCGGGGATGGTGAGGCCGAAGAGGCCGAGCTGCTTCATCCCCTCGACGATGGCGGTCGGGTACTCGTCCTTGTGCTCCAGCTCGGTCGCGACCGGAATGATCTCCTTGTCGACGAAATCCCGCACGGTGGCGAGGATGTCCCGCTGGATCTCGGTGAGGCCGTCGGTCTGTGCCAGGCGTCCCATCGTGCGGCTCCGAAAGGTTGAAGAGGGCGGGGGGGGGGGGATTTCCGGGGGCCCTGCCGGCGTGGCTGCGGCAGCAGGGCCCCCGGTGCCGGGTGGGGGTCGGCCGATGACGGCGGCCTGCCCCTCCGGGGTCTGAGGGAGTCCGGCGGCCCAGGAAATCGGGGTCTCGGGAGATCCGGGGTCCTGGAGAACCGGGGTCCTGGGAAAGGGGTCCTAGGAAAGGGGAGTCGGGCGGCCGGGCTGCTCGCCGCCGCGCTCCTTGATGTACGTCCCGGTCGGCACCATCACCTTGCGGCGGAAGACGCAGACGACCGTGCCGTCCTGCTTGTACCCCTTGGTCTCGACGTACACGATGCCGCGGTCGTCCTTGGACTTGGACGGCCACTTGTCGAGGACGGTGGTCTCGCCGTAGAGGGTGTCGCCGTGGAAGGTCGGCGCGACGTGCCGCAGCGACTCGATCTCCAGGTTGGCGATGGCCTTGCCGGAGACGTCCGGGACGGACATGCCCAGCAGCAGCGAGTAGATGTAGTTGCCCACCACCACGTTCCGGCCGAAGTCCGTCGTCCGCTCGGCGTAGTTGGTGTCCAGGTGGAGCGGGTGGTGGTTCATGGTGAGCAGGCAGAAGAGGTGGTCGTCGTACTCGGTGACGGTCTTGCCGGGCCAGTGCTTGTAGACCGCGCCGACCTCGAACTCCTCGTAGGTGCGTCCGAACTGCATGGCTCAGGCCCTCAGCTTTCCGGCTTCTTCTCGATCTGGGGGTGTTCGAACTTGGTGGTGCGCTCCATCCCGGCGGCCCGGCCCTTGCCGGCGATGACCAGGGCCATCTTGCGGCTGGCCTCGTCGATCATCTCGTCGCCGAGCATCGCGGAGCCCTTGGCGCCGCCCGCCTCGGAGGTGCACCAGTCGTAGGCGTCGAGGATCAGCTCGGCGTGGTCGTAGTCCTCCTGGGAGGGCGAGAAGATCTCGTTCGCGGCGCCGACCTGGTCGGGGTGGAGCACCCACTTGCCGTCGAAGCCGAGGGCGGCGGCACGCCGGGCGACCTCGCGGTAGCCGTCCTGGTTGCGGATCTGCAGGTACGGACCGTCGATGGCCTGGAGGTCGTTGGCGCGGGCGGCCATCAGGATGCGCATCAGGATGTAGTGGTAGGCGTCGGCCGGGTAGCCGGCCGGCTGCTCGCCGACCACCAGGGACTTCATGTTGATGGAGGCCATGAAGTCGGCGGGGCCGAAGACGATGGTCTCCAGCCGGGGCGAGGCCTCGGCGATGGCGTCGACGTTGACCAGGCCCTTGGCGTTCTCGATCTGCGCCTCGATGCCGATCCTGCCGACCTCGAAGCCCATGGTCTTCTCGATCTGGGTGAGCAGCAGGTCGAGCGCCTTGACCTGCTCGGCGTCCTGGACCTTGGGCAGCATGATGCAGTCGAGGTTGGGGCCGGCGCCCTCGACGACGGTGATCACGTCGCGGTAGGTCCAGTGGGTGGTCCAGTCGTTGACCCGGACGACGCGGGTCTTGCCGCCCCAGTCGCCGTTGTTGAGCGCGTCGACGATGTGGTGGCGGGCGCTCTCCTTGACCAGGGGGGCGCAGGCGTCCTCGAGGTCGAGGAAGACCTGGTCGGCGGGGAGGCCCTGGGCCTTCTCCAGGAAGCGCGGGTTGCTGCCGGGTACGGCGAGGCAGGAGCGGCGCGGGCGCAGACGGTTGAAGGTGGCGGCGGAGCCGCTCGAAAGAAGCGTGGCGGCGGGCGCCGGGTGGGCAGACATGAGGGTGGGTCGGTTCCTTCCCAGTGGTCAGCTGGTGGGCGCGGGTGCGGGCGTCCAGGGCTGGAGCTTGTTGGCGAGCCGGATCTCGTCCACGATCCGGCCGATGATGGTGGTGATGCCGAAGTCCTTCGGGGTGAACACGGCGGCGACGCCGGCGGCCTTGAGGGCCTCGCCGTCCGCTGACGGGATGATGCCACCCACGATCACCGGGACATCCTGCACCCCGGCCCGGCGCAGCCGCCGCAGGACGTCGGGCACCAGCTCGGAGTGGGCGCCGGAGAGGATCGACAGGCCCACGCAGTGCACGTCCTCCGCGACGGCGGCGGAGACGATCTGTTCGGGGGTCAGCCGGATGCCCTGGTAGACCACCTCGAACCCGGCGTCGCGGGCCCGGACGGCGATCTGCTCGGCGCCGTTGGAGTGCCCGTCCAGGCCGGGCTTGCCGACCAGCAGGCGCAGCTTGCCGGCGCCCAGCTCCTCGGCGGTGGCGGCGACGGCGGCGCGCACCGCGGCCAGTTCCCCGCCGGGTTCGGCGGCCACCGCGACCGGGGCGCCGCCGACGCCGGTGGGTGCGCGGTACTCGCCGAAGACCTCGCGCAGGGCGAAGGCCCACTCGCCGGTGGTGACGCCGGCCCGGGCGCAGGCGAGCGTGGCCGGCACCAGGTTGGCGTCGGTGGCCGCGGTGGCCTTGAGCTCGGCCAGCGTGGTCTGGACGGCGGCCTCGTCGCGCTGTCCGCGCCAGGCCTCCAGGGCGGCGAGCACGGACTGCTCGGAGGCCGGGTCGACGACCATGACGGCGGTGTCGAGGTCGGCCGTGAGCGGGCTCTCCTCGGTGGTGTCGAAGCAGTTGACGCCGACGATCCTGTCCTCGCCGGACTCGATCCGGGCCCGGCGGGCGGCGTGCGAGGAGACCAGGTTGGACTTCAGGTAGCCGGACTCCACGGCCGGAATCACCCCGCCCATGGCCAGCACCTTGGCGATCTCCGCCTCGGCGCCGGCCAGCAGTTCGGCGGTCTTGGTCTCGATCACCTCGGAGCCGTTGAAGAGGTCGCCGTACTCCAGCAGGTCCGACTCGTAGGCCAGCACCTGCTGGATCCGCAGCGACCACTGCTGGTCCCAGGGCCGGGGCAGGCCCAGCGCCTCGTTCCAGGCGGGCAGTTGGACGGCGCGGGCGCGGGCGTCCTTGGAGAGGGTGACGGCCAGCATCTCCAGGACGATCCGCTGGACGTTGTTCTCCGGCTGGGCCTCGGTCAGGCCGAGCGAGTTGACCTGGACGCCGTAGCGGAAGCGGCGCTGCTTCGGGTCCTGGACGCCGTAGCGCTCCAGCGTGACCTTCTCCCACAGCTGGGCGAAGGCGCGCATCTTGCACATCTCCTCGACGAAGCGCACGCCGGCGTTGACGAAGAAGGAGATCCGGGCGACCACCTCGCCCATCCGCCCGGCCGGCACCTGGCCGGAGTCGCGGACGGCGTCGAGCACCGAGATGGCGGTGCACATCGCGTAGGCGATCTCCTGGACGGGCGTGGCCCCGGCCTCCTGGAGGTGGTAGCTGCAGATGTTGATCGGGTTCCACTTGGGGATGCGGCCGACGGTGTAGGCGATCATGTCGGTGATCAGGCGCACCGAGGGGCCGGGCGGGAAGACGTGCGTCCCGCGCGACAGGTACTCCTTGACGATGTCGTTCTGGGTGGTGCCGGTGAGCTTGGCGATGTCGGCGCCCTGCTCCTCGGCGACCACCTGGTAGAGCGCCAGCAGCCACATCGCGGTGGCGTTGATCGTCATGGAGGTGTTGGTCTGTTCGAGCGGGATGCCGTCGAACAGGGCGCGCATGTCGCCGACGTGGCCGACCGGTACGCCGACCCGGCCCACCTCGCCGCGGGCGAGGATGTGGTCGGAGTCGTAGCCGGTCTGGGTCGGCAGGTCGAAGGCGACGGAGAGGCCGGTCTGGCCCTTCGCCAGGTTCCGCCGGTAGAGCGCGTTGGAGTCGCTCGCGGTGGAGTGCCCGGCGTAGGTGCGCATCAGCCAGGGGCGGTCACGCTTCTGCTGGTCGGTCATCGGATCGGCCTCAGACGTTCCGGAAGCGGTTGATCGCCGGCAGGTGCCGCTCGCGCAGCGCGTGGTCGCGCACGCCCAGACCCTCCTCGGGCGCCAGGCAGAGCACGCCGACCTTGCCCTGGTGCTTGTTGCGGTGCACGTCGAGGGCGGCCTGGCCGGTCTCCTCCAGGGAGTAGACCTTGGACAGGGTGGGGTGGATCTTGCCCTTGGCGATCAGGCGGTTGGCCTCGAAGGCCTCGCGGTAGTTGGCGAAGTGCGAGCCGACGATGCGCTTGAGCGACATCCACAGGTAGCGGTTGTCGTACTGGTGCATGAAGCCGGAGGTGGAGGCGCAGGTGACGATGGTGCCGCCCTTGCGGGTGACGTACACCGAGGCGCCGAAGGTCTCCCGGCCCGGGTGCTCGAAGACGATGTCGACGTCCTCGCCGCCGGTGAACTCGCGGATCCTCGCGCCCAGGCGCTTCCACTCGCGCGGGTCCTGGGTGTGCTCGTCCTTCCAGAACCGGTAGCCCTCGGCGGAGCGGTCGATGATCGCCTCGGCGCCCATGGCGCGGCAGATCCCGGCCTTCTGCTCGTTGGAGACCACGCAGATCGGGGTGGCGCCGCCCGCCAGCGCGTACTGGGTGGCGTACGAGCCGAGGCCGCCGCTGGCGCCCCAGATCAGCACGTTGTCCCCCTGCTTCAGGCCGGCGCCGTTGCGCGAGACCAGCTGACGGTACGCGGTGGAGTTGACCAGGCCGGGGGAGGCGGCCTCCTCCCAGGTGAGGTGCTTGGGCTTGGGCAGCAGCTGGTTGGTCTTCACCAGGGCGAGCTGGGCCAGTCCGCCGAAGTTGGTCTCGAAGCCCCAGATGCGCTGCTCCGGGTCCATCATCGTGTCGTTGTGGCCGTCCGGGGACTCCAGCTCGACGGAGAGGCAGTGCGCGACGACCTCGTCGCCGGGCTTCCAGGCGTTGACGCCGGCGCCGGTGCGCAGCACCACGCCCGCGAGGTCGGAGCCGAGGACGTGGTACGGCAGGTCGTGGCGCTTGGTGAGCGGCGACAGCCGGCCGTAGCGCTCCAGGAAGGAGAAGGTGGAGACCGGCTCGAAGATCGAGCTCCAGACGGTGTTGTAGTTCACCGCGCTGGCCATGACGGCGACCAGGGCCTCGCCGGGGCCGAGCTCCGGCAGGGCGACCTCGTCGAGGTGAAGGGACTTGCGGGGGTCCTTGTCGCGGCTGTCGAGGCCCGCGAACAGCTGCTCCTCGTCCTTGTGGAGCGTCACCGCCCGGTAGGACTCGGGCAGCTTGACGGCGGCGAAGTCCTCCGACGTGGCGTCGTTGCTGAGGATCGCGTCGAGGATTTCCTGCATGGCTGCCTCCGAAGGCGTACCTGTGTGAGGGCACAGGGCGTCTGGGGTAGCCGGGAGCGGACACCGGCTTCGCTGAGGTGGGTGGTGGGTGGTCGGGCTGGGCGCCCGGGGTGGACCGGGTCGAACGCGCACTGCTCCCGGGGTGTGGGAACGCCGGACGACGGCGCGCCGAGGTGGGGAGCCGCGGCGCCGCGACTGGTGAGTAACAAGGTAGTGGCACCCTGTGCCACTCGTAAAGACACCGGGTGTCACGAATTCCGGCGCGCTGGAAAGGCCCGCGAGCGCGCGGTGGCGGATGTCGAAAGGGCCCGCGCCGACTACTCGGCGCGGGCCCTCGATGTCGCTCTGACCTGGCTGGATGGTGCCCTCAGGACTCCCTGGCGCCACTCAGTGCGGCCCGGATGGTGTCCACCACCACGTCCAGCGGAGCGTCCGTCCGGGCGACTGTGATGAGCACCTCACCTCCAGGGCTGGCACTCAGTGCGCTCTCGGCCAGCCGCTCACCGGGAGCCCCATTGGCACCCGGTGCCACCAGGGAGCCGCGGCGTCTGGCACCCGGGGTGCTGGCGGCCCAGAAGGTCCGCCGGATCACCTCGAAGGAGTGGTCCAGCTGCGCCTCCACGTCCCCGCGCCCGCCGGCCCGCAGCCAGCGCCGCAGCACGTGGTTGTGCGCCGCGACGACCGCCGCCGCCGACACCTCGGCCAGCATCGAGTCGTCCTCGCCGCCGCGCTGCCAGCCCGACGGGATGGACTCGCCGGTGTCGAAGCGCCCCAGCAGGTACCGGGTGAACAGCCGCTCGTACCGGGCCACCACCGCGATCTCCCGCTCGCGCAGCGCCGGCACCTGACGGATCAGCTGGTACCGCGCGACCGACACCCCGGGCGTCGAGGCGTACATCCGCAGCACCTCCTTGATGCCGCGGCAGACCACGTCCAGCGGGTGCTCCTCCGGCTCGGCGCTGGCCAGCAGGTCGGCCACCCGGACGAGGGTGTCGTCGTGGTCCGGGAAGATCGCCTCCTCCTTCGACCGGAAGTACCGGAAGAAGGTCCGCCGGGCCACCCCGGCGGCGGCCGCGATCTGGTCGACCGTGGTCTCCTCGTAGCCCTGCGAGGAGAACAGCTCCATCGCGGCCGTGGCCAGGTCCTGACGCATCTGCTGGCGCTGCGCCGCCGCCCGGCGGCTGCCCGGCCCCCCTTCCGGCCCGGTGCCCCCGGTCGAGGGGGCCGTCCGGTCGGCGCCGCGCGGTCCGGCGGAGTGCTGCGGGGTGGCTGACTGAACCCGATCCATGTCCGGAACGCTACACGGCCCCGGCGGCTCGGCCGCGGCCCTTCCCCGACGGACCGGTGCGACCGGGCCGCTGACGGCCGGTCTGGGCCAGCGCGCGGACACCGTCCCCGGGCTCCAGCCCGGTCTGGCCTGGCCCGGTCCGGCCGCGGACGGCCCGGCCCCGGGCGCCGCCGCGCGCGCGGCGGCGCCCCCGGCCGCTGGCGTCGTCACCGGCGCGCGTGGTCGCGGAAGCCGCGGCCGGTCTTGCGGCCCAGGCAGCCCGCCGCGACCAGGTGCTCCAGCAGCGGCGCGGCGGCCAGGCCCGGCTCGCGGAACTCCTGGTGCAGCACCTGCTCGATGGCCAGCGAGACGTCCAGGCCGACCACGTCCAGCAGCTCGAACGGGCCCATCGGGTAGCCGCAGCCCAGCTTCATCGCGGTGTCGATGTCGTCCACCGTCGCGTAGTGCTCCTGGAGCATCCGCACCGCGTCGTTCAGGTAGGGGAAGAGCAGCGCGTTGACGATGAAGCCGGCCCGGTCGCCGCACTCCACCGGGTGCTTGCGGACCTCGGCGGTCAGCTCCAGCACGGTCGCGGTGACGTCCGGCGCGGTCAGCACGGTGGAGACCACCTCGACCAGCTTCATGGCCGGCGCCGGGTTGAAGAAGTGCATGCCGATCACGTCCTGCGGCCGCGAGGTGGCCGTCGCGCAGCTGATCACCGGCAGCGAGGAGGTGGTGGTGGCGAGCACCGCTCCCGGCCTGACGATCTTGTCCAGGGTGGCGAACAGCTCGCGCTTGACCGCCAGGTCCTCGGCCACCGCCTCGATCACCAGGTCCACCTCGGCCAGCTCGGCGTACTGGCCGACCGGGGTGACCAGCGCCAGCGCGGCGTCCCGCGCCTGCGCGCTCAGCCGGCCCCGGTCGACCGCGCGCGCCAGCGACTTCGCCAGCTGCGCCTTGGCCCGGTCGGCCTTCTCCTGGCTGCGGGCGGCCAGCAGCACCGGGCGGCCGGCCTTGGCGAACACCTCGGCGATGCCGGTCGCCATGGTGCCCGAGCCGCAGACGCCGACCGTGCGGACCTCCCGGCCCGCCACCGCGGGCCGCGCCGGGCCGGTCGCCGCGTCCACGGCCCTGGACGAGCCGGGCGCCTCGTAGGTGTAGAAGCCGCGGCCGGACTTGCGGCCCAGCAGCCCGGCCGAGACCAGTTGGCCGAGGATCGGGGCGGGCGCGTGCAGGCGGTCCCGGGACTGCTCGTACATCGCCTCCAGCACGGTCCGCGCGGTGTCCACGCCGATCAGGTCGAGCAGCGCCAGCGGGCCCATCGGCAGGCCGCAGCCGAGCCGCATCGCGGCGTCGATGTCCTCCCGGGAGGCGTACCTGGACTCGTACATCGCGGCGGCCTGGTTCAGGTACGCGAACAGCAGGCCGTTGACCACGAAGCCGGCCCGGTCGCCGGCCGCCACCGGCTCCTTGCCGAGGTCCCGGGCGAACGCGGCGGCGTCCTCGGCGACCTGCGGGGAGGTCAGGACCGTGCGGACCACCTCGACCAGCTTCATGCTGTGCACCGGGTTGAAGAAGTGCAGGCCCAGCACCCGCTCCGGGCGGGCGGTCGCGGCGGCGATCCGGGTCACCGAGAGCGCGGTGGTGCCGGTGGCCAGCACCGTCGCCGCCGGGCAGATCCGGTCCAGCTCGGCGAAGAGCTCCCGCTTCAGCTCCAGCTGCTCGGGCACCTCCTCGATCACCAGGTCTGCCCCGGCGGCGGCCGGCAGCTCGTGGCCGACCGAGATCAGCGCCAGCAGCGCGGCGCGCTCCCCGGCGGTGATCCGCTCCCGGTCGACCGCGTGCGCGGTCGCCTCCTCGATCCGGGCCAGTGCCCGGGCGGCCGAGTCCTCGGTGGCCTCGATGCCGATCACCCGGCGGCCGCTCCTGGCGACGGCCACCGCGACACCGGCACCCATCGTGCCGAGGCCGACGACGGCGACCGTGGAAAAGGGACGCTCCATCTGTCCTGACTCCTAGTCATGAGGGGTCCGCGCGCGCCCCGGCGGGCGGGCCGCCGCGCCCGAGCGTGCGTCGGGGGCGGCCGCCGCCGGGGGAGGGTCCGCGCGCGGGGCTGGGGAGATGACGGGTTCCGGCACACCGGCCCGGCGGCCGGTCCGCTCCGGCCGAACTGAGGGGTGTGCCGTGGTGCTCAGGCGCTCAAGGGTGAGAGGAAGCGGCTCTGATACGAGGAAGGAGACCCGGCCCGCCGCGGTTCGCGGCGCCGGCCGGTGAAAGACGCACCGCGCGCCCGCCGTGGACACGGCGACCGCAGGCCCCCGCCGGTGCGGCTCCCGTAGCCCGGCGGTGGTGCGTCCGGCCACTGTAGCGAAGCTACCCGCGAGTAGGAAGGGGTGCGGGCGCCATATATCGCGTCCGGTGCATCGGGGCGGGGTCCCGTGGTGGCCCGAACGGGTGAACGAGCGGACGGGCGTCCACGGGGACCACCCGATAGGGGAGTTACCCGGCCGCGACGGGCGGGGCAGCATGGAGGCATGACCCTCGGAACCGCCGCCGGCCCCGCCGCGTCCACCTCCGGCTCCACCGGCCCTGCCGGAGGCCTCGGCGGGCACCTCGCCGCCGTCACGCTGCCCCCGCGCGCCGTGCGCGTCGAACAGGCCGAGGCCGCCGTCGACCGGCTGCGCACCGCCGCCGTCGACGCGGTGGCCGTCACCTGGGTCGACAACGCGGGCATCACCCGGGTCAAGGCCGTCCCGCTGGGCGCCCTGCTGCACGCCGCGCAGTGGGGCGTCGGCGCCGCACCCTGCTTCGACGTCTTCCTGGCCGACGACGGCATCACCACCAGCCCGAGCACCGGCGGCCCCACCGGGGACCTCCGGCTCTACCCCGACCTCGACCGGGTCGTCCCGCTGGCCGCCCAGCCCGGCTGGGCCTGGGCCCCGGGGGACCGGCACACCCAGGACGGCACCCCGCACCCCGGCTGCCAGCGGCTGTTCGCCCGCCGGATGGAGGCCGCGGCCGCCGAGCGCGGCCTGACCGTTCAGGCCGGCATCGAGGTCGAGTGGGTGGTCGCCCTCGCCGGCGGCCCGCAGGACGAGCCGCAGTACCCGACGCACGGGCCCGCGTACGGGATGCACCGGCTCACCGACCTCGCCGACTACCTGCGGGACGTCCTGCGGGCCCTCGGCGAGCAGGGGCTGACCGTCCTGCAGATCCACCCCGAGTACTCACCGGGCCAGTTCGAGGTCTCGGTGGCCCCCGAGGGCCCGGTCGGCGCCGCCGACACCTCCGTCCTGGTCCGGCACACCGTGCGGGCCGTCTCCGCCCGGCACGGCCTTCGGGTCTCCTTCGCCCCCGTGGTCGAGCCCGGCGCGGTCGGCAACGGTGGGCACCTGCACCTGAGCCTCTGGCGGGACGGCCGCAACCTCGGCCACGGCGGCCCCGGCCCGCACGGCCTGACCGCCGAGGCCGAGGGCTTCCTCGCCGGGGTGCTCGGCGCGCTGCCCGAACTCCTGGTGCTGGGCTGCTCCAGCCCGGCCGGCTACCTGCGGCTGGTGCCCTCGCACTGGGCCGGGGCCTACCAGTGCTGGGGCCTGGAGAACCGCGAGGCCGCGCTGCGCCTGGTGACGGGCTCCACGGGGGAGCGGGCCGCCGCCGCCAACGCCGAGGTCAAGTGCTTCGACGCCAGCGCCAATCCGTACCTGGCGGTCGGCGCGGTGCTCGCCGCCGGTCTCGCCGGTCTCGACCGACACCTGTCGCTGCCGCTGGAGTTCACCGGGGACCCGGCCGCCGCCGAGCCCGGCGCGGTGCCCCGGCTGCCGACCGGCCCGGCGGAGGCGCTGGCCGCGTTCGAGCGGTCGGCGGTGCTGCGCGAGGCGCTCGGCGGGCCGCTGTACGAGGCGGTGCTGGCGGTGCGCCGGGCCGAGGGCGAGCAGTACGCCGTCGCCACCCCCGAGCAGCTGGTCGCCGCCACCCGCTGGCGGTACTGACCGGTGGTCGCCGGACAGGCCCTGGCGGTGCCCGCGCTGGTCGACCACCACTGCCACAGCGTGGTGGCGGCCGGACCGGACCTGTCCGACGACGCCCTGGCCGGGCTGCTCACCGAGTCCGACCGACCGCCCGCGCCCGGCTGTTCGCCCTTCGACAGCGCACTCGGCCTGGCCGTCCGGCGCTGGTGCCCGCCCGCCCTCGGCCTGCCCGCGCACGCCCCGGCCGCCGACTACCTGGCCCGGCGGCGCGAGCTGGGCGGCGCCGAGGCCACCCGCCGGCTGCTGGCCGCCGCCGGGCTGGACACCTGCCTGGTGGACACCGGGCTGACCACCGCCGCGGGCCTTCCGCTGCTGCCGCTCGGCGAACTGGCAGCGGCCACCGGGGCGGTGGTGCGCGAGGTGGTCCGGCTGGAGTCGGTCGCCGAGACGGTGACGGGCCCGGCCGAGGCCTGGCCGCGGGCCGTCGGCGAGGCGCTGGCGGCGGCCGCCGCCGGTGCGGTCGCGGTCAAGTCGGTGCTCGCCTACCGGCACGGCCTGGCCGCCCCCGCCGAACGGCCCGAGCGGGCGGCCGTGGTGGCCGCGGCCGGTGCCTGGCTGCGCGGCGGCCGGGGCCGGCTGGCCGATCCGGTCCTGCTGCACCACCTGCTCTGGACGGCCGTGGACGTCTGCGCCGGGCTGGGCCTGCCGCTCCAACTCCACACCGGCTTCGGCGATCCCGACCTCACCCTGCACCGGGCCGATCCGTCGCTGCTGACCGGCTTCGTGCGCGCCGCCGAGCCGAGCGGCGTCCCGCTGGTGCTGCTGCACTGCTACCCGTACCACCGCCAGGCCGGCTGGCTGGCCCAGGCCTTCCCGACGGTGTACACCGACCTCGGGCTGACCGCCTCCTACACAGGGCCGCGGGTGGCGGCGGTGCTGGGCGAGATGCTGGAACTCGCGCCGTTCGGCAAGCTGTTGTTCTCCACCGACGCGTACGGGCTGTCCGAGCTGTACCTGGTGGGCGCCGCCCAGTTCCGGTACGGACTGGGGGCGGTGCTGGCCGACTGGCGGGCGGGTGGCGCCTGTTCGGCGGCGGACGCGCAGCGGCTGGCCCGGTCGGTGGCTGCCGACAACGCCCGCAGGCTGTACTCGCTGTAGGGCGCACCGTAGCACGTCGGCGAACCATCACTTTTTAACACTCTTCAACTCTGTTGACGTTGTTGGCCCCGGACTCCAGGTTTCCGCTGCTGGCCAAGATGTGACGATTAGATGTCTACCTCTTGCGCTTATAAGCAAATATTCATTAACGTCCCGATCATTCCAGCGCACCTGCCACACCGCAGCTGCCGCATGACGACTCGGGAGGGCCAACCCCTATGAGAGTTCCTCGGATCAGCCGGACCCGGTTCGCGGCGGTGGGTCTCGTGCTCGCCACCGCCGGCGCCCTCGCGCTGCCGGCCGGCACCGCCGTCGCGGCCCCCTCGGAGGGCTCGACGACCGGTCCGCTGCTCAGCTACGTCGTCAACACCAAGGCCAACCACGGCCAGGTGCAGAAGGTCGAGAAGGCGGTCACCGCCCTCGGCGGCTCGGTGGTCTACTCGTACGAGCAGATCGGCGTCGTCATCGCCCGCTCGAACGACACCGCGTTCGCGCAGAAGCTGCGTCAGGCCAAGGGCGTGGACTCCGTCGGTGCCAGCCGCACCAAGGGCATCACCGCCGCCGACCAGGCCAAGGCCGACGTCGCCGCCGAGCCCTCCGCCGCGCCCGCCGCCGGTCAGGAGCCGTACGAGGCCAACCAGTGGGACATGCGCCAGATCGGTGTCGACAAGGCGCACAAGCTCTCGCTCGGCAGCCGCAACGTCACCGTCGGTGTGTTGGACTCCGGCATCGACGCGACGCACGAGGACCTGGCCGCCAACGTGGACGCCGCGCAGTCGGTCTCCTGCATCGACGGCGGCAAGCCGAACACGGACTGGAAGTCCTGGCAGCCCACCACCAGCGACCACGGCACCCACGTGGCCGGCACGATCGGCGCCGCCAAGAACGGCAAGGGCGTCGTCGGCATCGCCCCGAACGTGAAGCTGGCCGCGGTCAAGGTCGTCGACGACGGCGGGTTCATCTACCCCGAGTACGCGATCTGCGGCTTCGTGTGGGCCGGTGAGCACCAGTTCAAGGTGACCAACAACAGCTACTACGTCGACCCGTGGATGTTCAACTGCCCGAACGACAAGGACCAGGCCGCGATCAGCGCCGCCGTCCGCAAGGCGGTCTCGTTCTCGCAGCGCAAGGGCGTCCTCAACGTCGCCGCGGCGGGCAACGAGAACATCGACCTGGCCCACAAGACCGTTGACGTCGCCAGCCCGGACGACACCACCAAGGTGACCCGCCCGGTCACCAACGACTGCCTGTCGCTGCCGACCGAGCTGCCCGGCGTCATCGCCGTCTCCTCGGTGGGCGTCAAGGGTGACAAGGCGTACTACTCCAGCTACGGCAAGGGCGTCGTGACCGTCGCCGCGCCGGGTGGCGACCGCCGTTACCAGCTCCCGGACACCCCGGACAAGGACGGTCGGATCCTCTCCACCATCCCGGGCAACAAGTACGGCTACATGCAGGGCACCTCGATGGCCACCCCGCACGTCGTCGGCGTGGTCGCGCTGCTCGCCAGCACCTTCCCGTGGGCCAACCCGGACGAGCTGACCGAGCTGCTCACCAACCAGGCCGAGTCGCACCCCTGCCCGACCGGCGCGTACAACCCGGGCGGCACCGGCGACTACAAGGCCACCTGCGAGGGCGGCGCGGACGACAACGGCTTCTACGGCGCGGGCATCATCAACGCCGAGAAGGCGGTCCAGTGGTGGCGCTGACGCGCTGACCACGGCGACACCTGAACACTGAGCCGGGGAGCGGGACCGTCCAGGTCCCGCTCCCCGGTCGTTTCCGGGTCCCCGTACTCAGGCCCCCGCCCGGCTCGCGATCGGCCGATGTCCGAGGCGCGCCCCGGCGCACTCACTCGACGTGGTGCTCCCAGCCGGTCTCCACCGGCGGCTTGCCGTGCAGGTCCGGGACTTCCTGGAGCCAGGCGGGCCGGCCGGCCCGGGTCCGGGCCGCCCGGCGGCGTTCGGCCTCGCGCAGCTGCTCGGGGGTGGCGAAGTCCTCCGGGAGCCACTGCGCGGAGAGCACCACGCGGGCGGCCAGGTGGGTCACGTAGGCGTGCCGGACGGCGGCCACCGAGTCGAAGCCGGGCTCGTCGGCCAGCCACTCGTCCGGGACGAGCGCCAGCACCTCCGCCAGCAGGCCGACGGTGACCAGCGGGCCGAGCTCCTCGTCGGCCAGCCGGACGTCCGGGGCCGAGCCGCCCAGCGCGTGCGCGCTGAGGTCGTAGCGCTTGCCGACCGCCGCCTCGGCGGTGGCCCAGCGGTGGTGGAAGATCAGCGCGGCGCCGTTGTCGATCAGCCAGAGCCGCCCGTGCCAGACCACCAGGTTGGGGTTGTGGACGGTGCGGTCGACGTTGCCGGTGAGGGCGTCCAGCCAGACCACCCGGCCGGCCTCGGCGGAGTCCACCGGGATCATGCCGGGCCGGTAGTCCCGCGCGCCGGGCAGCAGGTCCATCCCGAGGTTGAGGCCGCCGCTGGCCTTGAGCATGTCCTGGATCTCGGTGTCGGGCTCGTCCGCGGCGACCGCCGGATCGAAGTCCACCAGCCGCAGTTCGGGGACGCGCAGGCCGAGCCGCCGGGCCAGCTCGCCGACGATCACCTCCGCGACCAGCGCCTTGCGGCCCTGCGCGGCGCCGGTGAACTTGACCACGTACGTCCCCAGGTCGTCGGTCTCCACCACGCCCGGGACGGAGCCGCCGGACCGCAGCGGGTCGACGTAGCGCACTGCTGTCACCAGATCGAGCACACCGGCCACCCTATCCCGCCGCCCCGCCACCGCGGCGGGCCGTCCGGTCGGCCTCCGCCCCGGGCGCTGTGATTGGCTTGCCGGTGAGAACCGGAAGACCACCAGATGAGGAGAGCAAGGCCATGGGACAGGTGCAGGCCACCACCGAGCGGGACTACGACGCCGCCCCCGAGCGGGTGTACGAGGCGCTGGCCGACTACCAGGTGACCCGCCCGAAGCTGCTGCCCCCGCAGTACAGCGAGTACGAGGTCCGGGTCGGCGGCACCGGCGCCGGCACCCAGGTGCACTGGAAGCTCCAGGCCACCGAGAAGCGCGTGCGGGACTGCCTGTTCACCGTCTCGGCGCCCGCGCCCGACCAACTGGTGGAGAAGGACGCCAACTCCAGCATGGTGATCACCTGGACCGTCTCGGCGGCCGGCGAGGGCCGGTCGAAGGTCACCGTCTCGGCCACCTGGCAGGGCGCGAGCGGCATCGGTGGCTTCTTCGAGCGCACCTTCGCTCCGAAGGGCCTGAACCGGATCCACGACCAGGTGCTGGCCAACCTGGCCGCCGAGGTCCGCTGAGTCCGCTGAGTCCGCTGAGTCCGTTTTTCCCGCGGTAATTCGCCCGGGAATTCGAGCGGTTCGCCCGCCCGTACGAGCGGAAAGCCGTACGGGTGGACGGCCCGCCACCTCCGGGTGACGAGGGCCGCCCGGCGCGGGGGAGCCACCCTAGGCTCGCCGCCGTGCATATGACGATCCTTCACATTTCACAGCCGGTGGACGGCGGAGTCGCCCGCGTCGTCGCCGATCTGGTCCGGGGGCAGCGCGAGGCCGGTCACCGGGTGCTGGTCGCCTGCCCGCGCGGCGGTCGGCTGGCCGAGGAGGCCGCCGCCGTGGGCGCGCTGGTCCAGGACTGGCCCGCCGGGCGCTCGCCGGGCCCGGGCACCGTCGCCGAGGCCTGGCGGCTGCGCCGGATCGTCCGGGCGGCCGCGCCCGACGTGGTCCACCTGCACAGCGCCAAGGCCGGCCTGGCCGGCCGACTGGCGGTGCGCGGCGCGGTGCCGACCGTCTTCCAGCCGCACGCCTGGTCCTTCGCCGCCGTCGAGGGCTCGCTGGCCGCCGCCACCCTGCACTGGGAGCGCTTCGCCAGCCGCTGGGCGCACCGCCTGCTCTGCGTCAGCGTCCAGGAGCGGGCCGACGGCGTCGCCGCCGGGGTGAGCGCGGACTGGGCGGTGGTGCCCAACGGCGTGGACGTCCGCCACTACGCGCCCGCCGACCGCCGGGCGGCCCGGATCGCGCTGGGCCTGGACTTGGACGCCCCGCTCGCGGTCTGCGTCGGCCGGCTGTGCCGGCAGAAGGGCCAGGACGTGCTGCTGGCGGCCTGGCCGGAGGTGCTGCGGGCGGTGCCGCGGGCCCGGCTGGCGCTGGTCGGCGGGGGTCCCGAGGAGAACCGGTTGGCGGACCTGGTCCGGGAGTCGGCCGAGCCGTCCCGGGTCCGGCTGGTCGGGGACGTGCCGGACCCGAGGCCGTGGCTGGCGGCGGCCGACCTGGTGGTGCTGCCCTCGCGCTGGGAGGGCATGGCGCTGGCCCCGCTGGAGGCGATGGCGGCGGCGCGTCCGGTGCTGCTGACCGACGTGCCGGGCGCCCGGGAGTGCCTGCCCCAGGCCGAGCGGGGGCAGGCCGTGGTGCCGCCCGAGGACGTGGCCGCGCTCGCCACCCGAATGGCGGAAGCGCTGTCCGATTCGATCGAGTGCGAGCGGCGCGGGGCGCGGCTGCGCGATCACGTGGTCGCCCGGCATGACGTCCGCACGGTGGTCGAACAGGTGGACGCCCTGTACCGCCATCTGCTGGGTGCCGGTCCGGCGGCCGGGCGGCGCCGGGCCCGTGTCCCAGAGCGGATCTGATCGTTTCACATGCCGTGAATGCCCGCCGATCCGGCGCTGTCGTATTCGCACCCTCAACCGGATAGGGACGAGGCGTCAAATCCGAAATACCTATTAATGGGCGGCTGGAATGAAACGGCAAGTCAACTTCCAGCCTGCGCAGCCCGGTTATGTATTGTCGGATTTCGCCTGCTTCGTTTCGATTTCACGCCGGGAATTCGCGACTGAGGTCTTCACGGCCGCGCCCCGCGCGGCCGGGCCCGACGCGAGAGGACCGAAAGCCGCCAGCGGCAGCAGGTGCTGTCAGGACCGCGCCCACCGGGCCGGGACGGCCGCTCCGCGCCATCCGGCGCCGGGGCGCCGTCACCCCGGGCACACAGCAGGGGAGTTCGTGCGCTGATGACCATTGACCACGACAGCGTGCCGCGATCCGGTCGGTCCCTGTCCGGCCCGCGGCGGCCCGGCACCGGGCTGCTCGACCGCCCGGCCGGATCCGCCCAGACCCGGACGGTGCCACCGCCCCGCCGGCGCCGCAGGGCGGTCCACTCCCGGCTCGCGCTGCCGCTCGCGCTGGTCCAGGTCGACGCGATCGCGCTGTGCACCGCCACCGGCCTCGCCAACCGGGCCGTCGACCCGGCCGTCCCGCTCGCGCCGCTGCTCGGCGCCGCCGCCGTCCTGCCCCTGCTGCTCGCCCTCAACCTGGTCGGCGGCCTCTACCGCACCCGGCTCACCCTCTCCGTCCTGGACGAACTGCCCGCGCTGGCCGTCCGGGCCGTCGTCGCCACCGCCTTCGCCGTCACCCTGGCCGGCTGCCTGGACGGCCGCTGGCCCGACTGCGGCCCGGCCACCCCGGCCCGGCTCACCATCCTGCTCGGCGTCCAACTGCTGATCGCCGCCGCGGGCCGCGCGGTGCTCTACCACCTGGTCCGGCGGATCCGCCGCAGCCGCCCCAGCCCCGTCCTGGTGCTCGGCGCCGGCCGGCTCGGCCGCCGGGTCGCCGCCGCCCTCAACGAGCGCGGCGAGTACGGGATGCGCCCGATCGGCTTCCTCGACGCCGACCCGCCGCTGCTCGCCGGCGACACCGACCTGCCCGTCCTGGGCGGCCGCGAGGTGCTGGAACGCGAGGTCCGCCGGCACCGGATCCACCACGTGGTCGCCACCGCCGGCGCCGCCGACGAGGCCGAGACCGCCGCCGCCCTGCGCGACGCCGCCCGGCTCGGCTGCCAGGTCTGGCTGGTGCCCGCGCTGCGCGAGTACGGCTCGCTGCCCGCCGGCCCGCTGGCCGGCGGCGACCACCTGTGGGGCTTCCCCTGCCTGCGCGTCGGCCAACCGGCGATGCGCCGCCCCGGCTGGGCCGCCAAGCGCGCCCTGGACGTCGCCGCCGCCGGGCTCGGCCTGCTGCTGCTCGCCCCCGTCCTGGTGCTCTGCGCGCTGGCCGTCCGCTTCGACACCGGCCCCGGCGTGCTCTTCCGCCAGCAGCGCACCGGGCTGGACGGCCGGGTGTTCACCGTTCTCAAGTTCCGCACCCTGCGCCCGAGCAACGAGCACGAGTCGGCGACCCGTTGGAACATCTCCCAGGACCACCGGATGGGCGCCGTCGGCCGGCTGCTGCGCCGCAGCTCGCTGGACGAGCTGCCGCAGCTGTGGAACGTCCTGCGCGGCGACATGAGCCTGGTCGGCCCGCGCCCCGAACGCCCCTACTTCGTCATGCGGTTCGGCCAGGCCTACCCCGAGTACGCCGACCGCCACCGCGTCCCGGTCGGCCTGACCGGCCTCGCCCAGGTCAACGGCCTGCGCGGGGACACCTCCATCGAGGACCGGGCCCGGTTCGACAACCGCTACATCGAGAGCTGGAGCCTCTGGCAGGACGTCAAGATCCTGTGCCGCACCGCGGTCCTGATGCTCCACCCGGACGGGAGCTGACCCGCGTGGCCCTGACCCTTCCCGCCGTCCCGCGGCTCGCCTTACGCAAGGCGCTGCCCGCGCTCGCGGACCGGCCCAGCCTGCTCGCCGCGGCGACCGTCCTGCTGGTCTGCGTGCCCACCGGCGAGAAGGACGTCACCGCCGCCGTCCACGTCACCGCCGCCGACGTGGCCTCGCTGGCCCTGGTCGCCCTCACCGCGCTCAACCTGCTGCGCGGGCGGCTGCCCGCCGTCAGCCGCGCCACCTGCGTGCTGTTCGGCGGCATCGTGGTCGCCGCCGCCGTCGCCACCGTCGGCTCGATCGACCCGGCCACCAGCCTCACCGGCTTCGTCCGGCTCACCCAGGTGTTCGTCCTGGTGCCGGCCGGGGTGCTCTGCTCGCTGCGCGACCGCGTCGACCAGCGGCTGGTCCTCGGCTCCTTCGTGCTCGCCGCGCTGATCCAGGGCGTGGTCGGCGCGCACCAGTACCTCACCCGGACCGGCGCCTCCTACACCGGCCAGCCGATCCGGGCCGTCGGCACCTTCGGCGCCCTCGACATCATGGCGATGTCCACGGTCGTGAGCTACGGGCTGCTCGCCGCCCTGGCCCTGGGGCTCGCCGAGCGCCGCCCCGGCGGCGACGTCCGGCTGCGTCGCGCCGTGTTCGCGGCCGCCGCCTTCCTGGCCTTCCCGCTCGCCGTCTCGTTCAGCCGCGGCAGCTGGATCGCCACCGCCGCCGCGGCCACCGTGCTGCTGCTGCGCGCCGACGCCCGGCTCGCCGTCCGCGGCGCCGTCCTCGGCCTGGCCGCCGCGGTCGTCCTGGTCGGCGGCCTCGGCCTCGGCGCCTCCGGCGTCACCGAGCGGCTCGGTTCGATCGGCTCCGTCTCCGCCGCCCCCGACCAGTCCGTCTCCGACCGCTACGACCTGTGGGCCACCGCCGGGCGGATCTGGCAGGACCACCCCCTCCACGGCGCCGGCCCCAAGGCCTTCCAGCAACTGCGCGACAGCCACGCCCCGTTGCGGCTCTCTTCCGGCAGCGACGCCGCCGACTCCACCATCGGCTTCCAGCGCGAACCGCTGCTCTCCCCGCACAACATGTACTTCCTGGTGCTCAGCGAGCAGGGCCTGATCGGCATCGTCGCCTACGCCGCGCTCTTCCTCGGCCTGCTGCTCGGCTGCCTGCGGCACTCCCGCGGCCCGGCCCTGGCCGCCCTGGCCCTGCTCACCTGGGTGCTGGTCGACTTCCTGTACGCGGACATCGGCGGCACCACCACCGTGCTGACCTCCGTCGTCCTCGGCCTCGCGGCCCGGGCCTGCGTCGCGGAGGCCGACCCGCGATGACCACCGACCAGCCGGCCCTCGCCTCCACCGTGCCCGCCCCGCGCGGCGTCCGCGCCGACGGCCCGCCACCGGGGCCCGACCCGGCCCCCCGGCGCGGCTTCCTCGCCAAGGCCTTCGGCATCACCGCCGTCCTCAGCGCCGCCGGCTCCGGCCTCGGTCTGCTGCGCGACCTCCTGCTGGCCCGCTACTTCGGTGCCAACCAGGGCACCGACGCCTTCCTGGTCGCCTGGACCGTCCCGGAGACGGCCGCGCCGCTGCTGATCGAGGACGCCATGTCCTTCCTCATGGTGCCCGCCTTCGCGCTCGCCCTGGTGCTGCGCGAGGAGGACCCGGACGCCCCAGACCCGGTCCGCCAACTGGTCCGCGCCACCCTGCCCTGGCTGCTGCTCGCGCTCAGCGGGCTCGCGCTGGCCGTCGCCCTCGGCGCCCCGCAGCTGGTCGACCTGCTCGCCCCCGGTCTGGCCGACCCCGGACTCGCCGTCGCCTGCACCCGGATCACCGCGATCACCGTGCTGCCGTTCGGCGTGGCCGGCTACCTCGCCGCCGCGCTGCGCGCCCACCACTGCTTCACCGCGCCGGCCGGCATCTACGTCGCCTACAACGTCGGCATCCTCGCCGTGCTGCTCGGCTGCCAGTCCTTCCTGGGCGTGCGCTCCGCCGCCCTCGGCGTCGCGCTCGGCAGCCTGCTGATGGCCGGCCTGCTGGTCGCCCCGTTCCTGCGCCGGCTGCGTCAGGGTGCGGGTGCGGGCGCGGGTGCGGGAACGGGCCGCGCCCGCCGCTCCCGCAAGGCGCTGGTGCTGATGCCGTTCGCCCTGCTGCCGGTGGCCGCGTTCACCCTGACCCGCCAGTCGCAGGTCTTCGTCGAGCGCTACCTCGGCTCGGCGCTGCCGCCCGGCACCATCTCGCATCTCAACTACGCCGCCAAGGTCTCCCAACTGGCCATGACGGCGGGCATCCTGATCTGCACCGTCACCTTCCCGCTGGTCGCCCGGGCGCTGGCGGCCGGGGACCTCACCGCCGCCCGGGACCGGGTCGAGAAGGACCTCGGCCAGGCCGCGACGGTCGTCCTGTTCGGCACCGCCTTCCTGATGGCCTGTGCCCCCTCGGTGGTCTCGCTGCTCTTCCAGCGCGGCGCCTTCGGCCCGCAGGACACCGCCGCCACCGCCGCCGTCATCCGGGTCTACAGCTTCGGCCTGCCGGCCCAGGCGCTGATCGGCGTGATGATCCGCCCGTACTTCTCGCTGCGCCCGGTGGTCCGCCGGGCCGACGATCCGGGCACCGAGGACGGCGGCCGCCGACTGCTGGACTGGTTCCCGGTCGCCGCGATGCTGCTCGGCCTCGGTGTCACCGTCACGGTCAGCCTGCTCGCGACCCCCCGCTTCGGCGCCCTCGGGCTCGCCGCCGGGAACGCGACCGGGATCACCGCCACCGCCGCGCTGCTGCTGCACGGCCTGGTGCTGCGCGGCATTCCGCTGCGGCTGCGCCGGGTGCTCGGCGGCCACGCCCGGCTGGTGGTCGCCGCCGGCGGCGCCACCGCCCTCGGCGCCGCCGTCGCCGGGCTGGCCGCCGACCCCCTGCTCTCGACCCTCCTCGGGGGCCTCACCGTGGCGCTGGCCTTCGCCGTCCTCGGCACCGGTCTCGGCGCGCGTGAGGTGCGCGGTCCGGTCCTCGCCGTGGCCCGGGCCCTGAACCCGCCAACCGTCGCCGATGAAGGGAAGCTTCCCCATGGACAATGAACGGGGAACCGTCCGTTCGGCCCAGGCGGGCGTCCGCCGCCAGGCCGTGCCGGCTGCCGCCGCACCACGCGGCGACCTCCCGTACGCCGACCCCGCCGGGCCGAAGGCGCAGCTGCCCAGGAGCCGCCGCCCGGTCGGCGAACCGTCCGGCCCCGGCGCCTCCTCGCCGTGGATCCTGATGTACCACTCGGTGGCGGTCGAGAAGGAGGACCCGTACCAGCTGACCGTCAGCCCCGAGCGGTTCGCCGAGCAGATCGCCTGGCTGCACCGGCGCGGGCGGCGCGGCGTCTCGGTCCGCGAGCTGATGCGGGCCCGGGCCGTCGGCCGGGACGACCGACTGGTCGGGCTGAGCTTCGACGACGGCTACGCGGACTTCGCGCGCTACGCCGTTCCGATCCTTCAGGCGTACGGCTTCACCGCCACCGCGTACGTGGTCGCCGACCTGCTCGGCCGGGACAACGGCTGGGACACCAAGGGGCCGCGCAAGCAGTTGCTCACCGTCCAGGAGGTCACCGAACTCGCCTCCGCCGGTTGGGAGATCGGCTCGCACGGCCTCGGCCACCAGGCGCTGCCCGGCCTGCCGGCCGACGTCCTGGCGGTGCAGACCCGGGAGAGCCGGCGCCTCCTGGAGGACGTGGTCGGCGGCCCGGTCACCGGCTTCTGCTACCCGTACGGTGCCGTCGACCTGCCCGCCACCCAGGCCGTCCGCGACGCCGGCTACGACTACGCCTGTGCCATCGCGCACTCCCCGCTCACCGGCCGCTTCGCGCTGCCCCGCTGCTACGTCGGCGACCGTGACGGTGCCTGGCGGCTGCGGGCCAAGCGCGGCCGCCACCGGCTGCGCGACATCGTCACCGAGCTGCGTCGAAGCCCCCTGGGTGCCCGGCGGGGGGCCCGGCCGTGAGGGTCCTGCACATCGTCACCGGCCTCGCCTCGGGCGGTGCAGAGCGCCAACTCCAGTTGCTGCTACGGCACTTGCCCGCACATCAGCAGTGTGAGGTGGTCGCGCTGACCAACCCCGGCACGGTGGCCGCCGCGCTGCGCGCCGACGGGGTGACCGTCCACCACCTCGGCATGCGCGGCAACCACGACCTGGGCGCGCTGCCCCGGCTGGTCCGGCTGGTCCGCTCCGGCCGCTACGACCTGGTGCACACCCACCTGTACCGGGCGCAGCTGTACGGCCGGCTGGCGGCCCGGCTCGCCGGGGTCCGGGCGGTGGTCTCCACCGAGCACTCGCTGCACGCCGGGGTGATCGAGGGCCGCCCGGTCACCCGCGGCGTCAAGGGCCTCTACCTGGCGGCCGAGCGGCTCGGCAGCACCACCGTCGCGGTGTCCCGGCAGGTCGCCCAGACGCTGCACTCCTGGGGCGTCCCGCCGACCCGGGTCGAACTGATCCCCAACGGCATCGACACCGCCCGCTACCGCCGCCCGGCCGCCGCCCGGGCCGCCACCCGCCGCCGGCTGCGGGCCGAACTCGGCCTGCCGGAGGGGAGCTGGGTGGTCGGCGGCGTCGGCCGGCTGGTCCCCGGCAAGCGCTTCGAGGTGCTGTTGGAGGCCCTCGCCGAACTCGACCCGGCCACCCGGCTGGTGCTGGTCGGCGCGGGCCCGGAGCGCGCCGCGCTGGAACACCGCGCCGCCGAACTCGGCGTCCGGGAACGGCTGGTGCTCACCGGCGAGCGCGACGACGTGCCCGATCTGCTGACCGCCCTGGACGTGCTGGCCGCCCCCTCCACCACGGAGACCTTCGGCCTCGGCGTCCTGGAGGGCCTCGCGGCCGGCCTGCCGGTGCGGCACAGCGCCTGCCCGGCGCTCGACGAGCTGCCGCCCAGCGCCGCCCCGCAGGCCCGCCGGATCCCGTCCGAGGGCGCCGCGTACGCCGCCGCGCTGCGCGACCTGCGGCACCTGAACGACCACAACGCCGACCCGCTGCCGCACCCCCCGGCGGTCGGCCACTACGACATCGCCCGGGTCGCCGCCGACCTGGGCGCCCTCTACGACCGGCTGGCCCGCGCTTGACCGCCCGCCGCCGCCGGAACCGCCGTCACATACCCAAGGAGTCACACCCATGACCACACCGCGCCGAAGCGCCCGCCACCTGGTCCGCCGCTGGTGGCCGGTGGCGCTCGCGGTGCCGCTGGGCGCCGCGGCCGGCGCCGGGTACGCCGTCGTCTCGCACCCCTCGTACGCCGCCAGCTCCTACGTCCTCGTGGTGCCGCAGAACCCGGGGGAAGCCGCCACCGCGACCAACTTCGCCCAGGCGTACGGGCGGTTGGCGGGCCAGCCGCAGGTGCTCGCGGTGGCGGCCGCCGAGACCGGCCACACCCGTGCGGAGCTGGAGTCCCTGGTGCACGGGACCACCTCCCCGGACGCCCCGATGATCGAGATCACCGGCACCGGGACGCGCCCCCAGGAGGCCGCCCAGACCGCCGACGCGGTGGCCCGCTCGCTGGTCTCCTTCGCCAACGCCAGCAGCAAGGACACCGACGTCCGGCTGGTGACGCTGGCCCCGGCCGCCGAGCCGGACAAACCGACCACCCCGTCCGCCAAGCTGGACGTCGCGGTCGGCGGCGCGGCCGGGCTGCTGGTGGGGGCCCTGGTGATGATGACCCGTCGCCGGGGCGAGGCCGTCGCCCCGGCGGAGGCCGCCGAGGCCGTCGAGGCCCCGGTGGCGCCGATCACCCCCGGCCCGCGCAGCGAGGAACCGCCGGCCGTCGAGCAGGCCGACGGGGCCGACAAGGCCGACAAGGCCGAGAAGACGGAAACGGCGGAGAGGACGGCGAAGGCGGGAGGGAGGCCCGGGAAGGCCGAGGCCGCGAAGAAGAGCGCCGAGGAGCCCCCGGCCAAGGAGAAGGCCGCGACCGGGAGCGGGCGATGAGCACCGAGGCCCGGCACACCGGCGTCCCGGCCCAGTCGGCGGCGCCGGGCTGGACCACCGAGCTGCGCCGCGAGGACGACGCCCTGGACACCCTCGCCGAGGAGTGGGACGACCTGGCCGCCCGCTGCCGGACCGCCACCTTCTTCCAGGCCGTCGACTGGCAGCGCTCCTGGTGGCGCCACTACGGCAGCCCGGGCGGCCTGCTGGTGGTGCTCGTCCGCCGGGGCGGCCTCCTGGTCGGTGCGGGCGCCTTCAGACGCCGCGGCGGCCCACTCGGCGGGCTGACCGCCCTGGGCGCCGGGCTGGTCGACTACTCCGACGTGCTGCTCGACGACGACTGCGCCGACCGGGCCGCCGCCGAGTTCGCCGCCGCCCTCCCGCTCACCCGCCCGTGGCACTCCCTGGAGCTGCGCGAGGTGCACCCCGAGGCGGCGGTGCAGCGGGTGTACGAGCACTGGCACGGCCGGCGCCGCCGCTACCAGGACTCGCTCTGCCAGTACCTGCCGGCCGTCCCGATGGACCGGCTGCTCAAGCGGGTGCCCGGCAAGACCGCCCAGCGCAGCCGGGTGAAGCTGCGCAAGATCGCCGAGGCCGGGGTGCAGGTCAGCTCGACGCCGGTGGCCGAGGTGCCGGCGGCGCTGGAGGGCCTGCTGCGGCTGCACTTCCTGCAGTGGCAGGAGCGCGGCGTCACCCCGGAGCACCGCACCGAGCGCTTCGCCCGCCACCTGACCGAGTCCACCGTCGGCCTGGTCGCCACCGGCAGGGCCGCCGTCCACCAGTTCCGGCTGAACGGCGAACTGGTCGCGGTGAACCTGCTGCTGCTCTGCCCGTCCTTCGGCGGCCTGTACATGTACGGCGCGCACCCGGTGCTGCGCGAGCGGCTGGACATCGCCGGGCTGCTGTTCAGCGCGGCCCTGGACGAGACCGTCGGCGCGGGCGTCCCGGTGCTCGGCCTGCTGCGCGGCCAGGAGCCGTACAAGCAGCGCTGGCGGCCGGATCAGCTGCCCAACCAGCGTCTGCTGTTCGGTCCGCCCGGTCCGGCGCCGGCGGCCACCGCCCGGTCCGGCGCGGTGCGCGTCCGGCAGCGGGCGGCGCACGTGCTGCGGACCCGCTTCCCGCGGCTCAAGGAGGCCCTGCTGGCCCGCCGTCGCGGCTGACCGCGGGCCCCGTCCGGGTTGTTCAGCGCCGGGCGGGCGTCCCGGCCGCGGACGGACTCGCGGACGGGTTCGCCGACGGACTCGCGGACGCGGTGGCGGACGGGCCCGGCGACGGGCTCGCGGACGGGCCTGGCCCCGTGTGCGGCGCCCCGGGCACGGTCGGCGGGGCGGGCGGGCTCGGTGCCACCGGCGGGACGGGGGCCTGGGGCGTCGTCGGCACCACCGCCGGCGCCCCCTGCGACCCGGACATCAGCTGCTTGAACCGCGCGGCGGAGCGCGGGTTGCGGTCGCACTGGAAGAAACCGTGCGGGCAGTAGTCGGTGACGGTCTGGTAGGCGGTGTCGTGGGTGCGCATCCACTCGACCATCCGCTGTACGAACTCCGGGTTGTCGCCGTTGCGGAACAGCCCCCACTCCGGGTAGGAGACCGGCTTGCCGCGCTTGGCCGCGAACTCCACCTGGTCCTGCAGCCCGTACGGCTCGCGCACGTAGTCGTCGAAGGTGCCACCGGCGGGCTGGTCGTAGTTGTCCATGCCGATGATGTCGACCACGTCGTCGCCGGGGTAGCACTTGGTCCACGGGATGGCGTCCAGGCCCCGGTTCGGGGTGAAGTCGAAGCGGAACCGCTGCCCGGGCACCGAGCGCATCACGCCGACGATCCGCCGCCAGTACGCCTTCCACGCGGACGGGTCGGGCTTGCAGCGGTGCGTGTAGGTGACGCCGTTCATCTCCCAGCCGAGGGTGAGCACGGTGTCCGCGCCGCCGAGGGCGACCAGCCGGCGGGCGAGCCGCAGGAAGTGCCGGTCGAAGTCCCCGCGCGCGCCCTGGGCGAGCAGCTTGGCGACCTCGCCGTCCGGCACGTTCGCCTCGTTGGGCACCAGCATCGGCACGCCGAGGACGAGCGTCCGGGAGGGGTCGGCCAGCCGCCACTGCGACCACGTGCCGAGCACCATCGGCTCGCCCTCGACGTCGGCCCAGCCGTTGCCCGCCAGGTAGGTGTGGCCGACCTGGAGGTTGGCGTCGCCCAGCCACTGGGCGTACCGGCCGATCTGCGGGATGTAGTCGTCCCAGGAGCCGACGAAGGCGCCGAACGGCGGCTCGTGCTGGGGCCGCTGGACGGGCGGGCGGGGGGCGGCGCCGCGCGGCTCGAAGGCATCCGAGGAGAGGGAGTGCCGTTCGGTCTGGCTGAGCGGCGACCCGGCCGGGACGCTGGCCGTGGCCATCAGCAGCAGGGCGGCGGCGGCCAGCGTCAGGCGGCCGATTCGCATGGTCTCTCCTCCGGGCGTCGCGGGGCGGGGGGCGCGCTGGACGGACCGTGGCGCTCCGCTCGCCGACAGTAGGCCCGGCGGGCGTCGGAAAAGCCGAATGTCACCCTAAAGTGGGCGATATTCGAACGCCGTCTGCCGCAACGCCCGGCCGGACCTCGCTGCGTGTATCAGCTCTGTAACGGTCCGGCCGGGCCTCGGCGCCGGGCCCCGGAGGCGGCGGCGGCCCGGCCGCGGCACCGACGGTGCAGGTGGGCGGGCGGGTGCGCGGGGAGGGCGCACGCGGCCGGACGTGCGGTCCGCGCGGTGGAGCGGGGGCGATTCCGGGCTGACTCGCGGGCCCGGTGAAAGGTACGCTCCGGCCGTGTCCTGGAAGCCGCTGCGTGTACTGACCCCCCGCTCGATCCTGCCTGCCCTGGCGGTGATGCTGGTCCTTGCGGCCGGTGCGGCGGCGCACGCCAACAAGCCGGTGCCGTTCGGCGACCGGGTGGCGGGGTCGGGCGAAGCGGAGGCCGCGCCGGTCAGCACGCAGTCGCTGAGCACCGCCGACCTGGACCTGAAGGTCGGCCCCGGGCTGGAGGCCTTCCACCGGCAGAGCGGCGAGCAGGCCTGGTCCTACCGCCGCGAGGGCGCCACCGCGCTGTACCTGTCGATGGCGGGGGACAACGCCATCGTGGTCTGGGACGACGGCCTGGTCACCTCGGTGCGCCCCGGCGACCACGAGGTGCGCTGGCACCGGGCGGTACCGGGCCTGGCGGACTGGCTGCGCGGCGACGGCGAGCCCGGCGCCGACAAGCGCACCGACGCGCAGCGCAAGGAACTGGCCCAGGAGCGGGCCGCGGCGGCCCTGCACACCGTCCAGCGGGGCGGCTCGGCCTGGGTGGCCGTGGTGACCCCGAACCTGACCATGGGCCTGCGCGACGCCGACGGCGACCTGCGCTACAACTCCAAGCCGCCCGGCAGCTGCCTCTACGACCCGCTGCGCACGGTCGGCACCGAGTACGCCGTACTCGTCCCGCGCAGCTGCACCAACGGCGCCGGGCAGGCCGTCTCCGGCGGCATCAACGGCTACCGGCTGGACAGCACCGGCTGGCAGCTCAACACCGGTCCGAGCGTGTCGATCAAGGCGCTGGACGGCAGCCGGGTGCTGATCACCGACGGCCCGATCGTCCCGGCCCGGGTGTTCGACACCAAGGCGGCCGCCCCCGAGGCGGCCTGCGACAGCCCGTCCGCGCCGTTCGCGGCGGTCCGTCCGCAGGGCGGCTGCACCGACCCGGCGGCGGTCCCGACCCAGGACGCCCCCGCGGGTCAGGACGCCCCGGCGGGCGATCAGCCGCCCGCGCCGCCCCAGGCACAGCAGCCCCAGCAGCCCTAGCAGTAGCGCCGGACCGCCAGTACCCCCGGGCGGTAGCTCCGGGGGTTCCCGCGCGGCCCGGTAGACTTGCCGTCATGGCTGACTTCTCCGGGCAATAGCGGGCGCGCGGCACCGCCCCGTGCGCTGTGCCGACCACCGACGACGCCCCTTCCCGCTGCCCGGCCCCGGGCCCCGTCCGGCCGCCCGCCCACGTCCCAGGAGTAGTTTCCGCCATGATTTCCGCCAACGCCCTTGAGCTGCGCGCCGGTGCCCGGATCCTGATCGAGTCCGCGAACTTCAAGGTCGCCGCCGGCGACCGGATCGGCCTGGTCGGGCGCAACGGCGCGGGCAAGACCACGCTGACCAAGGTCCTGGCCGGCGAGGGCATGCCGGCTTCGGGCACGGTGACCCGCTCCGGTGAGGTCGGCTACCTCCCGCAGGACCCGCGCACCGGCGACCTGGACATCCTCGCCAAGGACCGCATCCTCTCCGCCCGCGGCCTCGACACCGTGCTCAAGAAGATGCGCGAGAACGAGGACCGGATGGCCAACGGCCAGGGCGCCACCCGGGACAACGCGATGAAGAAGTACGCGCGCCTGGAGACCGAGTTCCTCACCAAGGGCGGGTACGCCGCCGAGGCCGAGGCCGCCACCATCGCGGCCGCGCTGGGCCTGCCGGACCGCATCCTGAACCAGGAGCTGCACACCCTCTCCGGTGGTCAGCGCCGCCGCGTCGAGCTGGCCCGGATCCTGTTCTCGGATTCCGACGTGCTGCTGCTCGACGAGCCCACCAACCACCTCGACGCCGACTCGATCGTCTGGCTGCGGGACTTCCTGAAGACCTACAAGGGTGGCTTCATCGTCATCTCGCACGACGTCGACCTGGTCGAGACGGTCGTCAACAAGGTCTTCTACCTGGACGCCAACCGCTCCGCCATCGACGTCTACAACATGGGCTGGAAGCAGTACCAGCAGCAGCGCGAGGACGACGAGAAGCGCCGCAAGCGCGAGCGGGCCAACGCCGAGAAGAAGGCCGCGACCCTCAACTCCCAGGCCGACAAGATGCGGGCCAAGGCGACCAAGACGGTGGCCGCGCAGAACATGGCCCGCCGCGCCGAGAAGCTGCTCTCCGGCCTGGAGCAGGTGCGCCAGAACGACAAGGTCGCCAAGCTGCGCTTCCCGGACCCGGCGCCGTGCGGCAAGACGCCGCTGATGGCCAGCGGGCTCTCCAAGTCCTACGGTTCGCTGGAGATCTTCACCGACGTCGGCCTGGCCATCGACCGCGGTTCGCGGGTCGTCATCCTCGGCTTCAACGGCGCGGGCAAGACCACCCTGCTGCGGATGCTCGCCGGGGTGGAGCAGCCGGACACCGGCGAGGTGACCCCGGGCCACGGCCTGAAGATCGGCTACTACGCCCAGGAGCACGAGACCCTGGACCCGGAGCGCTCGGTGCTGGAGAACATGCGTTCCTCCGCGCCGGACACCGACCTGGTGCAGATCCGCAAGATCCTCGGCTCCTTCCTGTTCTCCGGCGACGACGTCGACAAGCCGGCCGGCGTGCTCTCCGGCGGTGAGAAGACCCGGCTCGCGCTGGCCTCGCTGGTGGTCTCCAGCGCCAACGTGCTGCTGCTCGACGAGCCCACCAACAACCTCGACCCGGCCAGCCGCGAGGAGATCCTGGGCGCGCTGCGCGAGTTCACCGGCGCGGTCGTGCTGGTCACCCACGACGAGGGCGCCGTCGAGGCGCTCCAGCCGGAGCGGATCATCCTGCTGCCCGACGGGGTCGAGGACCTCTGGAGCCCGGCGTACGCCGACCTGGTCTCGCTGGCCTGACCGGGTGTAGACGTGACCTCGGCTTTGAGGACCAGAAAAACTAGTACTTACGGCGTGTCCGGGAATGAAGAAAGCCTGGATTCCGTTTAAGGACTTCCTGTCGGCCCGCCACTCGATCGTGGTCGGGCCGACGCTGCTGATCAGCCCTTTCGCGGCGGACGGCGGAATCCGCCCGGGGGCGTGCACTCTACGTGAGCGCCCTGATGCGCTCGGATCACCACCGCAGGACCACGCATTCCCGACATCGACCTTGCCGAATGGGTGGCCAGGACGCGGTGGATGGGTGATCATGGGAATCTGACCGAGCAACGCTACGAGGAGGCACGGGTGGCCGAGACTCTGAAAAAGGGCAGCCGGGTAACCGGTGCCGCGCGTGAGAAGCTCGCGGCCGATCTCAAGAAGAAGTACGACTCCGGGGCGAGCATTCGCGCTCTCGCGGAGGAGACCGGTCGTTCGTACGGCTTTGTGCACCGGATGCTGAGCGAGTCCGGAGTCATTCTCCGGGGCCGCGGTGGTGCCACGCGTGGCAAGAGCAAGGCGACCGCCGGGGCCGGTTCCTGACGGTCCGTCGGCTTATGGCCGGATGACGCGGCGGCAGGGCGCCGACCGAGGAGACGACAAGCGATCGTCCGCCCTCGGATCGAGTGGACCGGCCGCCGATCGTCATGTCCGGGGTGTCGTCGCCCCCCGGCTCCCTCCCTCCGCCGATCTTTCCGGGTCAGCGCCCTGCCGCCGCGCCCCCAGGTTTGTTACTCTCCGGTAGCCAAGCCCCTCGCCACCGGAGGTCCCCGCATGACCGCCCCCGTCACCGACCCGCAGGCCCCGAGCTGGGAGCAGGACGGCGTCCGCCTGGAGGTCGACGGCGAGCTCGCCGTCGTCACCCTGTGTCAGCCCAAGCGGCGCAACGCCCAGTCGCCCGCCCTGTGGCGCGCCCTCGCCGCCGCCGGCCGCGACCTGCCCGGCGGCGTCCGGGTGGTCCTGCTGCGCGCGGAGGGCGTCTCCTTCTCGGCGGGCCTGGACCGGGCCATGTTCACCCCCGAGGGCATCCCCGGCGAGCCCACCTTCCTCCAGCTCGCCGGCGCCTCCGACCAGGAGCTCGACGACGCCATCGCCTCCTACCAGCAGGCCTTCACCTGGTGGCGCCGCCCCGACCTGGTCTCCATCGCCGCCGTCCAGGGCCACGCCGTCGGCGCCGGTTTCCAGCTCGCCCTCGGCTGCGACCTGCGCGTCGTCGCCGACGATGTCCAGTTCGCCATGAAGGAGACCTCGCTCGGCCTCGTCCCCGACCTGGCCGGCACCAAGCCGCTCACCGAACTCGTCGGCTACGCCCGGGCGCTGGAGATCTGCGCCACCGGCCGCTGGGTCGGTGCCGAGGAGGCCGCCGCCATCGGGCTGGCCAACCTGGCCGTCCCCGGCGCGGAACTGGACGCCGCCGCCCGCGACCTCGCCGCGGCCCTGCTGGCCGCGCCGCGCAACGCCGTCATCGAGACCAAGGCCCTGCTCCAGGGCGCCTCCGGCCGTTCCTTCGACGAGCAGCGCTCGGCCGAACGGGCGGCGCAGGCCCGGCGCCTGCGGGACCTCGCCGGGATCGGCGACTGACCTCGTACCGCGCGTGAACGGGCCCGGCCCGGGGAGCACTCCCCGGGCCGGGCCCGCGGCGTTCCGGCGGCATCCCGGTGGCCCTCCCCGGCGGGCGCGAAACGTGGCGAAATGCCAGAGTTGGGGGGATTTGCGATATAGCTGGAGCCGTACGACGGGAGATCCGCCCCCATGCCTGACACTCCGACGCCCGCGACCATGCACAAGAACCCCGGCCACGCCGCGCCCGCCGGCTCCGCCGCCCACGCGTCGTCCGCGCCCTCCCCGGCGTCCGTCGCCTCCGCCGCGACCGACGCCGGCAAGCCGGTCGGCGAGCGCGGCCGTACGGCGCTGGCCGTCGGCGTGGTCGAGAAGATCGCCGGCATGGCCGCCCGCGAGGTCAACGGCATCCACGCCCTCGGCTCCGGCCTCTCCCGCACCTTCGGCGCGATGCGCGACCGGGTGCCGGGCGGCAAGTCCAGCATCGGGCGCGGCATCAAGGCCGAGGTCGGCGAGAAGCAGACCGCCATCGACATCGCCCTGGTCGTCGAGTACGGCGTGGTCATCCCCGAACTCGCCCGCCAGGTACGGGAGAACATCATCGACGCGGTCGAGCGGATGACCGGCCTGGAAGTCGTCGAGGTCAACATCGCGGTCAACGACGTCCACCTCCCCGACGAGCCGGACGTCGAGGAGGAGGAAGAGGAGACGATCGTCTCGGGGCAGCGGCCCAAGCTCAAGTAGCGAGCCCACGAAGCGCCCGGCGGCGGGCGGCAGCGAGGACGAGGAGTAGCGGATGAACCTGGCCATCGTCGGCCTGGTGGTGGGCATGGCCCTCGGCTTCGCCGGGTACTTCGGCGGCTTCGCGGCGTTCCTGCTGGTCGCCGCGCTCGGGCTGGTCGGCTTCGTGGCCGGCCGCCTGCTGGAGGGCGACATCGAGCTGGGCGACCTCGGCGACCTGCTCCGCGGTCGCGACCGGCGCCGTTGATGGCGGCCCCCACCACCACTACCCGCCGCGAACCCGCCGCCCGGGGCCGGCTCCGGGTCGCCGACCGCGTCTACGCCCGGATCGCCGCCCGGGCCGCCCGTGAGGCCCTCGCCGACGCCTGGACCGGCCGCACCGCCAAGGGCGCGCCCCCGGCCGTCTCGGTGGCCGCGCCCGGCAGCACCGTGACCGTCCGGGTCGCCGTCGAACTGCCCTTCCCCGCCGACCTCGCGGCGCTCGCCCGGGCCGTCCGCGAGCGCGTCGCCGTGCAGGTCGCCGGGCTCACCGGGACCAGGGTGTCCGAGGTGGTCGTCGTCGTGGAGCGGCTGGTGACCGGGGGAGTGTCATGAGGACGGGGGCCGAACCGGTGCCCGGCGAGGAGGCGACGGCAGCCGGGGACGGGCCGGCGCCGGAGAAGGTACGGCGGCCGCGGGCGCCGCGCGCCGCCGTCGCGGCGCTCGTCGCCACCGTGCTGCTGGTGGTCGCGGGCGCGCTGCTGTACGACGTGGTCGCCGTCCGCGCCGGCTACCCGACCCGTCGGTGGCGCGCCCGGATCGCCGACGAACTGGCCACCCGCCACCTCGACGACCTGGGGGTGCTGGTGGGCGCCGGCGCCACCGTCCTCCTCGGCGGGGTGCTGCTCTGGCTGGCCCTCGCCCCCGGCCTCGGCCGCTGGCTCCCGCTGCGCCCGAGCGGTGACACCGGCGCCGCCATCGACCGGGCCGGTATCGGGCACCTGCTCGCCGACCGCGCCGCCGGACTCCCGGGCATCGACCACCTGCGGATCCGGATCAGCCGCCGACGCGTCCGGGTCACCCTCACCGGGACGGCGGACCCGGTGTCGGTCCAGCGCCAACTGCGCGACGAGCTGGCGCGGTTGACGCTGGCCAGGCCGCTGCGCCTCGACGTGCGGGCGGCGCGCGGGGCGGCCCCCGGAGCGGGGGCGGCGGGATGAGGCGGACGACCGTCAACCGGGTGTTGCTGGGGGTGGTCGGGGCGGTGCTGCTGGCCGCCGGGGTGCTGCTGCTGGCCGGCGGGCTCGACCTGTACCGGCGGCTCGGCGCCGACCCGCCGGGCTGGTGGCCGCTCACCTCCCCGGACCAACCGGTGCTCAGCGCCCGCTCGCGCACCCGCTGGGCGGACTCGACCTGGTGGTGGCCCACCGTCATCGGCGGGCTGGCCGTGGTGGTCGCGGGCACCGCCTGGTGGCTGGTGGCGCAACTGCGGCGCAGCGGCCCGGCCGGCATCGCCGTGCCGACCCCCGGCGCCACCGGACTCAGGTTGCGGGTCCGCACCCGGGCGCTGGAAGAGGCGCTGGAGACCGGGACGGCCACGCTCCCCGAAGTCGAGCGCGCGGGTGTACGCCTGGTGCGCGCACCCGGGCGCCCGCGCCTGCGGGGCGCCGTCCGGCTCACTCCCGGCGGCGATCCGGCGGCCCTGGTGGAGCACTTCGACACCGGCCCGCGAACCGACGCCCGGACCAGCCTGGGCCTCCCGGAACTCCCCGCCTACCTGCGGATCCGGGTCCTCCAGGCCGCCCCGCCCGAGTCGCGCCGGCGCCGGGGGCGGCGCAGGCCCCCGCGGGTGGAGTGAAGCGGGGGCGGGCGGAGTCGGCCGCCCGCCCCCGGATGTCCTAGAGCGGGCGCAGGGCGCCACCGTCGACGGGGATCATCACACCGGTCAGGTAGGAGGCGGCGGGGGAGAGCAGGAACGCCGCGACCTTGCCGAACTCCTCCGGGGTGCCGTAGCGGCCGAGCGGAATGGTCGCGACGGCCTGGGCGCGGGCGCCGTCCGGGTCGCCGCCCAGGGAGTCCAGCTCGCGCACCCGGTCGGTGTCGATCCGGGCCGGGAGCAGGCCCACCACCCGGATGCCGCGCGGGCCGAGCTCGTCGGCGAGGGACTTGGCGGCCATCGCCAGCCCCGGGCGCAGGCCGTTGGAGATGCCCAGGCCGGGGATCGGCTGGCGCACCGAGGCGGAGAGCACGAAGCCGATCACGCCGCCCTCGCCGAGGGTCGCGGCGGCGGCGCGGGCGAGCCGCAGCGCGCCGAGGAAGACCGACTCGAACGCGTCGCGCCAGGCCTCCTCGGGGGCGGTGACCACCGGGCCGGCCTGGGGGCCGCCGACACTGATCAGCACGCCGTCGAGCCGGCCGAAGTGCCCGGTGGCCTCGGCGATCAGCCGCTCGGCGGTCGCCGGGTCGGCGTTGTCGGCGGCCAGGCCGTGGGCCGTCCCGGCGCCGCCGATGGCGTCCAGTTCGGCGACGGCGGCGGCCACGGACTCCTTGCCGCGGCCGCTGACCAGCACCCGGGCGCCGTCGGCGGCCAGCTCCCGGGCGGCGGCGAAGCCGAGGCCCCGGGTGGCGCCGGTGACCACGTACACCTTGTCCTTCAGTCCAAGATCCATGGGGTCCATCCTGCCGGGTGGCGGGCGCGAGGGGGAGAGCCGGGGCCGGGGGAGGGCGGGGTGGCGACCGGGCGGGCGGAGCCGGGCCGGCCGGAGGCAGGGGCGGGCTGGCGTTGACGTCCGGGTCAAGGTCTACCGTCGGTCCCGGCGGCGTGCGGAGGCGGGCCGGGAGAGCGGGTGCGCAGATGCGGATCGGGGAGCTGGCGGAGCGGGCTGGGACGACCACCCGGGCGCTGCGGTACTACGAGCAGCTCGGCCTGCTGCCGGCCCGGCGGGCGGGCAACGGGTACCGGGCGTACGACGAGGAGGACGTGCGGCTGCTGCGGCAGATCCGGACGTTGCAGGACTTCGGGTTCGGCCTGGAGGAGACCCGCCCGTTCGTGGAGTGCCTGCAGGCGGGCCACCCCGAGGGCGACTCCTGCCCGGCCTCTCTGGAGGTGTACCGGCGCAAGCTCGCCGAACTGGACGAGTGCATCGCCCGGCTGCAGGACGTCCGGGCCCGGGTGGCCGGGCAGTTCGACCGGGCGGTCCGGGCCCGGGACGGGCTGGCGGCCGAGCCCTCCGGACAGCCGCCGCGCTGTGAACTGGCGAACGAATGGGCGAAGGAGTAGACGATGGTGCAGATCCCAGGGGTGCCCGCGGTGACGGACGACACGTTCGCCGCGGAGGTGCTGGCGGCCGAAGGGCCGGTGCTGGTGGACTTCACGGCGGATTGGTGCCCGCCGTGCCGGATGATGGCGCCGGTGCTGGCGGACGTCGCCCGCGAGGAGGCGCACCGGCTGCGGGTGGTCAGCGTGGACGTGGACCGCAATCCGCGCACCCAGGCGGCGTACGGGGTGCTGTCGATGCCGACGCTGATGGTGTTCCGCGGCGGTGAGCCGGTGCGCTCGGTGGTCGGCGCCCGTGCCAAGACGCGGCTGCTGCGCGAGCTGGAGGACGTGCTCTAGGGCGTGTTCCAGGAGGCTCTTCCCGCGGGCCGGGGCCTCAGGCCGCCGGTACGGCCTCCACCGCCACCTCGGCCTCGGCGGCCTGCTTGGCCCGGTCCTTGGCCTCGCGGCGGGCCAGCACCCCGACCCCGACCGGGATCATCGCGGTGAACAGCCACCACTGGATCGCGTACGCCATGTGCGGGCCGATGTCGGAGTGGTTGGGCTCGGGGATCAGCTCGGGCTGGTCGGCGGGGGCCGGGGTGGTGGCGGTGAGCTCCAGGTAGCCGCCGAGCAGGGTGGTGCCGGTCTCCTTGGCCTGCTGCTCGGTGTTGATCAGGTTGAACTGCCGGTCGGGCAGGCCGGCGCGGTCCTTGATGCCGCTGCCGCCCGTGGTCTCGTCGGCGCGCATCCGACCGGTGAGGGAGACCTCGCCGGTCGGGGCGGCCGGGACCGTCGGGTAGGCGGTGGCGCCGCCGTCGCCGGCCACCCAGCCGCGGTTGACCAGGACGCTGCCCCTGCCGTCGGAGAGCTTCAGCGGGGTGATGACGAAGTAGCCGATCGTGTCCCCGCTGGAGTCGGTCCGCTTGCGGACGACGAACTCGTGCGCCGGGTCGTACTGCCCGGTGGCCGTCACCGGGTGCCAGGTGAGGTCCTTGGGCACCGCGAAGCCGGGGGCCGACGACACCGTGTCGAACGGCACGGGGGCGACGGTGAGGGCCTTGCCGATCAGGTCGTTCCGGGCCACCCGCGCCTCGTGGCGGTGCAGCTGCCAGAAGCCCAGCTCGATCGTCGCGGGGATCAGCAGCAGCGCGATCAGCATGGTGATCAGCCACTGGCGGGTCAGCAGAAAACGGTACACATGGGCACGGTACGCCGACCTCACACCCGGCTCACGCACCGGGGTGCGGGGCGACTTCGCGGAGCAGTTGGAGGAAGGCGTCCTCGCCGACCACCGGCGTGCCGACCTCGCGGGCCCGGCGGGCCTTGCCGCTCCAACTGTTCGGCTCGTTGGTGACCAGCAGGCTGGTGAGCCGGCTCACCGAGCCGGCGATGTGCAGGCCGGCCTCGGCGGCGCGGTCCTCCAGCAGCTCCCGGTCGGTGGCGGTGTCGCCGGTGAAGGCCACCCGCATGCCCTGCACCAGCGGCTTGCCGTCCTCCCAGCGCCCCGGGTTGGGGTACGGGCAGGGCGGGCGCTTCTTGGCCTGGCGGTAGGCGGCGCCCGTCCAGGAGGCGCGGCCGGGGGTGGCGGGCTCGTCCTCGCCGAGGTCGGTGACGGCCACGCAGGCCTGCAACGGCAGCGGGACGCCGCCCTGGCGGGCCAGGTGCAGGCTGGGGCGGAACGCCTCGGCGAGCACCCGGGCGTCGTCCAGGGCGTTGTGCGCGTGCTGCTGCCGGACGCCGAAGTGCGCGGCGAGCGAGGAGAGCTTGCCGTTGGGCAGCGGCAGCCGCAGGTCGCGGGAGAGCACCATGGTGCAGATCCGCTGCTCGACCGGGGCGCGCAGGCCGGCCCGGGAGAACTCGCGCGAGATCATGTTCCAGTCGAAGAGCGCGTTGTGGGCGACCAGGACCCGGCCGTGCAGCCGGTCGGCGAACTCCTCGGCGATCTGCGGGAAGGTCGGGGCGCCGGAGAGCAGCTCCGCGGTGAGGCCGTGGATCCAGACCGGGCCCGGGTCCCGCTGGGGGTCGACCAGGGTGTACCAGTGGTCGGTGACCTCGCCGTCCGGGTCCAGCTGGTAGACGCCCGCCGAGATGACGCGGTCCGAGCGGCCGAGGCCGGTGGTCTCGACGTCGACCACCGCGAAGCCCTCGGCGGGGGCGGCGGTGCGCTGGGCGGGGACCGGGACGGTCCGCGGCGCGCCGTACGTCTCGGGCTGGATCGGTTGCATGGTCCAACAGGATAAGCGCCGTCGGGCCCGGGTCCGGTCGAAATGTTCCGGCCGAGCGCCCGGAATAGAGTATTCCGCATAAGCGTCGGATATCCGGTCGACGCCATCCACCGGCCGCCGACACCCCCCGACGACCGACTCCGTAAGGACGAACCCCCATGCGCGCCACCGTGATCCACGGCCCCAACGACATCCGGATCGAAGAGGTCCCGGACCCGGTGATCCAGCACCCGACGGACGTCGTGGTGCGGGTCGTGAACGCCTGCATCTGCGGCAGCGACCTGTGGGCGTACCGCGGGGTGGCGCAGCGGGTGGCCGGGCAGCGGATCGGGCACGAGTTCCTGGGCGTGGTCGAGGAGGCGGGCGCCGAGGTGCGCGGCTTCGCGCCGGGCGACCTGGTGGTGGCGCCGTTCGTCTGGTCGGACGGCAGCTGCGACTTCTGCCGGGAGGGCCTGCAGACCTCCTGCCCGCACGGCGGGTTCTGGGGCCAGGTGGGCTCCGACGGCGGCCAGGGCGAGGCGGTGCGGGTGCCGTTCGCGGACGGCACGCTGGTGAAGCTGCCGAAGGAGGCCGCGGGCGACGAGAAGCTGCTGCCGGGGCTGCTGGCGCTGTCCGACGTGATGGCCACCGGGCACCACGCCGCCGTCTCGGCGCGGGTGCGCCCGGGCGCGACGGTCGCCGTGGTCGGCGACGGCGCGGTGGGCCTGTGCGGCGTGCTGGCGGCGCACCGGCTGGGCGCGGACCGCATCATCGCGCTGGGCCGGCACCCCGCCCGCACCGACCTGGCCCGGCGCTTCGGCGCGACCGACGTGGTGGCCGAGCGCGGCGAGGCCGCGATCGAGGCGGTGAAGGAGCTGACCGGCGGCCAGGGCGCGCACGCGGTGCTGGAGGCGGTCGGGACCGAGGAGTCGATGCGCACGGCCGTCTCGATCACCCGGGACGGTGGCGCGGTGGGCTACGTCGGCGTTCCGCACGGGGGCAGCGCGGGCGTCGACATCGGTCAGATGTTCGGCCGAAACGTTTCGCTCAACGGCGGCGTCGCCCCGGCCCGCGCCTACATCCCCGACCTGCTGCCGGACGTCCTCTCCGGGGCCATCGAGCCGGGTCTGGTGTTCGACCGCACCGTGGGCCTGGACGGTGTCCCGGACGGCTACCGGGCGATGGACGACCGTTCGGCGCTGAAGGTCCGGATCGTTTTCTGACGATGCGTCAGAAGGGGTGGCACCGTTGGACGGTGCCGCCCCTTCCGCATGTGGCGGCGGAGTCGCAAAGCGACACGAGTGGTGGTTTTCGGCCAATTGGGTAGTGCGAGAGGGTGAACGACTGGCTGATCGCGGTCAACCCCTTTCGGGGCGGGCGCGACGCTCCTAGCATTGCGCGGCGCGCACACGGATTGTGACGCCCCTCACGTCCGATCGTCTCCCCGCGCGACCGCTACGCCGAAGGAGTGAGGAGAGACAGAGTGGATTCGCCGCCGATCACCACTACCCCTACGGAAGTCCAACTCATTGATGAGAGCGAGGAGTTCCGTACCCTGCGGCGCTCGTTCCGGAGCTTCGCCTTCCCGGTCACCATCGGCTTCGTGCTCTGGTACCTGCTCTACGTGCTGCTCTCCTGCTACGCGCCCGGCCTGATGGGCACCAAGGTCGTCGGGCACATCAACGTGGCCCTGGTGCTGGGGCTGCTGCAGTTCGTCACCACCTTCGCCATCGCCGCCTGGTACGCCCGCTACGCCGACCGGCGGATCGACCCGACCGCCGCCGCGATCCGCGAGGCCCACGGCGCCGTCGTCCACGCTCCCCGGGAGTCCGCCGAATGACCCTGCTCGCCAGCTCCGCCACGGAGCACCGCGGCATCACGATGACCCTGTTCGGGCTCTTCGTGCTGGCCACTCTCGCGATCACCGTCTGGGCCGGGCGGCAGACCAAGGACGCCGCCGACTTCTACGCCGGCGGCCGCGGCTTCACCGGCTTCCAGAACGGCCTGGCCATCTCCGGCGACTACATGTCCGCCGCGTCCTTCCTCGGCATCGCGGGCGCCATCGCGCTCTCCGGCTACGACGGCTTCCTCTACTCGATCGGCTTCCTGGTCGCCTGGCTGGTCGCGCTGCTGCTGATCGCCGAACCGCTGCGCAACTCCGGCCGCTTCACCATGGCGGACGTCCTCGCGTTCCGGATGCGCCAGCGCCCGGTGCGCACCGCGGCGGGCGTCTCCACCATTGTGGTGTCGATCTTCTACCTGCTCGCCCAGATGGTCGGCGCCGGGACGCTGGTCGCCCTGCTGCTCGGGGTCAACGGGGACGCCGCCAAGCGCTGGACCATCGTCGCGGTCGGCGCGCTGATGGTCGTCTACGTGGTGATAGGGGGCATGAAGGGCACCACCTGGGTGCAGATCGTCAAGGCCGTGCTGCTGATCGCCGGCACCGCGCTGATGACCGTCCTGGTGCTCGCCAAGTACCACTTCAACCCCTCGGAACTGCTCGGCGCGGCCGCCAGCGCGAGCGGCAAGGGCGCGGCCTTCCTCGAACCGGGGCTGAAGTACGGGGCCAGCGACACCAGCAAACTCGACTTCATCAGCCTCGGGATCGCGCTGGTGCTCGGCACCGCCGGCCTGCCGCACATCCTGGTCCGCTTCTACACTGTGCCCACCGCCAAGGCGGCCCGGAAGTCGGTGCTCTGGGCGATCGGCATCATCGGCGTCTTCTACCTGATGACCCTGGCGCTCGGCTTCGGCGCGGCGGCGCTGGTCGGCCCCAAGGCGATCAAGGCGGCCAACGCCTCGGGCAACACGGCGGCCCCGCAACTGGCCGAGGTGCTCGGCGGCGGCTCCGGCACCACCGGCGGCGCGATCCTGCTCGCGGTGATCTCCGCCGTCGCCTTCGCCACCATCCTGGCCGTGGTCGCCGGGCTCACCCTGGCCTCCTCCGCCTCCTTCGCGCACGACCTGTATGCCAACGTGATCCGGCGCGGCAAGGCCACCGAGAAGGAGGAGGTGCGCTCGGCGAAGTGGGCCGCCGTCGCGATCGGCGCGGTGGCCATCGTGCTCAGCCTCTTCGCGGGCAAGCTCAACACCGCCGCCCTGGTCGCCCTGGCCTTCGCGGTGGCCGCCTCGGCGAACCTGCCCACCCTGCTCTACTCGCTGTTCTGGAAGCGCTTCACCACCGCCGGCGCGGTCAGCTCGGTCTACGCCGGTCTGATCAGCTCGGTGGTGCTGGTGGTCTTCTCCCCGGTGGTCTCCGGCGCGAAGACCTCGCTGTTCCCGGACAGCGACTTCCACTGGTTCCCGCTGGAGAACCCCGGCCTGGTCTCCATCCCGATCGGCTTCCTGGCCGGGTGGATCGCCACCCTGCTGTCCAAGGACCGACCCGACCCGGCGAAGTACGCTGAACTGGAGGTCCGGGCGCTGACCGGGCTGGGCGCCCACTGACCGACCGGCGATGACTATGCTGGCCCGGCCCGCCGTGACGGTGGCCGGGCCGGCCGCATTGCCGGGGCCGGCCGCATTTTCGGGAAGGGACGCACGTGCTGCTCGACACCTTCGGACGACAGGCCGTCGACCTGCGGGTATCCCTCACCGACCGGTGCAACCTCCGCTGCACCTACTGCATGCCGGAGGAGGGCCTGCGGTGGCTGGCCAAGCCCGAGCTGCTGACCGACGAGGAGATCGTCCGGCTGGTCACCCTCGCGGTGCGTGATCTGGGCGTCCGGGAGGTCCGCTTCACCGGCGGCGAGCCGCTGCTGCGCCCCGGCCTGGTCGCCATCGTCGCCGCCTGCTCCGAGCTGGAGCCGCGCCCCGAGCTGTCCCTCACCACCAACGGCATCGGGCTGGCCCGGACCGCGACGGCGCTGCGCGAGGCCGGGCTCGACCGGGTCAACGTCTCGCTGGACACCCTCGACCCCGAGGTGTTCCACACCCTCACCCGCCGCCACCGCCACCAGGACGTGCTGGCCGGGCTGGCCGCCGCCGAGGCCGCCGGGCTGACGCCCGTCAAGCTGAACGCGGTGCTGATGCGCGGGGTCAACGACCACGAGGCGTCCGACCTGCTGGCCTGGTGCCTGGAGCACGGTTACGAGCTGCGCTTCATCGAGCAGATGCCGCTGGACGCCCAGCACGGCTGGGACCGCTCCGCGATGGTCACCGCCGAGGAGATCCTCGACCTGCTCGGCACCCGGTTCACGCTCACCCCGGAGCCGTCCGCCCGCCGGGGCGCGGCGCCCGCCGAGCGCTGGCTGGTGGACGGCGGCCCGGCCCGGGTGGGCGTGATCGCCTCCGTCACCCGCCCGTTCTGCCGGGCCTGCGACCGGACCCGGCTGACCGCCGACGGGCAGGTGCGCAACTGCCTGTTCGCGACCGGGGAGACGGACCTGCGCACCGCCCTGCGCTCGGGCGCGGACGACGCCGAGCTGGGCACGCTGTGGCGGGCGGCGATGTGGGGCAAGAAGGCCGGGGCCGGGATCGACGACCCGGAGTTCCACCAGCCCGAGCGGCCGATGTCGGCGATCGGCGGCTAGCAGTCCTCGGGCGGTCAGGGCTCCTCGGGCGGCGCAGGGCGTCTCGGGCGGCCGGTGCGTCCCGGGCGCCGCAGGGCGTCAGGCCGGCTCGGACGGGTCGGGGGTCCAGTCGGCGAAGGCGACGACCTCCTTGAGGAAGCCGCGCACGCCGAGGAACTGGGACAGGTGCTCGCGGTGGTCGTCGCAGGCGAGCCAGGTCTTGCGGCGGTCCGGGGTGTGCAGCTTGGGGTTGTTCCACACCAGCACCCAACGGGCGTCCGCCCGGCAGCCCTTGGCGGAGCAGATCGGCGTCTGCGGGGTGTCCATCGGGTCGTCCTCAGCGATAGGCGGGTGGTCTGCACCGCCAGTGTTTCACGCGCTTCCCGCGGCCCGGAGGGAGCCCGCCCGGATCCGGGCATGGCGACGCCGGGCAGCCACGGGGGGAGCCGCCCGGCGTCGGTCCGTCGCTCCGACGGGGGATGCGGAGCGCGTACGCAGTATGTCACGCCAGGTGCCTCGGATGGGGAGGTCCTGCATGATTAATCTGAGCTTCTTCTGAGCTTTCTTCGAGCCGGATTCGCTCGAAACACCGCGAAACGGACGGTCAGTTCGGGCCCTGTGAAGGATCGGTGGCACCGGCCTTTGCCCCTCCTGTACCAGGAGCCCCACCCGCCCCACCCTTCCCACCCGTCCCGCCGGGGCCGAGCATCAGCGGGGTGTCCAGCGGGATGTCGAAGGTGCTCGGCAGCCCCGGCGCCCGCTCCCGGCCCGCGTTGGCGATCAGGACGGCGAAGTACGGCAGCAGCACGGCGCCCGCCAGCGCCGCGAACGCCAGCCACCGCTGGACGTCCCACAGCACCACGGCGAGCAGCACGCAGACCGTCCGGAGCAGCATCGAGATCACGTAGCGGCGCTGCCGCCCGCGGACGTCCTCGGTGAGGCTGCTCCGCGCTCCCGTGATCCGGTGGATCTGCCCGTCGCCGGCGCTCTTGCCCATGTCCTACCGCCCTCGTCCACGCTCCCGCGCGACTCGCCGCACGGCCTCCTCACGGTACGCCCGGGCAGCGGCGACGACGAGACCGGGTGGGGCGGACCCACCCGGTCGGGCGTGCGAAGGGACTGTCCGGCCGATCGGGACGGGCGGAGGCGTGTTCTACGACCGCCGGGAGAGGAACTGCGGCGGGACGGCGTCGGTGAGCCAGACGCCGTTGTCGCTGATCCGGAACTCGTGGCCGGCCGCCGCCATCGCGGCCGCGTTCACGGTGAGCACCACCGGGCGGCCGTGCCGGGCGCCGACCCGGACCGCGGTCTCGGTGTCCGCGGACAGGTGGACGTCCTGCCGGGCCATCGGGCGCAGGCCCTCCCGGAAGATCGACGCCAGGTGGCGGTCGGCGGTGCCGTGGTAGAGCACCGGGGGCGGCACGGTGGCGGCCAGACCGAGGTCGACCGCCACCGTGTGGCCCTGGTTGGCGCGGATCGAGAGACCGTCCGCGGAGTAGCCGAAGCGGCGCTTGTTGTTGGTCGCCACCACGTGGTCCAGATCGGCCCTGGTCAGCCGGTTGCCCTTCGCCGCGAGGGCGGCGAGGAGCACGTCGATCCGGACCCAGCCGGACTCGTCCAGCGTGACGCCCACCCGCTCCGGATCGTGCCGCAGGATGCGCGACAGCATCTTGCTCGTCTTGACCAGCCGCTTCTCGTCCATCATGTCTCTCGTATCCCCCCGTTGGTCAGTGGCTATGAGGCCTGGCTGACCGAACTCATGTTGAAGTCCGCGACACGCACGGGTGGCATCGCGGTGCGGGTGAAGTAGTCGCTCCACTCGCGGGGCAGGCAGCGCTCGGTGCGGCCCGCCTCGGTGATCCGGCCGAGCAGGTCCACCGGGGACTCGTTGAACCGGAAGTTGTTGACCGCGCCGACGACTTCGCCGTTCTCGACCAGGTAGACGCCGTCCCGGGTCAGGCCGGTGAGCAGCATCGTCGCCGGGTCCACCTCGCGGATGTACCAGAGGCAGGTGAGCAGCAGGCCGCGCTCGGTGCGGGCGATCATCTCGTCCAGGGTCGGCGCGGTGTCCTGGTCGGCCGTCTCCAGCACCAGGTTGTCGCCGAACGGGCGCAGCGGCAGGCCGGTGAGGCCGGCGGAGTGGCGGCTGGTGACCAGGTTGGCCAGCACGCCCTCGCGGACCCACGCGGTGGCGTTGATCGGCAGGCCGTTGTCGAAGACCGAGACGTCGCCGCCGGTCGAGTGCGCGAGGACGAACGGCACCGACTCCAGGCCGGGTTCGGCCGGGTCCGTGCGCAGCGTCAGCGGCAGCCCGCCGAGCTCGTCGCCGATCCGGGTGCCGCCGCCGGGCTTGGAGAAGACGGTGCGGCCCTCGTGGGCGTCGCGGCCGACGGCGGACCAGGCGAGGCAGAGCATCAGGTCGGCGACGGCCGAGGGCGGCAGCAGCGTCTCGTACCGGCCGGCCGGCAGGTCCACCTTGCGGGTGCCCCAGCCGAGGCGCTTGGTCAGCTCGGTGTGCAGGGCGGTGACGTCCACGTCGGAGAAGTCCCGGGTGGCGGCGCCGGCCCAGGCCGAGCCGGACAGGTCGGCGGTCTTGGCGTTGATCTCGACCATGCCGGTCGGCTGGTCGTGGCGCAGCCGCAGACCGCTGGAGGTGCCCAGGTAGCTGCTGACCACCTCGTGCCGGGCGAAGCCGTACAGCAGCTCGCCCTGCGCGGCGGCCCGGGCGAAGGCCTCGCCGAGGGCCGGGCCGAAGGCGTCGAACACCGCGATCGAGGTCTCGGCGGGCGGTTGGGTGAAGTCCGGCGAGGACGGCCGGTCGGCCACCAGCGGCTGGGCGTCCTCGGCCGGGCCGGCCGCGTGGGCGGCCTCCTCGGCGGCGCGGACCAGGCCCTCCACCTCGTCCGGGGTGACGGCCTCGCGGGAGACCACGCCGGAGGCGGTGCCGTCGGCCCCGGCCACGGTGGCGATCACGGTGAGGCGGCGGCCGCGGGTGACGCCGTTGGTGGTCAGCGAGTTGCCGGCCCAGCGCAGGTTGGCGGTGGACTCCTCGTCGGCGATCACCACGCAGCCGTCGGCGCGGGCGAGGCCGAGTGCCAGCTCGACCAGTTCGTGGGGCTGCATCGCGGTCATCAGTGACCCGCCTCCTGCTGGGTGTTGAGCACGTTGACGTTGCGGAACAGCGCCGACGGGCAGCCGTGGCTGACCGCCGCGATCTGGCCGGGCTGCGCCTTGCCGCAGTTGAAGGCGCCGCCGAGGACGTAGGTCTGTGGGCCGCCGACCGCCGTCATCGAGCCCCAGAAGTCGGTGGTGGTCGCCTGGTAGGCGAAGTCCTTGACCTGGCCGGCGAGTTCGCCGTTCCTGATGGCGTAGGCACGCTGGCCGGTGAACTGGAAGTTGTAGCGCTGCATGTCGATCGACCAGGAGCGGTCGCCGACGATGTACAGGCCGTTCTCCACCCCGGCGAACAGGCCCTCGGTGTCCGGGCCGTCGGCGGCGGGCTGGAGCGAGACGTTGGCCATCCGCTGCACCGGCACGTGCGCCGGGGAGTCCGCGAAGGCACAGCCGTTGGAACGCTCGAAGCCCTTCAGCTCGGCCATGCCGCGGTCGAGTTGGTACCCGACCAGGATGCCGTCCTTGACCAGGTCCCAGGACTGGGTGGCGACGCCCTCGTCGTCGTAGCCGATCGTGGACAGGCCGTGCTCGGCGGTGCGGTCGCCGGTGACGTGCATCAGCTCGGAGCCGTACCTGAGCGAGCCGAGCCGGTCGAAGGTGGCGAAGGAGGTGCCGGCGTAGGCGGCCTCGTAGCCGAGGGCGCGGTCCAGCTCGGTGGCGTGGCCGATCGACTCGTGGATGGTCAGCCAGAGGTTGGACGGGTCGATGACCAGGTCGTAGCGGCCGGCCCGGACGCTCGGTGCCTTCATCTTCTCGGCCAGCAGGGTGGGCAGTTCGGCGAGTTCGGCGTCCCAGTCCCAGCCCGTTCCGCGCGGGCCCCGTCCGTCGGGGGACGACCCCCGGGCCCCCGTGAGGTACTCGAACCCGCGGCCGACCGGCGGGGCCAGCGTGCGCATCGAGTCGAAGGCCCCGGTGCGCTCGTCCACCGAGGTGGCCTCCAGCGTGGGGTGCAGCCGGATCCGCTGCTGGGTGGTGACGGTGCCCGCGGTGTCCGCGTAGAACTTGTTCTCCTGGACGGTCAGCAGGCTCGCCCGGACGTGTGAGACGCCCTCGGCGGCCAGCAGCCGCGAACTCCACTCGGCGAGCAGTGCGGTCTTCTCCGCGTCCGGCACCTCGAAGGGGTTCACCTCGTACGAGGAGACCCAGGTGGCGTCCCGGTACACCGGCTCGTCGGCCAGCTCGACCCGCTCGGCGGAGCCGGCGGCCCGGCTGATTCCGCCGGACAGGCGGGCCACCGCGACGGCCTGCTCGGCGACCCGCGCCGCCGCGTCGGCGGTGAGGTCCACCCCGGCGGCGAAGCCCCAGGCGCCGTCCAGCAGCACCCGGACGGCGAAGCCGAGTTGCACGCTGTCGGAGGTGCCGGACGGGCGGGCGTCGCGCAGCCGCCAGGAGGCGCTGCGGACCCGCTCCAGGCGGAAGTCGGCGTGGGTGGCGCCGAGTTCGCGCGCCCGGGTGAGGGCGGCGTCGGCGAGGGTGCGCAGCGGGAAGGCGAGGAACAGCGGATCGACGGCGCGCCCGTGCGGGGCGCCGACGCTGTCGGCCGGAGGGATCGGAGGCAAGCGAGCTCCCTGGTCGCGGAGGGTGGCGGTGCGGCGCCGCACAGGGGCGCCCGCACCGCATCATGGCCGGTCCAGGGGGTTTCGGCCAGCGCATTTCGGTCGGTGCGCCGCCGTGGTGGCCGGTCGGTCAGCCGACGCTCTCCCACCAGCCGTCCAGCTCCGGCGGGTTGTCCACGTCGACCCGCTCGCCGGGGCGCGGCACGGTCAGCGGGACGGCCTGCGCCTTGGCCTCGACCAGCAGCCGCTCGATCGGCTCGGCCCACGGGTGCAGGCCCAGGTTGAAGGTGCACCAGTGCACCGGCACCAGCAGGCCCGCCTGGAGGTCGCGGTGGGCGCGCACGGCGTCCTCGGGGGTCATGTGGATGTCGGCCCAGGCGGCGTCGTAGGCGCCGATCTGCACCAGCGCGGCGTCGAAGGGGCCGTGCTGGTCGCCGATCCGGGCGTAGCCCTCGAAGTAGCCGGAGTCGCCGGTGTAGAAGACCTTGCGGTCGGGGCCGGCGATCACCCAGGAGCCCCACAGGGTGGTGTTGCGGGTCAGGCCGCGGCCGGAGAAGTGGTGCGCCGAGGTGAGGGTGAGCACCAGGTCGCCGAGGGTGCAGGTCTCGTCCCAGTCCAGCTCGATGATGCGGTGCTCCGGGACGCCCCAGCGGCGCAGGTGGCCGCCGATGCCCAGCGGCACCGCGAACGGCGCGGACTGGCTGCGCACCAGGCGCTTGACCGTCGCCATGTCCAGGTGGTCGTAGTGGTCGTGCGAGATCAGCACGGCATCGACCTGCGGCAGCTCCTCCAGTTCCACCGGCACCGGGTGCAGCCGCTTGGGGCCGACGTGCGCGGCGGGGGAGCAGCGTTCGCTCCAGATCGGGTCGAGCAGCACCCGGGAGCCCTCGATCTCCACCAGTGCGGAGGCGTGCCCGTACCAGGTGATCGCCACGCCCTCGGCGGCCGGGCCGGGGCCGCCGACGGGGCGGACGGTCGGCACCGGGTTGGCGGGGACGAGGCCCGCGCGCTCGAACAGCATCCGGCGGACGGTGCCGCGGTCGATGTCCGGGGTGGTGGTGGCCCGGGCCAGGGTGGAGGGGGCGTTGTGGAAGACGCCGTCGCGGTACTGCGGCGAGTCGCGCACCCGCTCCTCGTGCTCGCCGTCCGGCCGCCGGCCGAACGCCGCCGGCAGGTCGCGCAGCGACCACGCGGCCGCTCCCAGGCCGGCCGCCAGGGCGGTCAGGGCCAGCAGCCGTCCGTGTCGGTGGGTGCTCCGGGGCCGTGCCTTGGTCATGCGCCCTGCCTTCGTTCCTCGCGGGACCCTTCGGGGATCGGTACGGCCGGTCCCGGGTCGGCCCGCACCACGGGGGCAACGGGTGCGCGGGGCCGTGTTGTTCCCGTACGGCGGCGCCGGCTCGGCTCCGGCCGTGGTTCGATCGGGGTGGCTGAGCAGGTGCGGGGCGCTGCGGGTACGGATTGTCGGATTGCGACAGTTCCTCTGGTGCGGCGCTGTGGGAGCCCGATGCGCCGACACCGCCGACCGCCCGATAGCGTCACACTGCGTACGCGTTCCGACGTACGTGCTCACACACGGAGAGAGGTGGATCGTTGAGCCGCTCGGTTCTCGTCACCGGAGGAAACCGGGGCATCGGCCTCGCGATCGCCCAGGCCTTCGCCGAGGCGGGTGACAAGGTCGCCATCACCAGCCGTTCGGGTGAGGTGCCCGAGGCCCTGGAGAAGTACGACGTCCTCGCGGTGCGCTGCGACATCACGGACGCCGCGCAGGTCGACGCCGCCTTCACCGAGATCGAGGAGAAGCACGGCGCGGTCGAGGTGCTGGTCGCCAACGCGGGCATCACCAAGGACACCCTGCTGCTGCGCATGTCCGAGGAGGACTTCACCTCCGTCCTGGACACCAACCTGACCGGTGCCTTCCGGGTGGTCAAGCGCGCCTCGAAGCTGATGATGCGCGCCCGCAAGGGCCGCGTCGTGCTGATCTCGTCCGTGGTGGGCCTGTCCGGTTCGCCGGGCCAGGCGAACTACGCCGCGTCCAAGGCGGGCCTGGTCGGCTTCGCCCGGTCGCTGGCGCGCGAGCTGGGCCCGCGCAACATCACCGTCAACGTGGTCGCCCCCGGCTTCGTCGACACCGACATGACCGCTGTGCTCAGCGACGAGCGCCGTGCGGAGATCGTCTCGGGCGTGCCGCTGGGCCGCTACGCGTCGCCCGCCGAGGTCGCCTCCACCGTGCGGTTCCTCGGTTCGGACGAGGCCGCGTACATCACCGGAGCCGTCATTCCCGTCGACGGCGGATTGGGCATGGGTCACTGAGCATGAGTGGAATCCTTGAGGGCAAGCGGATCCTGATCACCGGCGTGCTGATGGAGTCCTCCATCGCCTTCCACACCGCCAAGCTCGCTCAGGAGCAGGGTGCGGAGATCATCCTCACCGCGTTCCCGCGCCCGAGCCTGACCGAGCGGATCGCCAAGAAGCTGCCGAAGCCGGTCACCGTGCTGCCGCTGGACGTCTCCAGCGAGGAGGAGCTGGCGGGCATCGCGGACAAGGTCCGCGAGCACCTGCCGACCCTGGACGGCATCGTCCACTCGATCGGCTTCGCGCCGCAGGACGCCCTGGGCGGCAACTTCCTGGACACCCCGTGGGAGTCCGTGGCCACCGCGATGAACGTCTCGGCCTTCTCGCTGAAGTCGCTGACCATGGCGCTGCTGCCGCTGATGCAGGACGGCGGCTCGGTCGTCGGCCTCACCTTCGACGCGCAGTACGCCTGGCCGCAGTACGACTGGATGGGCCCGGCCAAGGCCGCCCTGGAGTCGACCAACCGCTACCTGGCGCGCTACCTGGGCGAGCGGGACATCCGCTGCAACCTGATCTCGGCCGGCCCGATCGGCTCGATGGCCGCCAAGTCCATCCCGGGCTTCGGCGACCTCGCGGACACCTGGAACCACCGCTCCCCGCTCAAGTGGGACCTGAGCGACCCGGAGCCGGCCGGTCGCGGCATCGTCGCGCTGCTGTCGGACTGGTTCCCGAAGACCACCGGCGAGATCATCCACGTCGACGGCGGCGTGCACGCCATCGGCGCCTGACCGCTTCGCCGTACGCCGCTCCGCCGTACGCCGCTGCCCGGCACCCCCACGGGGGTGCCGGGCAGCGGCGTTCCAGGACGGCTCAGACGTCGGCGGGGGTGCACGCGCCGATGGCGCGGCCGGCCTCGACGGCGGCGCGCTGGGGGTCGCCGGCCCGGATGGCGTCGAGGATGGTGTCGTGGCCGATGTAGCGCTCGGCGATCAGCTCGGGGCCGACGTCGTGCCGCAGGTGGGCGCGGGTGACCTCGCCGAGGTCGGCGTAGACGGCGGCGAGCACGTCGTTGTGGGCGGCGGCGACGACGGCCTGGTGGAACGCGGCGTCGGCCTGGATGAAGTCCTCGGCGTCGCCGGAGTGCCAGGCGGCCTCGCGGCGGCCGATCGCGGCGTCCAGCAGGCCGAGGTCGCGGTCGGTGCGGCGGGTGGCGGCGAGGCCGGCCGCGGAGGTCTCCAGGGCGGCCCGCAGTTCGGCGACCTGCGCCTGGTCGGCGTCGGCGAAGCGGCGGTGCATCACCCCGGCCAGCTCGCTGGTGGCGAGCACGTAGGTGCCGGAGCCCTGGCGGATGTCGAGCAGCCCGTTGTGGGCGAGGGCGCGGACGGCCTCGCGGACGGTGTTGCGGGCGACGCCGAGCTGTTCGACGAGTGCGGCCTCGGTGGGGATGCGGGAGCCGACGGGCCACTCCCCGGAGGTGATCTGGGCGCGCAGCTGCGCGATCACCTGGTCGGACAGCGGGGTGCGCCTCGGCGAGGACAGCGCCACGGGGACTCCTTGCGGCTACGGGTGGGTGGACGGGGCCGGTGGGTGGGACGGCCCGGTGCCCGGTGGGGGAGTGGGTCGGCACATCATGCCAATTCCAAGGTGCGCCGATTCATCCCATCATTCTATGATGGCGTCCATGCCTCCCGCAGCAGACACCACCGCCTCCCCACGAACCGAGGCCCGGCCGCAGACCGAGCGGCCCTCCACCACCTCCTCCGGCAAGTACCTGGGCTGGCTGTTCGCCATCGCGATCGCCGCCGCCGCCTTCAACCTGCGCCCCGTGGTCACCAGCCTCGGGCCGCTGCTCGACCAGGTCCGCGCCGGCCTCGGGATGAACCCGACGCTCGCCGGGCTGCTCACCGCCGTCCCGTCGCTCTGCTTCGGCCTGTTCGGCTTCGCCGCACCCTCGATGGCCCGGCGGGTCGGCCCGATCGCCGTGATCACCGCCGGCATGGGCGCGATCACCGCGGGCGTGCTGTCCCGCTCCTTCGCCGGCGGTACCGCGGTGTTCCTGCTGCTGACCGCGCTCGCGCTGGCCGGCGTGGCGGTCTCCAACGTGCTGATCCCGGTGGTGATCAAGCGCTACTTCCCGGACAAGGTCGGTCCGATGATCGGCCTGTACTCGATGGCGCTGTCGGCCGGCACCGCGCTGGCCGCCGCCGTCACCGTGCCGATGACCAGCGCACTCGGTGGTGACTGGCGCTACGGCCTGGGCGTCTGGGCCGGCCTCGCCGCGCTGGCCCTGCTGCTCTGGCTCCCGGTGCTGCTGACCAAGCGCGAGCGCGGCGAGCGCGCGGGCGGGGCGGCCGCCGCCAGGCTGCCGATCACCCGCAGTCGGACGGCCTGGGCGATGGCCTGCTTCTTCGGCCTCCAGGCCACCGGCGCCTACGTGGTGATGGGCTGGCTGCCGAAGATCTTCCAGGACGCCGGCGTCGACAAGGGCACCTCCGGGGTGCTGCTCGCGGTGACCATGGTGATCGGCGTGCCGGTCTCCTTCGTGCTGCCCAACCTGGCCGCCCGCCGCGGCGACCAGCGACTGTTCGTCGTCGTGCTGGCCGCCTGCGGCATCGTCGGGTACGCCGGGCTGGCGCTGGCCCCGGCCGGGGCGTCGTGGCTCTGGGCGGTCCTGGTGGGCCTGTCCAACTGCGCCTTCCCGCTGGTGCTGACGATGATCGGGCTGCGCGCCCGGACGGCCGGCGGGGTCGCCCAGCTCTCCGCCTTCGCCCAGGGCGTCGGCTACCTGATCTCCATCCCCGGCCCGATCCTGATCGGCCGGATCTACCAGATGACCGGTGAGTGGTACGGGCCGCTGGGCTTCCTGGCGCTGCTGCTGGTGCCGCAGATGATGTTCGGCCTGCGGGCCGCGATGGCCCGGCACATCGAGGACGAGGCGGTCCACCCCGTGGCGCAGGTCAAGGCCTGACCAAGGGACGGCCAACCCCGAGGGGTCGGTGACCGACGGGCGTGTTCGGGGTGGAAGAATCCCGGACATGCCCGTTCTCGATCCCAACCCGACCGACGGCCGCAAGCAACTCGGCCAGATCGCCCTGGCGATCGCCGGCATCGTGGTGCTGGTGGCGATCATCGCCTCCGTCGCCGCCGCCATAGGCTGACCCGGTCCAGCCCCCCCCGCATCACCGCCGTCCACCGGGCACCTCCGTCCATCGGAAGGGCCGGACGAACGGCGGATGATGACACCCTCCACCCCTGCGAGTGGCGGCAACCGGGAGCACCGCGCCCCGGAGCGGCTTTTCTGCCAAGCTTGCTGGGTATGAGCGCCGACACGCCCCGCAGGATCATCGTTCTCCGCCATGCCAAGGCCGACTGGCCCAACGGCGTGGACGACCACGAGCGGCCGCTGGCCGACCGGGGCCGTCACCAGGCCCCGGACGCCGGCCGCTGGCTGGTCGACTCCGGCATCAACCCCGACTACGTGCTCTGCTCCACCGCGCTGCGCACCCGCGAGACCTGGAAGCTGGCGGCGCACGAGCTGCCGAAGCGGGCCCGCAAGACCGTGTACGAGGACCGGGTCTACGAGGCCAGCCCCGGCGAGATCATCGCCGTCCTCCAGGAGACCCCGGAGGAGTACGCGGACGTGGTGCTGGTCGGGCATAACCCCGGCGTGCTGGGCCTGACCCAGGTGCTGGCCGGTGATGCGGGCGACCGGGACGCGCTGGAGCGGCTGCGGCTCGGCGGCTTCCCGACGGCGGCGATCGCGGTGCTCAGCTTCAGCGGCTCGTGGAAGGGCGTCGAGCCGGGTACGGCGGAGCTGGTCTCGTACTACACGCCGCAGGACTGACGCCGTACGGAGCCCCGGGCTTCGAGCCCCGGGCTCCGAGTCCCGGGCTCCGATGACGACGAGGGGCGGGCGGGCCGCGGCCGCGCGCCCCGCACGTACGTCGTCAGGCCGTACTCGGTCAGGCTGCCGTCCAC